>NZ_SNXY01000008.1:0-300000 GCF_004362745.1 Oharaeibacter diazotrophicus | reverse complement strand
GACCAGTCCACCGTCCTCGTCATGGTCGCGCCCTTCGCGGTCGAGGCCTTCGCCGCCTTCACCCGCCGCTTCAAGGCGGCCGACGTGGTCTACCGTTCCGACCTCGCCACCGAGGAGGAGCGCAAGGGCCTGCCGCCGGTCTACGAGCTCGCCTGGAACCACACCACGCTGCGCGGCCTGCGCGTCGACCCCTCGATCACCTATCTCCAGGTGCTCTATCCGTTCCCGCACCAGCTCGAGCGCGTCGCCGCGGTGACGAAGCTGTTCGGCGACGAGGTGCCCGGCCACCTCGAGTTCGTCCGCTTCGACGGCAAGATCACCTGCTTCGGCCTGCCGGTGGTGCGCTACACCTCCGAGGAGCGGCTCGAGGAGATCATGCGCCTGCACGACGCCGAGGGCTGCCCGATCTTCAATCCGCACCGCTACACGCTGGAGGAGGGCGGCATGAAGCAGACCGACGCCGTCCAGCTCGCCTTCAAGCGCGAGGCCGATCCGAACGGCCTGCTCAACCCCGGCAAGATGATCGCCTGGGAGGATCCGGACTACGACTTCGGCGCGGAGAAGCTCTACCTCTTCCCCGGCCTCGAGCGGACCGAGTGAGCGCGAAGACGGCCCCGCGGAGCATCGTCCCATGCGCATCCTCGTCGTCCACGCCCATCCGGTCGAGACGTCCTTCAACGCGGCGCTGCACCGCACGACCGTCGACACGCTGCGCGCCGCCGGCCACGCGGTCGACGACTGCGACCTCTACGCCGAGGGCTTCGACCCCGTCCTGAGCCGGGCCGAGCGGCTCGGCTACCACGACACCGACGCCAACCGCGATCCGGTCCGCGCCCACGTCGACCGCCTGCTCGCGGCCGAGGCGCTGGTGTTCGTGCACCCGGTGTGGAACTTCGGCTTCCCGGCGATCCTGAAGGGCTATCTCGACCGGGTGTTCCTGCCGGGCGTCTCCTTCCGTCTCGTCGACGGCAAGGTGCGGCCGGCGCTGACCAACGTCCGCCGGCTCGCCGCCGTGACCTCCTACGGCGGCACGCGGATGCGCGCCCTTCTCGCCGGCGACCCGCCGCGCAAGGCGGTGACGCGGGTGATCCGCGCCGCCTGCGGCTTCCCACCGGTCACCTATCTCGCCCACTACGACATGAACCGCTCGACCGACGCCACCCGCGCGGCCTTCCTGGCCAGGGTCGAGCGCACCATGCGCGCCTTCTGACGGTCCGCCCCATGAGACTGCTCGTCGTCTACTGCCACCCGGTCCCGGAGAGCTTCGTCGCCGCCCTCTGCGAGGCCGTGCGCGCCGGCCTCGCCGAAGCCGGTCACGAGGTCCGCTTCGTCGACCTCTACGGCGAGGGCTTCAGCGCGCCGCTCTCCACCGCCGAGCGCCGCGCCTACGGCGAACGCGGCGTCAACGAGGTCGCGCTCGCCGATCACGTCGACAACGTCCGCTGGGCCGAGGGGCTGGTGTTCGTCTACCCGACGTGGTGGTACGGCCTGCCGGCGATGCTGAAGGGCTGGATGGACCGCGTGCTGCTGCCGCACGTCGCCTTCACCATGCCGACCGAGACCCAGGGTATCCGCGGCAACCTGCGCAACATTCGCCGCATCGAGGTGGTCACCACCTGCGGCGCGACCTGGTCGCTGTCGAAGGTGATGGGCGAGCCCGGTCGCAAGACCATCCTGCGCGGCCTGCGCTCGATCTGCCACCCGTTCTGCCGCACCCGCTACCGCGCGCTCTACCGCATGGACACCGTGAGCGCGGAAAAGCGCGCCGCCTATCTCGCCCGCGTGCGTCGGGAGATGGCGCGGATCCCGCGCTGAACAGCCGGACGCCGGGGCCTCTCACCGAGCCCGCGAGGTTCCGACCGGTGGTCGGAGCCTTGCGGGCGAGGAGCGCCCGACCGGGCGCCGGCCGGATAGCCGAAACCCCGCACAGTCCCGACGAGTCGGGACTGTGCGAGACAGGTGTCACCGCACCCAGTGCCGGCCCTCGAGGTGGACGCCGAAGCGCGTCGGGGTGCGGGCGAAGGCGACGAGGCCGGCGAGCGCCGGGCGCTCGTGCACGACGATGGCGGTCGCCATCGAGCGCAACAGGTCCTCGTGCGGGTTCTTGTCCTCGAAGGCGGCGCGGAAGCCGCCGCTCTTCAGCACCGCGGCGATCCGCGGCGCGATGCCGCCGGCGAGATAGACGCCGCCGCGGGCGAGGAAGGTCAGCGCGAGATTGCCGGCGATGCGGCCGAGGTGGATCGCGAACAGCGCCACGGTCTCGACCGCGACCGGATCGCCGGCCTCGGCGGCGGCGGTCACCTCGGCGGGCGTCGTGCAGGCCGGCGCAACGCCGTCGGCGGCGGCGACGGCGCGGTAGAGCCTGAGGAGGCCCGAGCCGCAGATCAGCGTCTCGCCGGAGATGCGCTCGCCCGGGCGCTCGACGTGGGGCCACACCGCGAGGTCGCGCGCGGTGATCGGCGCGAGGTCGATGTGGCCGCCCTCGCCGGGCACCGGCACCCACATGTGGGCGGCGTGGACGAGGCCGGCGGCGCCGAGCCCGGTGCCCGGGCCGATCACCACCTTGGTGCCGTCCTCGGGCGGCAGGCGGTCGCCGACCGCCTCGAGGTCCTCGGCGGCGAGACCCGGCAGCGACAGCGCCAGGGCCTCGAAGTCGTTGAACAGCAGCACGTGGTCGAGGTCGAACGTCTCCATCAGCGCGCGCGGCACCACCACCCACGGACAGTTGGTGAGTTGGGTGCGCTCCTCGCGGATCGGTCCGGCGACGGCGAACACCATGGTGCGCGGGCGCAGCGCCGTGCGGCGCAGCACCGCCGCCTCGACGGCGTCCTCCAGCGTGACGTGGTTCTTCGTCTCGACGGTGTCGAAGTGGCGCAACGCCGCGTGGGCGTCGGTCAGGATGGCGAAGCGGGCGTTGGTACCGCCGATGTCCGCGAACAGCACCGGGAACGGCAGCGCCTCGAGATCCATGTGGGGGCGGGCGGACATCGTCCTCGTCTCTCGCTGTCTGTCAGGAACGCGGTGCGGCGCCGAGCCGGGGCGAGCCGATCATCATGTCGGCGGTGCAGCGGTTCAGCGCCATCGGGATATCATAGACCAGCGCGAGGCGCGTCAGGGCCTTGACGTCGACGTCGTGCGGCATCGGCGACAGCGGGTCGACGAAGAAGACGAGGCCGTCGAGCCGGCCCTCGGCGATCATCGCACCGATCTGCTGGTCGCCGCCGAGCGGCCCGCTCTTCAGTCGTGTCACCGGCAACCGCGGACAGGCCTCGGACACGCGCGCGCCGGTGGTGCCGGTGGCGTAGAGGTCGAAACCGGCGAGCCGGTCGACGTGCGCCCGCGCGAAGGCCACCATGTCGTCCTTCTTGGCGTCGTGGGCGACCAGCGCGAGAGCCGGGCGGAACGTCATGGGCGCGAGGGTCCGAAAAGCGGGGGCGACGCGCCCTCATACCGCGTTTCCCCGATTAATACAAAGGTCGAAAATAAGCGGTCGAACGCCTCACGAAAAGGCGACCGCCCAATTGTTGTCCAACTGGTAAAAAAGACCCACAAAGCCGATGCAAATGAACGTGAAGCGTGCTTAGCTGTCGCCGACGCGACGGGGTCGGGGCCCTCGTTCCGGACCGGCGTCGTGAACAAACGACAAGAGCACCTTCCACCAGGGCGAGGCTCCTCATGCTGAAGACCATCCTCGGCGCCGCCTTCACGGCCGCCGTGCTGACCACCACGGCCCTGTCGGCCGACGTCAAGCCGGCGGTCGTCTACGGGACCGGCGGCAAGTTCGACAAGTCGTTCAACGAGGCGGCCTATGCCGGCGCCGAGCGCTTCAAGACCGAGACCGGCGTCGACTACCGCGACTTCGAGCCGACCGGCGACACCCAGGGCGAGCAGGCGCTGCGCAACTTCGCCAGCCGCGGCTACAACCCGGTGATCGGCGTCTCCTTCGCCTGGACCTCGGCGATCGAGAAGGTCGCCACCGAATTCCCGGACACCAAGTTCGTGCTGATCGACAGCGTCGTCGACAAGCCGAACGTGCGCTCGGTGGTCTTCAAGGAGCACGAGGGCTCCTATCTCGTCGGCCTGATCGCCGGCATGACCTCGAAGTCCGGCAAGGTCGGCTTCGTCGGCGGCATGGACATCCCGCTGATCCGCAAGTTCGAGTGCGGCTACGAGCAGGGCGCGCGCGCGGCGAACGCCAAGGTCGAGGTCTTCCAGAACATGACCGGCACCACCGGTGCGGCCTGGAACGATCCGGTGCGCGGCGGCGAACTCGCCAAGAGCCAGATCGACCAGGGCGCGGACGTGATCTACGCCGCCGCCGGCGCCACCGGCCTCGGCGTGCTGCAGACCGCCGCCGACAACGGCAAGTATTCGATCGGCGTCGATTCGAACCAGAACTACCTGCACCCCGGCTCGGTGCTGACCTCGATGGTCAAGCGCGTCGACCTCGCGGTCTACAACGCCATCAAGGACACCAAGGACGACAAGTTCTCCGCCGGCATCGTCGAGCTGGGCGTCGCCCAAGACGGCGTCGGCTGGGCGCTCGACGACAACAACAAGTCGCTGATCACCCCCGAGATCCAGGCCGCCGTCGACAAGGCCAAGGCCGACATCGTCTCCGGCGCGGTCAAGGTCCACGACTACATGACGGACAACGCCTGCCCGAAGTGATCGGACCGGCCGACCGGATTCCCGCCGCGTCTTCCAGGCGCGGCGGGCGTCCGGGTGCGTCGTGACGACGAGCCGCGCCGCTCGCGGTCCGTGCCCCGGGCGGCGAAGCGGCGGGCCGGATGCGCGTGGCGCCGCCCGCGACAAGTCATTCGTCTCTCCCCCAGGTGTCCGCCGGAGCACCCCTTGCCAGAGACCCCTCCCGCCATCGAACTCGTCGGCATCGACAAGCGCTTCGGCGCGGTCCACGCCAACAAGGACATCCACCTGTCCGTCGCCAAGGGCTCGATCCACGGGATCATCGGCGAGAACGGGGCCGGCAAGTCGACGCTGATGTCGATCCTCTACGGCTTCTACCACGCCGACGCCGGCGAGATCCGCGTCGACGGCCGGCCGACCCAGATCCGCACCAGCCAGGACGCGATCGTCGCCGGCATCGGCATGGTGCACCAGCACTTCATGCTGGTGGAGAATTTCACCGTCCTCGAGAACGTCGTGCTCGGCGCCGAGGGCGGCGCCACCCTCGGCAAGGGCGTCGCCAAAGTGCGGACGGCCCTGAAGAAACTCTCCGACGACTACCAGCTCGAGGTCGACCCCGACGCCGTGGTCGAGGAACTGCCGGTCGGCCTGCAGCAGCGCGTCGAGATCCTGAAGGCGATGGTGCGCGGCGCCGAGATCCTGATCCTCGACGAGCCCACCGGCGTGCTCACCCCGGCCGAGGCCGATCACCTCTTCAAGGTGCTCCGGGTGCTGAAGGAGCAGGGCAAGACCGTCGTCCTGATCACCCACAAGCTGCGCGAGATCATGGCGATCACCGACACCGTCTCGGTGATGCGCCGCGGCGAGATGGTCGCGACGAGGAAGACCGCCGACACCACGGTCGAGGAACTCGCCGAACTGATGGTCGGCCGCCGCGTGCTGCTGCGCGTCCAGAAGGGCGCGGCGCACCCCGGCGAGGTGCTGTTGTCGGTGCGGGGTCTCACCGTCCGCGACGGCCGCGGCGTCACCATGGTCGACGACGTCTCCTTCGACGTCCGCGCCGGCGAGATCGTCGGCATCGCCGGCGTCGCCGGCAACGGCCAGTCGGAGCTGCTCGAGTGCATCGCCGGCATCCGCCGCCAGAGCGCCGGTCAGGTGTTCGTGGCGGGCACCGAGGTGTCGCCGAAGGTCGGGCCGGACGCACTGCGCCGCCTCGGCCTCGCCCACATCCCCGAGGACCGCCACCACATGGGCCTCGTGCTGGCGTTCGAGGAATACGAGAACGCCATCCTCGGCTACCACGACGATCCGAAGCTGCTGAAGGGCCCCTTCCTCGACATCGACGCCTGCCGGCGCGACGCCGAGGAGAAGATCGCCAAATACGACATCCGACCGCCGAACTGCCGGCTGAAGACCGCCAACTTCTCCGGCGGCAACCAGCAGAAGATCGTGGTCGCCCGCGAGATCGAGCGCGATCCGAAGGTCCTGATCATCGGCCAGCCGACCCGCGGCGTCGACATCGGCGCCATCGAGTTCATCCATCGCCGCATCGTCGAGATGCGCGACGCCGGCAAGGCGATCCTGCTGGTCTCGGTCGAGCTCGACGAGATCCGCTCGCTCGCCGACCGCATCCTGGTGATGTTCGCCGGCCGCGTCGTCGGCGAGGAGACCCCGGAGGCCGGCGAACAGGCGCTCGGCCTCCTGATGGCCGGCATCGCGGCGTGAGGGAGATCGCATGAGCGTACCGACCGGTCCCTTGCCCAACTGGGTCACCTACGGCCTGATGCCGATCCTCAACCTCGTGGTCGCCTTCCTGATCGCGGGGCTGGTGGTCGTCTTCCTCGGCGAAAGCCCGCTCCTCGCCCTGAAGACCATGCTGATCGGCGCGCTCGGCAGCGCCAACGGCATCGGCTACACGCTCTACTACGCCACCAACTTCATCTTCACCGGCCTGTCGGTCGCGGTGGCGATCCACTGCGGTCTGTTCAACATCGGCTCCGAGGGCCAGGCCTACGTCGGCGGCCTCGGCGCGGCGCTGGTCGCGATCGGCCTCGGCGACCACCTGCCCTGGTTCCTGACCGCCCCGGTCGCGATCCTCGCCGCCGCCCTGTTCGGCGCCGCTTGGGCCTTCTTGCCGGCCTATCTCCAGGCCAAGCGCGGCAGCCACGTCGTCATCACGACGATCATGTTCAACTTCATCGGCGCGGCCGTGATGGTCTACCTGCTGGTGAACGTTCTCAAGGTACCGGGCGCGATGGCGCCGGAGACCAAGGTGTTCGCCGAGGGCGGCCAGCTGCCGAAGATCGGCTGGCTGGTGCAGCCGCTCGATCCCGGCCTCGACGCCATGAGCTACGCCGCCCCGCTCAACGTCTCCTTCTTCGTCGCGCTCGCCTGCTGCGTCGCGGTGTGGGCGCTGATCTGGCGGACCCGGCTCGGCTACGAGATCCGCACCACCGGCCTGAACCCGACCGCCGCCGCCTATGCGGGCATCTCCTACGTTCGCATGGTGGTGATCACCATGCTGATCTCCGGCGGCCTCGCCGGCATGATGGCGCTGAACCCGGTGATGGGCGCCTCCGCCCGGCTCCAGGTCGAGTTCGTCGGCGGCGCCGGCTTCGTCGGCATCGCCGTCGCGCTGATGGGGCGCAACCACCCGGCCGGCATCGTGCTCGCCGCCATTCTGTTCGGCGTGCTCTACCAGGGCGGCGACTATCTCTCCTTCGACATGCCGCTGATCACCCGCGACATGATCGTGCTGATCCAGGGTCTCGTCATCCTGTTCGCCGGCGCGCTCGAGTACATGTTCCGCCCGGCGCTCGCCGCCGTGTTCGCCCGCCGGCCAGAGGCCGCGGCGGTCAAGGCCTGAGGGGAGCGCCCGCGCGATGGACTTCGTCGAGATCGCCGTCAACGTGCTGGCCTCCACGGTGCGGCTGACCATTCCGCTGCTGTTCACGGCGCTGGCCGGGCTCTATTCGGAGCGGGCCGGCATCTTCGACATCGGCCTCGAGGGCAAGATGCTGGCTTCCGCCTTCGCGGCGGCCTCGCTCGCCTTCGTCACCGGTTCGCCCTGGCTCGGCCTCCTCGGCGGCGTGGCGGTTTCGGTGGCGCTGTCGGCGGTGCACGGCTTCGCCTCGATCACCAACAAGGGCAACCAGATCGTCTCC
Organism: Oharaeibacter diazotrophicus; assembly: GCF_004362745.1. Classification (NCBI taxonomy): domain Bacteria; kingdom Pseudomonadati; phylum Pseudomonadota; class Alphaproteobacteria; order Hyphomicrobiales; family Pleomorphomonadaceae; genus Oharaeibacter; species Oharaeibacter diazotrophicus. Next base: position 292,189 of record NZ_SNXY01000008.1, on the reverse strand, counting down.
GGCGTCGCCATCAACTTCGTCGCCTCCGGACTCACCGCCGTGCTCGGGCAGGCCTGGTTCTCCCAGGGCGGCCGCACGCCGCAGCTCGCCAACGCCGCGCGCTTCGATCCGATCGTGCTGCCGGGCGCCGAGGCGCTGCGCGGGGTACCCGTGCTCGGGCCGATCTACGCCGGGCTGATCTCCGGCCACAACATCCTGACCTATCTCGCCTTCCTCGCCGTGCCCTTCTCCTGGTGGGTGCTCTACCGCACCCGCTTCGGGCTCCGGCTGCGCGCGGTCGGCGAGAACCCGGCGGCGGTCGACACCGCGGGCATCTCGGTGGTGTGGCTGCGCTACCGCGCGGTGATCTGCGCCGGCATCTTCTGCGGCTTCGCCGGCACCTATCTCTCGATCGCCCAGTCGGCCGCCTTCATCAAGGAGATGAGCGCCGGCAAGGGCTACATCGCGCTCGCCGCGCTGATCTTCGCCAAGTGGCGACCGGTGCCGGTGATGTTCGCCTGCCTGCTGTTCGGCTTCCTCGACGCCGTCGCGATCCGTCTCCAAGGCACGCCGGTGCCCTTCGTCGGCGAAGTGCCTGTGCAGATCTTCCAGGCGCTGCCCTACGTGCTCACCGTGATCCTGCTCGCCGGCTTCATCGGCACCGCCCGCCCGCCCAAGGCCGGCGGCGTGCCCTACACCAAGGAGCGGTGATGGCCGACTTCGACACCCTGTTCGCCGCCGCCACCGCCGCCCGGGCGAAGGCGCACGCGCCCTATTCGCGCTTCCTGGTCGGCGCCGCGCTCGAGGACGAGGACGGCCGGATCCACGCCGGCTGCAACGTCGAGAACGCCGCCTATCCGGAGGGCTGGTGCGCCGAGACCACGGCGATCGGCCACCTCGTCATGGCCGGCGGCCGGCGCATCGTCCGCGCCCTCGTCGTCGCCGACCGCATCGACCACGCCAACGTTCCGGGCGGACGCTTCTGCACGCCCTGCGGCGGCTGCCGCCAGCGCCTCGCCGAATTCGCCGCCGGACCGGACGTCGAGGTGTACGCCTGCGACCCCGCCGGTGCGTCGCGGCGCTTCACCATGGCGGAACTGCTGCCCGCCGGCTTCTCCCTGGAGACCTGACCCATGTTCGCCCCCGACCGCGCCGCCGAGTGCGCGGCCCTGGTCCGCACCCGGACCGATCTCTCGCCCCGGCTCGGCATGGTGCTCGGCTCCGGCCTCGGCAGCTTCGCCGACACGGTGGCGGATGCCGTGCGCATCCCGTTCGCCGATCTGCCGGGCTTTCCGGTCTCCACCGTCACCGGCCACCGCGGCGAGCTGGTGATCGGCCGGGTCGGCGGCGTGCCGATCGCGCTCTTGTCCGGCCGCGCCCACTACTACGAGCACGGCGACGCCGCGGCGATGAAGACGCCGATCGCCACCTTCGCCGCCCTCGGCTGCGAGGGCGTGATCCTCACCAACGCCGCCGGCGGCCTCGATCCCGCGGTCGGACCGGGCGAGTTGATGCTGATCTCCGACCACATCAACTTCGCCGGTACCAACCCGTTGTTCGGCGAGATGGGCGACCGCCGCTTCGTCGGCATGACGCAGGCCTACGACGCCGGTCTCGCCGATCTGTTCCGCGCCGCCGCCGCCGCCGAGGACATCCGCCTCTCCGAGGGCGTCTACATGTGGTTCACCGGCCCGTCCTTCGAGACGCCGGCCGAGATCCGCGCCGCCCGCATCCTCGGCGCCCAGGCCGTCGGCATGTCGACGGTGCCGGAGGTGATCCTCGCCCGCTTCTACGGCCTCCGCGTCGCGGCGGTCTCCACCGTCACCAATTTCGCCGCCGGCATGACCGGTGCCGAGCTCTCGCACGAGGAGACCAAGGAGAACGGTCCCAAGGGTGCCGAGAAGCTGAAGCGCCTGCTGCCGCGCGTCGTCGCCGCCTTCGGAGCCAGTTGAAACCATGTCGTCCGACGATGCCAAGGCCGTCGCCCGCCGCGCGCTCGCCCTCCTCGACCTCACCGACCTCTCCGAGACCTGCACGCCGGCCGCGATCGACCGGCTGTGCGCCCGCGCCGTCACGCCCTACGGGGCGGTCGCCGCGGTCTGCCTCTACCCGCGCTTCGTCGCGCAGGCGAAGCGCGTCCTCGCCGGCACCGGCGTCAGGATCGCCACCGTGGTGAACTTCCCGGCCGGCGGCGAGGACACCGCCGCCGTGCTCGAGGAGACCGCCCGGGCGATCGAGGACGGTGCCGACGAGATCGACCACGTCTTGGCCTGGCGCGCCTTCCTCGAGGGCCGGCCGGGCTTCGCCGAGACCCAGGTCGCCCGCGTCAAGGCGGTCACGGCCGGCCGCGCCAAGCTCAAGGTGATCCTCGAGACCGGCGAGATCGTCGACCCCGACAAGATCCGCGCCGCCACCGAGATCGCGATCGCGGCCGGCGCCGACTTCGTCAAGACCTCGACCGGCAAGGTCAAGGTCAACGCCACGCTGGAGGCGGCGCGGATCATGCTGGAGGTGATCGCCGCCACCGGCCGCGGCGACGTCGGCTTCAAGCCGGCCGGCGGCATCCGCACCGTCGAGGACGCCGCCGCCTATCTCGGCCTCGCCGACCAGATCATGGGTTCGGGATGGGCGCGGCCGTCGACCTTCCGCTTCGGCGCCAGCGGCGTGCTCGACGCCCTGATCGCCACCCTCGAGGACCGCGTCGACGACGGCGGCACCGGCTACTGACGGCGGCTCCGCCGACGGGTCTCTTACCTGTCTCGTAAAGGCCCGACTTGTCGGGCCTTTACGAGGTTTCGGCCTCGCGGCCGGCGCCCGGTCGGGCGCTCCTCGCGCGCAAGGCTCCGACCACGGGTCGGAACCTTGCGAGCTCGGTCTCAGCCGCAGGCCGCGGCCGTGCAGGGCCGGAGCGCCAGCGTGCGCACCGGCACCGCGTGGTCGACGCCGGAGTCGGTGGTGAGGTCCTGCAGGTAGATCTGACCGTCCGTGCCGGTCGACAGCGCCACGAGGTCGCCGATCTTGACGTTGCAGCCGAGGTCGCACTTGCCGCCGTCGACGACGCCGTAGGTCCAGCCGGCGGTGGCGCCGATCGCGGCGATCCGGCTCTCCAGCGGATGGCCGGCGAGGGCGCCGCCGTAGAAGCGCAGGCTGACGTCGTCGCCGTCGCGGTCGAGCACCCACTGCGGCCGGCCGTTCGCCCCGAGGCTCGGCCCGGCCAGCGTCAGGCGGTAGTCGAGGTTGGAGGGCGGGGCGTAGTCGCCCGCGGCGAGGGCGCCGGTCTCCGGTTGCACCGAGGTCTCGGTGAGCGGGTAGCCGGCGACCACCCGGAGCTTGCCGGCGGAATCGGCGCGCATCAGGATGGTGACGTCCTCGAGCACCACCTTGCCGGAGGGCAGCGTCACCGGCAGCCGCGTCACGGTGATCTGGCGTCCGGAGGCGGCGACGGCGCCGTAGTCGAACTTGAAGGTGGCGTCGGCGGCGCGGGAGGCGCCGGTCGCGGCGAGCAAGCCCGCGAGGGCGGTGGAGAACAACAGGGCGCGCATCGGGATCCGTTCGCCGCGGGCAGGGATCCCGATCGTGCCGCCGCCGGGTTTCCGTCCGCTGAACGGCGGTGCGGAATCCGGGGCGAAAAGTCTTTGGGAGAGGACGATGGCGTATCTGCCCCAGGAGATCATCCGAACGAAGCGCGACGGCGGCCGTCTCTCGGCCGAGGAGATCCGCTTCCTGATCGAGGGCCTGACCTCCGGCCGTGTCGGCGAGGGCCAGGTGGCGGCCTTCGCCATGGCGGTGTTCTTCCGCGGCATGGACCGCGACGAGCGCGTCGCGCTCACCCTCGCCATGCGTGACAGCGGCACCGTGCTCGACTGGTCCGACCTCCCCGGCCCCGCCCTCGACAAGCACTCCACCGGCGGCATCGGCGACACCGTCTCGCTGATGCTCGCCCCCGCGGTCGCCGCCTGCGGCGGCTTCGTGCCGATGATCTCCGGCCGCGGCCTCGGCCACACCGGCGGCACGCTCGACAAGCTCGACGCCGTCCCCGGCTACGTCTCGCAGCCGGACAACGGCCTGTTCCGCAAGGTCGTCCGCGAGGTCGGCTGCGCCGTGATCGGCCAGACCGCCGACCTCGCCCCCGCCGACAAGCGGCTCTACGCCATCCGCGACGTCACCGCGACGGTCGAGAGCCTCGACCTCATCACCGCCTCGATTCTGTCCAAGAAGCTCGCCGCCGGCCTCCACGGCCTCGTGCTCGACGTCAAGACCGGCAGCGGCGCCTTCATGGCGCGCCTCGACGACGCCCGTGCACTCGGCGAGAGCCTCGTCTCGGTCGCCAACGGCGCCGGCCTGCCGACGGTCGGCCTCGTCACCGACATGGACGAGCCGCTGGCGAGCGCCGCCGGCAATGGCCTCGAGGTGCGCCTCGCCGTCGACTTCCTGACCGGCGCGCGCATCGATCCCCGGCTCCACGACGTCACCGTCGCGCTCGGCGGCGAGATGCTGGTGCTCGGCCGCCTCGCCGCCGACGCCGCGGAGGGCCGGGCCCGGATCGCCGAGGCCTTTTCGAGCGGCCGCGCCGCCGAGGTGTTCCAGCGCATGGTCGCCGCCCTCGGCGGTCCGTCCGACCTCGTCGAGGCCCCCGCCCGCCATCTCGCCGCCGCGCCGGTGGTGCGGCCCGTGTTCGCCGACGGGGCCGGCACCGTCGCCGCCGTCGACACCCGTTCGATCGGCGTCGCGGTGGTCGGCCTCGGCGGCGGCCGGGTGCTACCGACCGACGCCGTCGACCCCGCCGTCGGCTTCGACCGCCTCGCCGGCCTCGGCGAGCACGTCGATGCCACCCGCCCGCTCGGGCTCGTCCACGCCCGGACAGAGGCCGCGGCCGACGCGGCCGCGGCCGCGCTCCGGGCCGCCTACCGCCTCGGCGAGGCGCCGCCGCGCCGGCCCGCCGTGATCGAACGCGTCGCCGGCAGCGCCGGCACGGGAGACCAGCCATGACCCGCGCCGTCCTCGTCGTCCTCGACAGCTTCGGCATCGGCGGCGGACCCGACGCCGCCGCCTTCGGCGACGCCGGCTCCGACACGCTCGGCCACATCGCCGCCGCCTGCGCCGAGGGCCGGGCCGACCGCCCGGGCCTGCGCGCCGGTCCGCTCCGCCTGCCCAACCTCGACCGTCTCGGCCTCGGCCGCGCCGCCGAACTCGCCACCGGCCGCCGCCCCGCCGGCCTCGGCGGCGGCGAACCGGCCGGCCGCTACGCCGCCGCGAGCGAGGTCTCCAACGGCAAGGACACGCCGTCCGGCCACTGGGAGATCACCGGCGTGCCGGTGCCCTTCGACTGGGGCTACTTCCCCGAGACCCGGCCCTGCTTCCCGCCGGAACTCGTCGCCGCCTTCGTGCGCGAGACCGGCGTTCCCGGCATCCTCGGCGATCGCCACGCCTCCGGCACCGCCATCATCGCCGAACTCGGCGAAGAGCACGTCCGCACCGGCCGGCCGATCCTCTACACCTCCGCCGACTCCGTGCTGCAGATCGCCGCCCACGAGGAGGCCTACGGTCTCGACCGTCTGCTCGAGCACTGCCGGATCGCCCGCCGGCTGGTCGATCCGCTCGGCATCGGCCGCGTCATCGCCCGGCCCTTCGTCGGCCGCGACGCCGCCAGCTTCGTGCGTACCGCCAACCGCCGCGACTTCGCGGTGCCGCCGCCCGAACCGACCCTCCTGTCGCGAGTGGAGGCGTCCGGCCGGCGGGTGATCGGTGTCGGCAAGATCGGCGACATCTTCGCCCACGTCGGCGTCACGGAGGTGCGCAAGGGCGCCGGCAATGACGCCAACCTCGACCTGACCCTCGCCGCCCTCGCCAACGCCGGCCACGGCGACCTCGTCTTCACCAACCTCGTCGACTTCGACACCGAGTTCGGCCATCGCCGCGACGTCGCCGGCTACGCCGCCTGCCTCGAGGCCTTCGACCGCCGCCTGCCGGAACTCGAGGCGCGGCTCGGACCGCGCGACCTCCTGGTGCTCACCGCCGACCACGGCTGCGACCCCTCCTGGACCGGCACCGACCACACCCGCGAGCGCGTGCCGGTGCTGATGACCGCCGCCGGCCTCGCGCCGGGATCGGCGGGCGTGCGCACCACGTTCGCCGACATCGGCGAGACCGTCGCCGCCTGGCTCGGCCTCGCGCCCGGCCGGCACGGCCGCTCCATGCTCTGATCCCGCTTCCCGGAACCCCTACGTCCATGATCCCCAAGGTCGAACTGCACTGCCACGTCGAGGGCGCGGCGCCGCCCGCCCTCGTCGCCGCCAAGGCCGCCGAGCGCGGCATCGACGTCACCGGCCTGTTCGACGCCGCCGGCGGCTACGCCTGGAGCGACTTCACGTCCTTCCTCGCCGCCTACGACCGCGTCGCCGCGGTGTTCCGCAGCGCCGAGGACTTCGCCGACCTCGCCGCCGCCTATCTCGCTGCGTCGGCCGCCGAGGGCGTGATCTACACCGAGGTCTTCGTCTCGCCCGACCACGCCCGCCGTCAGGGCATCGCCTACACGGACTATCTCGGCGGCATCGCCGAGGGCCTCCGCCGGGCCGAGCGCGAGCACGGCATCGTCGGCCGGATCATCCCGCTGATCGAGCGTCACTTCGGGCCGGAGGCGGCGGTCGCCGCCGCGCGCACCGCGGTCGAGCACCTCCTGCCCGAGGTGGTCGGCTTCGGCATGGCCGGCGACGAGCGCATGGGCATGCCCGCCGACTTCGCCCCCGCCTTCGCGATCGCCACCGAGGCCGGCCTTCCGCTGACCTGCCACGCCGGCGAAGTTTGCGGCGCCGAGATGGTACGCGCCACCCTCGACGCCATCCCGGTCCGCCGCATCGGCCACGGCGTCCGCGCGATCGAGGATCCGGATCTCGTCCGCCGGCTCGCCGCCGAGGGCGTCGTGCTAGAATGCTGCCCGGGCTCCAACGTCGCCCTCGGCGTCTTCCCCGACTTCGCGTCCCACCCCTTCCCGGCGCTCCGGGCGGCCGGTGTGACGGTGACGCTGAGCTCGGACGACCCGCCGTTCTTCCACACCTCGATGGCGCGCGAATACGCGCTCGCCGCCGAGCACTTCGGTTGCACCGACGCCGATCTCCTCGCCATCTCCAGCGCGGCCCTCGAGGCCGCCTTCTGCGACGAGGCCACCAAGGCGCGGCTGCGATCGAGGCTTTCGCCGGCGGCGGCGATCATTTAGGTGGACGGGGACGTGGCGCCCGCTTGCCGTGACGGTGCGGCGGAGTAGGGTCGGCGGGACGAACGGGAGCACGACAGGGCATGGACGGCGTCAAGGTCATCGATCACCCGCTGGTGCAGCACAAGCTCACGATCATGCGCGACAGGGAGACCTCGACCGCGAGCTTCCGCCGCCTGTTGCGCGAGATCTCGACGCTGCTCTGCTACGAGGTCACCCGCGACCTCGAGCTCACCGAGGTCGAGATCGAGACCCCGTTGCAGCCGATGAAGGCGCCGATCCTGGTCGGCAAGAAGCTGGTGTTCGCCTCGATCCTGCGCGCCGGCAACGGCCTGCTCGAGGGCATGCTCGACCTGGTGCCGGCGGCCCGCGTCGCCCACATCGGCATCTACCGCGATCACGAGACCCTGCAGCCGGTCGAATACTACTTCAAGGCGCCGCAGGACCTCTCGGACCGCCTGACCATCGTCGTCGACCCGATGCTGGCCACCGCCAACTCCTCGATCGCGGCGGTGACCAAGCTGAAGGAGCGCGGCGCGCGCGACATCCGCTTCGTCTGCCTGCTCGCGGCGCCCGAGGGCATCGCCAACTTCACCGCCGCCCATCCGGACGTGCCGGTGTTCACCGCGGCGATCGACGACCATCTCAACGAGAAGGGCTACATCGTCCCCGGCCTCGGCGACGCCGGCGACCGCATGTACGGCACCAAGTGACCGCTCGGAACGGTCCGGGACAGGTATGAGAAGGGCGGGAGTCGTGCCGTGATCGTGGTGTTCGGATCCATCAACGTCGACTTGGTCGCCCGCGTCGACCGGCTGCCCGGCCCCGGCGAGACCGTCAAGGGCCCCGGCTACGACGTCTTCCCTGGCGGCAAGGGCGCCAACCAGGCGCTCGCCGCCCGCCGGGCCGGCGCGGCCGTCGCCATGGTCGGCGCGGTCGGCGCCGACGGCTTCCGCGACAAGGGCCTCGAACTCCTGGTCGCCGACGGCGTCGACGTCGCCGACGTCGCCACCGTCGACGCACCGACGGGGATCGCGATGATCGCGGTCGACCGTGCCGCCGAGAACATGATCGTGGTGGCGAGCGGCGCCAATCGGCTCGCCCGCCCGGAGGCGGTCGGCCGGCGGATCGGCGCCGCCGACACGCTGCTATTGCAGTTCGAGTGCCCCGAGCCGGCGCTGCGCGAGGCCGCCCGGGCCGCGAGCGCCCGCGGCGCCCGCATCGTCCTCAACGCCGCGCCGGCCGGTCCGGTCGACGAGGAACTCGGCCGCCTCGTCGACGTACTGGTGGTCAACGAGCACGAGGCCGCGGAGGTCGCCCGCGGCATCGGCCTGCCCGACGAGCCCTTCGCCTTCGCCCGCGCCTTCGCCAAGCGCTCCGGCGGCGCGGTCGTGGTCACGCTCGGCGCCGAGGGCGCCTACGCCGTCGAGGGCGACCTCGAGATCCGCCTGCCGTCCCCGCGCGTCTCCGTCGTCGACACCACCGCCGCCGGCGACGCCTTCGTCGGCGCGCTCGCCGCCGCCCTCGACCGCGGCGCCGGCATCGCCGAGGCGGTCGCCGACGGCGTCGCCGCCGGCAGCCTCGCGGTCGAGCGCCTCGGCGCACAGCCGAGCCTGCCCGATGCCGACGCCATCCGCACCCGCGCCGCGACGCTGCCACGGGCGATCTGACCGGGCGAACGGCACGATGGCCCGCCGGGCTCGGGCCGCACGCGCGGGTTAAGGCGCGGTCAAGCCGGGTCTGCGATGCTCGCGCCGTCGCCCACCCCGGACGCGCCGATGTCGAAGCTGCTGTTCTCCACCGCGTTCGCCGCGCTGCTCCTCACCGCCGCGGTGCCGGAGATCCGCGCGCTCGCCGACCGCTTCGCAACCCCGGCTCCGGAGCCGGACGCTGTCGCGGCCGCCGCGCCGCGACCGAGCGGCGGCACCCGTCTCGGCGACGTCGTCGTCCCCGCCGATGCGAGCGGCCACTTCCGGCTCGACGCCCGTGTCGGCGGCGTCCGTCTCGGCTTCCTCGCCGATACCGGCGCGACCACGGTGGCGCTGCGCGCCGGCGACGCAGCCAAGCTCGGTATCCGGCCGGCGCCGACGGACTACGTCGTGCCGGTCACGACCGCCAACGGCCGCGTCATGGCCGCCCCGGCGACGCTCGACGCGGTCGAGGTCGGAGCGATCCGGATCGCCGCGGTCGAGGCGCTGGTGCTGCCCGACGCGGCCCTCGCCGGCAATCTGCTCGGCATGTCGTTTCTCGGTCGGCTCGGCCGGGTCGAGGTCTCGGGCGGCCGGCTCGTGCTGTCGCCGTGAGCCGCTTCCTCAGCCCGCCAGCGGCAGGCCGAGGTCGCGCAGCCGCATCCTGAGGTCGGCCGGATCGGTGAAGCGGATCGCGGTCATGCCGACCGCCTCGGCGCCGGCGACGTTGGCGGCGCTGTCGTCGACGAACACCGCCGTGCGCGGATCGATGCCGCGGCGGTCGAACAGCAGCCGGTAGATCGTCGGGTCGGGCTTCAGCACACGCTCGTGCGCGGAGACCACGATCTCGCCGAACAGGTCGAGGAAGGAAAAGCGCGCCCGCGTCTCGGCCCACTTGGCGGCGGAGAAGTTGGTGATGGCGTAGAGCGGTACGCCGGCGGCGGAAAGCTCCTCCAGGATCGCGACGCTGCCCTCGATCGGCCCCGGCACCATCTCGCTCCAGCGTTCGTCGAACGCCCGGATCAGGTCGGCGTCGCCGGGATGGCGGGCGACGAGCTCGGCCACCGCCTCGGCCCAGTCGCGGCCGCGGTCCTGCTCGAGGTTCCAGGCGGGGGTGCAGACCTCCGCGAGGAAGCGCTCCATCCGCGCCTCGTCGTCGATCAGCTCGCGGTAGAGGAAGCGGGGATCCCAGCGGATCAGCACGTTGCCGATGTCGAACACGACGGTCGAGATGGAGGGCAAGGGGTCACCTGCGGCGCGAGGGGCTCTCGCAACCTTCTGCCGGTGATCGATGGCGATCTCGCGACGGTCGCCGATCAGGCTTTCTTGCGGGTGGCGGTCAGGCGTTCGGCGGCGCCGCGCAGCACGATGCGGACGATCACCTCGTCCTCCTCGACCACGACCTCGGACATCTGGCCCCCGACGCGGCGCACCGCGGCGCGCAGCGCCCCGAGCGGCAGCTGCCAGTCGACGCCGAGCGTCTCCTCGCCGACCCCTTCCGCCCCGGTGGCGCGGACGGTGAGGCCGACGGTCTCGAAGTTGATGCCCTTGACCTCGACCAGCATCTGCACCGGCGGGCGAGCCGAGCGGGCGTAGGCGAGCAACAGCGCGAGTCGCATCGTGGCGCGCAGGTCCTCGCGCGGGCCGGCCACCGGCGGGGCGTCCTCGTTGACGGCGGAGCGGGCGACGACGAGCCCGGCGGCGGTGGCGGTGTCGAGCCATTCCCGTGCGAACGGGGCGATGTCGAGATGGGCCTCGCGGCCGCGCGCGTCGCCGGACAGCAGCGTCAGGCTGGTCTCGAGCGAAAACTTGAGTTCGGCCTCGCGGCGCGCCATCAGGCGCGCCAGCGCCGCGAGGCGGTCGCGCTCGCCCTCGGCGCCCAGCCGCGCACCGTGGGTGGCGGTCACGTCGGCGAACATGGCGATGGTCGTCGGCGACCGGGTGTCCGCACCGACGACGAGGCTCGCGGCTTGGGCGTAGTGATCGCCGGTCGAGCCGGCGATCTCGACCAGCCGGGGAGCGCCGCCGTGGCGCTCGAAATGTTCGCGCAGGACGGTGCGCTCGGCGGTCTCGAGGTCGCGCACGATCACCGGCACGCCGGGGTCGGCACCGTGGGCGACGTCATGGCCGAACAGCGCCGTCGCCGCCGGGTTGCCGAAGATCGGCGAGCCGTCCGGGGCGAGCTGAACCACCGCGAAGGGCGCACTCTCCAGAATGGCGTCGGCCACCAGCACCTTGGTGCGCCAGATCTCGGCGAGCGACGACCGCAGCCGCTCGACACCGGCCGCCAGCGTCGCCAGTTCGCCGGCGGCGCCACGGATCGGCGGACCGACGTCGGCCATCCCGGGATGGGCGATCGCCTTCTCGGCCACTGCGACGATGCGCCGGATCGGCACGGCGACGCCGAACCACACGAACAGCAGCGTCGTCGCCCCCGCGGCGGCCGCGGCGGCGGCGGCCAGCGCCGTGATGCGTCGGCCCGCCAGCCCCTCGAGGCCGGCCATCTCGCCGACGTCGGTGCGCACCAGGAGGTGGAACGGCGTGCCGGTGACGGCGGGAGCGAGGTAGAACTCGGCGCGGGTCGGGTCCGCGGTGCCGAACACGTTGGAGGGCACGCGCAGGATCGATTCGAAGCCGGTCTCGGTGCGCTCGCCGAAGCTGTCCTGCAGATGGCCGCTGCCGTCGAACAGGGCGGCGCCCTTGATGGCGTCGATCACGACGAGGCGCGTCAGGACGCGGGCGATCTCGTCGGCCTTGGTCTGGAAGCGCGGGTCGACGGCGGCCTTCAGCGTGGCCTCGGTGTGGGAGAACGCCCGCGCCAGGAAGTTGGTACGGTCGGTCTGGCGCATCACCCAGCCGGTCGCCTCGACGCAGGCGAAGGCCGCGATCGCGATCACCACCGCGCCGAGCGGGGCGAGCGAGCGCTTGGATCCGGTCGTCTGGGTGTCGCGGGCGGACAAGTGCGGGCCTCGGCGCAGGGCGGACGAGCGGGCGGTCGGCCCCTTGCACGGCCACCGGATCAGCAGGATGCGCGCCGCGGCGTTGACGCCCCGTTAATCCTGCCGCCGTTCAGGACGAGAAGGTGATCGACGTCCCGAGGCGCGGGCGCATCATGAAGACGTGCTCGAGGTCGTAGGTGTCGTGCCCGGTGACCGACTTCATCAGGTCGCCGAACGGCGACTGGTAGCTGTAGCGCACGCGGGCGATCACGACCTGGGTGCCGACGACGGCGATCGCCGACGGAACGGTGATCGGCGACGTCACGCCCTTGGCGTAGACCGAATCGTTCTTGGCCTTGGACCAGTTCACGGTCTGCTTGGTCGAGCCGATGTCGACGACGAGGATCTGCATCTTCAGCGACGTGCCGGTGGAGTAGGGCTCCAGGATCGCGGCGGAGGCGTTGAAGATGTCGGTCATGTCGCTGCTCGACACGTTCGAGACCTGGGAGACCAGGTCGCAGATCGTGCTCGACACCCGGTTGACCTTGCGGTCGACCGACAGCGCCTCGCTGAGCTCGACACCGCCGGCGTAGAGCAGCAGCATCACCGGCAGGATCAGCGCGAACTCGACCGCCGAAACGCCGCGGTTCGACCGGGCGAGGGCCAGGAGACGGCGGGCGAGGGTGGTCAGGGGGGCCATGGGCCGGTCACCAGGGGAAGGGCTCGTTGCGGAACGCCACCACGGCGCCGAGCAGGCGCCGGCCGTCGGCCAGCTTGGTGGCGTTGGCGCTGAGCGGAGTGAAGTAGGTCGGCCAGGCGTAGAAGGCGCGCACGACCACGATCGAGCCGCTACCACCCGGCGAGTAGGTCGTCGGCTTCATCTGCTTGGTGGTCGGATCGACCGGCGACGTCGGCGCGTAGCTGCCGAAGCTGGCGTAGGTCTTGACGTCGACGTAGAGGTTGGCGCGGCAGTCGACGAGACCGAGCATCGAGTTGCAGACCTGGGTCTTGAAGGCGCCGGCGTCCATACCCGCCTGCTGCGCCTGCCCGGTCCGGATCTGCCGCGACGCCTTGGTCACCGCGGTGTCGAGGATCTGCGAGACGAAGAACATAAGCGCCGTCTCGATGATCGCGAACATCAACGCGAAGAACGGGATCGAGACGATCGCGAATTCGAGCGCCACCGCGCCGTCGCGTCCGCGTCCGAAACGCGCGAACAGGCCGCGGCGGGGGCGGTCGCGATCGACGGTCGGGGCTCTCGTGTTCTCTGCCATTCCCGGTCGCCGGTGCTCTTGACGCTCCACGGGGAGCATTCGTCCAGCGATCTCGCCACGCCCGGGTTGAGGAAGGGTATAAGTCGCACCGATACCCGTCCGGCCGCCCAGACATGGTGAACGCCGGGTTGACGGCGTCCGCCGTTGCCGCGGCCGGTCAGCGGTTCTCGCTCGCCGGCGGGGTGTTGCCGGTCTGCCCGGTGGCGTTGCCGGCGCGGGCGGTCGCCTGCAGTTGCGTCGCGGTGAAGAAGTCGGGGGCGTCGCCCGGCACCAGCGTCGGCTGGCAGACCGGCGAGCAGGACAGCGACGCCCGGGCGGCGCCGCGGTAGACGGTCACGGTCTCGGTCGGCGCCTGGACGACGAGCTGGTCGTCGGCGATCGGCTCGCCGGACGCGTCGAGCACGAGCAGGTTGGTGGTGCCGTAGGCGCGGCCGGTGATCACCAGCGTCTGCGCGTCCTGCAGGGTCGCGTCGGCGATCGCGGGGTTGCCGATGATGACGGTGCCCGCCGGCGCGGCCATGCGCACGATCTTCGCCTGGTCGAGCGTGACCGAGACCTGATCCGCGGACGCGGTTCCGCTCACGGCCGTCGCGAGCGCGGCAGCGATCCAGAAACGACCGTCCATCGAAACCTCCAGGTCCTCGTGCGGTCCCGACACTGGGGCAAGATGGTAAACAAACCACGAATACGGCCGTCGAACCGCGACGGCGGTGCGCGTTTCCGCGCTGCTTCAGAGTTAACGAAGTCCTCCCGAATGTTCCGGTGAGTTTACTTTAACCAACAGAAGAACCGACGATGTTCCCGGGCCGAAAGCCGTCGATTTTAACTTCATGGCAAGGCCCACCCTCTAGTGTCGGCTTCGGTTCAGAGCGGTCAGGCAAAAACAATCGACCAGAGAACCCGTGCTGTCAGAGAGTGAGCAAGGAGATCGTCATGAAGAAGCTCGTCAAGCGTTTCGTTGCCAACGAGTCGGGTGCGACCGCCATCGAATACGGCCTCATCGCCTCGCTGATCGCCGTCGCGATCATCGGCGCCGCCACCACGCTCGGCACCAAGGTCTCGGACACCTTCACCAGCGTCAGCGACCACCTCAACACCGCCCAGTGATCCGGTCCGGACCGTTCGCACGGTCCGGCACCAGGATGGCGCAATGTGGCGACCCGTGCGAGCGGGTCGCCCGTTTTTTTCCGGCGGTTGCGCGGCGAGGGATCGCGTCGGAGCCGCCGACCCGACGGGAGGGCCGCCGCGCAGCGGCCGCGAGATCCGACAGGAGGCGTCGTTGTCCGAAGCCGTTTCGTTCGCCGCCGTGCTCGTCTTCCCGGTCGCGATGGCCTTCGCCGCCGCGTCCGACCTCCTGACGATGACGATTCCGAATCGGCTGAGCCTCGCCCTCGTCGCCGCCTTCTTCGTCGCGGCGGCCGCCACCGGCCTCGGCTTCGGCGCGACCGGCGTCCATGTCGCGGTCGGCCTCGGCGTGCTCTCGGCGACCTTCGCCATGTTCGCCTTCGGCTGGATCGGCGGCGGCGACGCCAAGCTCGCCGCGGCGATCGCGCTCTGGGTCGGACCCGACCAGGCCGTGCCCTTCCTGATCTACACTGCGATCCTCGGCGGCGTGCTCGCCTCCGCTTTCCTGGGCTTCCGCGCCCTGCCGATCCCGGCCTTCGCGCTCCGCGAGGAATGGATCCAGCGCCTGCACGCCCCCGGCAACGGCGTGCCCTACGGCATCGCGCTCGCCGGCGGCGCGCTGATGGTGTTCCCCGAGGGACGCTGGTTCCAGGCCGTCGCCGCCGTCCTGTCCTGACGGCGGCATCGGCGCGGCGGCGGCGAAGTCGTTGCTTCGAAAACGATTGTTAACCATAAATTCAGGGCTTCCGGCTTCACTCCCGATGAGGGTGCGAGTTCACGTGCTCGTGCCACCCGGGAACAGGCCATGCGTCCGATACAGTTCGTCATTCTCCTGGTCGCCCTCGGCGCGGCCGCCGCGGCCGGAATGCTCGCCCTGCGCCTCGCCGCGCCGCGGCCCTCGGTCCAGCAGGCATCGGCCCCCGCCGCCCCGGTGATGAAGACCGAGGACGTGCTCGTCGCCGCCAAGGACATCGGCCTCGGCTCGGCGATCGACGGCGGTGCGGTGACCTGGAAGACCTGGCCGGCCTCCGGCCTGTCCGACGGCTACATCACCCGCACCCAGCGCCCCGACGCGGTCACCGAGCTCGCCGGCTATCTGGTGCGCATCCCGATGTCGACCGGCGAACCGGTCAAGGAGAGCAAGCTGGTCCGCTCGGACCGCGGCTTCCTCTCCGCCGTGCTGCCGGCCGGCATGCGCGCCGTCGCCGTCCGCGTCAACGCCGCCTCGACCGCCGGCGGCTTCGTCCTGCCGGAGGACCGCGTCGACGTCATCCTGATCCGTCAGGCCGGGGCCGGCGAGGCCACCTCCGAGACCATCCTGCAGAACATCCGGGTGCTCGCCATCGACCAGACCGTCGAACAGGCGGGCGGCGAGAAGTCCGCCTCGGTGGTCGCCCAGGACACTGCCACGCTCGAGCTGACGCCGGAGCAGTCGGAACTGGTCGTTCAGGCCCAGCAGATCGGCACCATCGCCCTCGCGCTGCGCTCGATCCGCGACCAGGACGCCGACCCGGTCGAGCACCGCAAGCCGAGCGGCGTCAACATGGTCAAGTTCGGGGTCACCTCCCGCGTCACGACGAGGGCCGCGGAATGACGCGCGCCGCCGCCGAGAACCGCCACCCGTCGAGGACGGATACGATGAAGCGCTCCTTCGCCCACCTCCTGGCGGCCGTCGCGATCGCGGCCGGTTTCGCCGCGGCGCCGCCGCCGGCCAGCGCCGCCGACGAGGCCACCTACGCCTCCGCTGCCGAGATGTCCGGCCGCGTCGTCCGCCTCGCGCTCAACAAGTCGCTGGTGGTCAACCTGCCCGAGGACGTCAAGGACGTCATGGTGGCCAATCCCGCGGTCGCCGACGCGGTGGTTCGCACCAATCGCAAGATCTACCTGATCGGCGTCTCGGCCGGCGAGACCAACGTCTTCCTGTTCGGCGAAGGCGGCCGCCAGCTCGCCCAGTTCGAGCTGGTCGTCGCCCGCGACACCGTCGGCCTCGAGGCGACGATCCAGGGCGTCGTGCCCGGCGCGAAGATCCGCGCCCAGTCGCTCGGCGATTCGATCGTGCTGTCGGGCACCGCCCCCTCCGCCGAGGCGGCGCTCAAGGCGGCCGAGATCGCCGCCAAGTTCGTCGGCGACCCCGCCAAGGTGGTCAATTCCATCGCGATCGCCGGCTCCGATCAGGTCAACCTGCGCGTCGTCATCGCCGAGGTGCAGCGCAACGCGGCCCGCCAGCTCGGCGTCGACTTCTCCTTCAGCGCCACCGGTGGTGGCGTCTCGTTCAACCCGATCGTCAGCAACCCGTTCGGCGTCGCCGGTGCGGCGCTGTCCGACACGGCGCTGAAGATCACCGCGAGCGACTTCTCGGCCACCGTCCGCGCCCTCGAGCAGGACGGCATCCTGAAGACGCTGGCCGAGCCGAACCTGACCGCCGTCTCCGGCGAGAGCGCCAGCTTCCTCGTCGGCGGCGAGTTCCCGGCGATCTCCGGCATCACCGACAGCGGCCGGATCGAGTATCAGTTCAAGCCCTACGGCGTCGGCCTCAACTTCACGCCGATCGTGCTCTCGCCGGGCCGGATCAGCCTGAAGATCAAGACCGAGATCTCCGAGCTCGACAACTCCAACAAGCTGAAGATCACCACGAACGCCGACAGCGACATCTCGATCCTCGGCTTCAAGACCCGCCGCGCCGAGACCGTCGTCGAACTGCCCTCGGGCGGCTCGCTGGCGATCGGCGGCCTCGTCAAGGACGACGTCCGCCAGTCGCTGTCCGGCGTGCCCGGGCTGATGGATCTGCCGATCCTCGGATCGCTGTTCAAGAGCCGCGACTTCCAGCGCCAGCAGACCGAGCTCGTGATCTTCGTCACGCCCTACGTGGTCGACCCGGTGGCGACGTCGGCGATCTCCCGTCCCGACCAGAACCTCGGCTTCTCGTCGGACGCGCAGACCTATTTCCTCAACCAGGTCAACAAGGTCTACGCCAACCGCGGGACCTCTCCGACCGGCGCCTACACCGGCCGCTTCGGCTTCGCCTACGAGTGAGCCCATGCCCTCCAGGAGAGATGTGATGCCCACGGCTCCCTCCCGCCGCCTCCGCCGTCCCGTCGCCGGGCTCGGCCTCGTCCTCGCGGCGGCGACCCTCCTCGGCGCGTGCCAGAACGACGTCGTCACCGGTTCGCTGCCGGAGGACGGCTACCGCACCCGCTATCCGATCGTGCTGGCCGAGGCGCCCGAATATCTCGACATCCCCGTCGGCATGGGCGCCGGCCGGATGTCGCCGGAGACGCGCGCCAGCGTCCGCGCCTTCGCCGCCGACGCCGCGGCGCGCGGCACCGGCAGCCTCGTCGTGCTGACGCCGAGCGGCTCGGCCAACGAGGCCGCCGCCTCCTACGTCGCCCGCGACATCCGCGGCACCGTCGAGGGTGCCGGCCTGTCGTCGGCGCTCGTCGAGCTGCGCGCCTACCGCGTGCCCGACCCGCGTGCCGTCGCGCCGATCCGCCTCAGCTACAGCCGCGTCAAGGCGGTGTCGCCGCCCTGCGGCCGCTGGACCGGCGGCATCATGCCGGGCGGCAGCGGCGGCGAGGACGGCGCCGAGTTCGGCTGCGCCAACCAGGCCAATCTGGCGGCGATGGTGTCGAACCCGAACGACCTGATCACGCCGCGCGCGGGCACGCCGGTGCCGGCGTGGCGCCGCTGGGTGGTGTTCGACAAGTACGGCAAGGGCGAGATCCCGTCCGGTCAGTACGACACCGGCGATACGGACACCCAGACCGGCGGCGGTTCGGGGGGTTGATCATGACCGACGGCGGCGACAGGAGAACGGGCACACCGATGAGCGACAACGGCATCGACCTGCGTCCGATCCCGCGGATCGCGATCCAGGCCTTCTGCGAGAGCCCCGACGTGGCGGCGGTGCTCGAGCAGGCCTCCGGCGACCGCCGGATGGCCAAGACCCACGTCAAGATCCACATGGGCGGCATCGCGGCGGCGACCGACTTCTATTCGAGTGCGCCGACGCCCAATCTCCTCCTGGTCGAGTCCCGGGAGAAGCGCGAGCAGGTGCTCGAACAGATCAACCGGCTCGCCGGCGTCTGCGACCCCGGCACCAAGGTGATCCTGATCGGCCACACCAACGACGTCGTGCTCTACCGCGAGCTGCTCCGGCGCGGCGTCAGCGACTACATGGTCGTGCCCTTCGATCTCTACGACGTCATCCGCGAGATCGGCGAGCTCTACCTCGGCAACGAGTCGACCCCGGTCGGCCGCACCATCGCCTTCATCGGCGCCAAGGGCGGCGCCGGTTCGTCGACGGTCGCCCACAACGTCGCCTTCGCGCTGTCGCGGTCCTACGAGGCCGACGTGGTCGTCGCCGATCTCGACCTCGCCTGGGGCACCGCCGGCCTCGACTTCAACCAGGACCCGCCGCAGACGGTGGCCGACGCCATCCAGGCGCCGGACCGGATCGACGACGTCTTCCTCGACCGCATTCTCGCCAAGTGCGCGGACAACCTCAGCCTGCTCGCCGCGCCGGCGGCGCTGGAGCGCGCCTACGACCACGACGAGCACACCTTCGACCTCCTGGTCGACGTGATCCGCGGCAGCGTGCCGTCGGTGGTGATCGACCTGCCGCACCAGTGGACCGCGTGGGTGCGCCGGGTGCTGTCGCTGGTCGACGACGTGGTGATCACCGCGACGCCCGACCTCGCCTCGCTGCGCAACACCAAGAATCTGGTCGACCAGCTCAAGATCATGCGCCCGAACGACCGCGAGGCGAAGATCGTCGTCAACCAGATCGGCGTGCCGAAGCGGCCCGAGATCAAGCCGGACGACTTCCGCAAGGCGCTCGGCATCGACCTGCTCGCCACGGTGCCGTTCGATCCCGCCCTGTTCGGCGCGGCCGCCAACAACGGCCAGATGATCGCCGAGATCAACGCCAAGAGCCCCGTCGCCGAAACCTTCGCCGACATCGCGCGGCGGGTGATGGGCCGGGCCGAGGTGCGCAAGGCCAAGAAGAGCGCGCTCGCGCCGCTCCTGGCCAAGCTCACCAAGGGACGTTCCAAGGCCGGCTGACACGTTCGGGCGCCGGACGACCGGCGCTGTTCAACCCGAGGCCCGAGAGGGTGATCCATGTTCGGTAAACGCGGCAGTTTCGGAACGGGTGACGGCAAGGCGGCGGCGGCGCCGGCCCCGGCTCCGCGTCCCGCGTCCGCTCCGGCCGCGCCCGCGGCACCGGCCGCTCCGCGCGCCGAGGCGCGCGCGCCGGCGGCGCCGGCGGCCCCGGTGGAGCGGCGCCGGTCCGACGGCTACTACGACACCAAGTCGTCGATCTTCTCCGCGCTGATCGAGACCATCGACCTCTCCCAGCTCGCCAAGCTCGACACCGAGACGGCGCGCGAGGAGATCCGCGACATCGTCAACGACATCATCGCGCTGAAGGCGGTGGTGATGTCGATCGCCGAGCAGGAGGAACTGCTCGACGACATCTGCAACGACGTCCTCGGCTACGGTCCGCTGGAGCCGCTGCTCGCCCGCGACGACATCGCCGACATCATGGTCAACGGCGCCGGCAGCACCTTCATCGAAGTCGGCGGCAAGGTCCAGAAGACCGGCATCCGCTTCCGCGACAACACCCAGCTGATGAACATCTGCCAGCGGATCGTCAGCCAGGTCGGCCGCCGCGTCGACGAGGCCAGCCCGATCTGCGACGCCCGCCTGCCCGACGGTTCGCGCGTCAACGTCATCGCCCCGCCGCTGTCGATCGACGGTCCCGCGCTCACGATCCGCAAGTTCAAGAAGGACAAGCTGACGCTGCCGCAGCTGGTCAACTTCGGCTCGATCTCGCCCGAGGGCGCGACGCTGCTGGAGATCATCGGCCGCGTCCGCTGCAACGTCCTGGTGTCCGGCGGCACCGGTTCGGGCAAGACCACGCTGCTGAACTGCCTGACCGGCTACATCGAGCAGACCGAGCGCATCATCACCTGCGAGGACGCCGCCGAGCTGCAACTGCAGCAGCCGCACGTGGTGCGTCTGGAAACGCGCCCGCCCAATCTCGAGGGCGAGGGCCAGATCACCATGCGCGACCTCGTGAAGAACTGCCTGCGCATGCGTCCCGAGCGGATCATCGTCGGCGAGGTGCGCGGACCGGAGGCCTTCGACCTCCTGCAGGCGATGAACACCGGCCACGACGGCTCGATGGGCACGCTGCACGCCAACTCCCCGCGCGAGGCGCTGTCGCGTCTGGAATCGATGATCACCATGGGCGGCTTCACGCTGCCGTCCCGCACCATCCGCGAGATGATCGTCACCTCGGTCGACGTGGTGGTCCAGGCCGCGCGCCTGCGCGACGGTTCGCGCCGCATCACCCACATCACCGAGGTGATGGGCATGGAAGGCGACGTGATCGTGACGCAGGACCTCCTGCTCTACGACATCACCGGCGAGGACGAGCACGGCCGCCTTATCGGCCGCCACAAGTCGACCGGCATCGGCCGGCCGCGCCTGTGGGAGCGCGCGCGCTACTACGGCGAGGAGAGCCGTCTCGCCGAGGCGCTGGACACCGCCGAGGCGGCCTCGCGCGGCTTCTGACCGCGGCATCGTTCGGCCGGGATGCCACGGCCGGGACCTCGGGCGCGCCGATCGGCGGGTGCGCCCCGCAAGACTTGGGCGAAGGGAAGGCGAGGGCGGATCCATGGTGCTCTACGGACTGGACATTACGGTCCTCGCCATCGCGGCGCTGGTGTTCTTCGCCTGCGCCGGCATCGCCTACGCGATGCTGATGCCGCGCTTCACCGCCGTGCGCAACGCCGAGAAGCGCCGCGAGCGGGTCGCCGGTGCGGGCGCCGCCGCGCGCACCCAGGGCAAGAAGGTCGACCCGGCCGAGAAGCGCCGGCGCTCGATCCAGGACTCGCTGAAGGACATCGAGACCAAGCAGAAGTTCATGGCTTCCCGCTCGACCTCGCCGCCGCTGCGGCTGCGTCTGATGCAGGCGGGCCTGAAGATCTCGCCGGCCCGCTTCTTCGTGGTCAGCGGCATCGCCGGCTTCGTCTTCGCGCTGCTCGGCATCGCCGGCGGAATGCCGCCGTTCCTGGTCGGCGGCCTCGCGCTGGTCGGCGGCCTCGGCGCGCCGCGCTTCGTCGTCGACCGCATGCGCCGGCGCCGTCAGGCCGCCTTCATCGAGGAACTGCCCAACGCCGTCGAGGTGGTGGTGCGCGGCGTCAAGGCCGGTCTGCCGCTGCTCGACTGCCTGCGCATGATCGCCACCGAGGCCAAGGAGCCGCTGCGCAGCGAGTTCCGCAACGTCATGGACGCGCTCGCCCTCGGCGTGCCGCTCGACGAGGCGATCGGCCGGCTCTACGAGCGCATGCCGCTGCCCGAGGCCAATTTCCTCGCCATCGTCATCTCGATCCAGTCGAAGGCCGGCGGCAATCTCTCGGAAGCTCTGGGCAACCTCGCGAAGGTGCTGCGCGAGCGCAAGAAGATGCGTGCCAAGATCAAGGCGATGAGCACCGAGGCCAAGGCGTCGGCCAGCATCATCGGCTCGCTTCCGATCGTCGTCATGGGGCTCGTCTACGTTACGAGCCCGGATTACATCTCCATTCTCTGGACGGACAAGGTCGGTCAGATCGTCCTCGGCGTCTCCGCACTCGTGATGCTGTCCGGCGTCATGGTGATGCGCCAGATGATCAACTTCGACTTCTAGGAGGCGCGCCGTGGATCTCATCGACACCGTCCGCGATCCCGTCGTCCTGCTGTCGGTCGCGGTCGCCATCGCCGCCTTCGCCACCGTGATCACGCTGACCATGCCGCTGCTCGCCGGCGACAAGCTGGGGCAGCGGATGAAGGCCGTCGGCAGCGAGCGCGAGAAACTGCGCGCCCGCGAGCGCGCCCGCCTCCAGGACGGTCAGCGCGGCTCGCTGCGCAGCCGCGAATCCAAGCGTTACATGAAGGACGTCGTCGAGCGCTTCAGCCTGCGCAAGGCGCTCGTCGACGACAAGGCCGAAGCCAAGTTGCGTCAGGCCGGCTTCCGCGGCGAGGCCGCGATGACGACCTTCCTGTTCGCACGCTTCGTGCTGCCCTTCGTGATGTTCGCGCTGTCGGCCTTCTACATCTTCGTGGTGCTCCATCTCGAGCGCCCGTTCATGTTCAAGTTCGCGCTGTCGCTGATCGGTGCCTACGTCGGCTTCTACCTGCCGCTGCTCTACGTCAACAACGCCGCGCAGAAGCGCCAGCAGTCGATCAAGCGCGCCTTCCCGGACTCGCTCGACCTGATGCTGATCTGCGTGGAGTCCGGCATGTCGGTCGAACTCGCCTTCCGCAAGGTCGCCGAGGAGATCGGCGCGCAGTCGGTGCCGCTCGCCGAGGAACTCAGCCTCACGGTCGCCGAACTGTCCTTCCTGCAGGACCGTCGCTCGGCCTACGAGAATCTCGCGGCCCGCACCGGCCTCGACGGCGTCAAGGCGGTCTGTCTGGCGCTGATTCAGGCCGAGCGCTACGGCACCCCGCTCGGCACCACCCTGCGCGTGCTCGCCCAGGAAAACCGCGACATGCGCATGAACGAGGCCGAGAAGAAGGCCGCGGCGCTGCCGCCGAAGCTGACGGTGCCGATGATCGTGTTCTTCCTGCCGGTGCTGTTCGCCATCATCATGGCCCCGGCGATCATCAAGATCATGGCCGCGACCTGATCGGCGCCGCGCCGCGTCTGGGCACGGGCCGGGACGCGACGGGCACCTCTCATACCGAGCCCGCAAAGTTCCGACCTGTGGTCGGAGCATTGCGGGCGAGAAGCGCCCGACCGGGCGCCGGCCGATAGGCCGAAACCTCGTAAAGTCTCGACGAGTCGGGACTTTACGAGACAGGTGTCAGCCCCCCCGCGCCAGCGCCGCCTCGGCCAGCGTCACCCACCAGCTGGTGCCGTAGGCGATCGCCGTGTCGTCGAAGTCGTAGGCGGGATGGTGCAGGCCCGCCGACGGGCCGTTGCCCATGAAGATGAACGCGCCGGGCTTGCGCTCCAGGTAGTAGGAGAAGTCCTCGGCCCCCATCATCGGGTCGGCGTCCTCGGCGACCGCGCCGTCGCCGACGATCCGGCGGGCGACGTCGGCGGCGAAGGCGGCGGCGGCGGGGTCGTTGACCGTCACCGGATAGCCGCGCCGGTAGGTCACGGTCGCCTCGGCGCCGAACACCTCCGCGGTCGTGCGCACCACGTGGTGCAGCTTCGCCTCCACCGTCTGGCGCACGGTCGGGTCGAGCGCGCGCACAGTGCCGGAGAGGTTCGCCGTGTGCGGGATGACGTTGTCGGTGGTGCCGGCGTTGAAGCAGGTCACCGAGACGACCGCGGCGCGCAGGGGATCCACCGTGCGCGAGACGATCGACTGCAGCGCCGTCACCACGTGCGCGCCGACCAGCACCGGGTCGATCGTCTCCTGCGGCTTGGCGGCGTGGCCGCCGCGGCCGGAGATGGCGATGCCGAACCGGTCGGCCGCGGCCATGATCGGACCGGGCCGGATCGCGAAGCGGCCGACGTCGAGGCCGGGCATGTTGTGCAGGCCGTAGATCTCGTCGATGCGGAAACGGTCGAACAGGCCGTCGTCGATCATCGCCTTGGCGCCGCCGCCGCCTTCCTCGGCCGGCTGGAACACGAAGATCACCGTGCCCTCGAAGGCGCGGGTCTCGGCGAGGTGACGGGCAGCGCCGAGCAGCATGGCGGTGTGGCCGTCGTGGCCGCAGGCGTGCATCTTGCCGGCCGTGGTCGAGGCCCAGGGCGCGCCGGTGATCTCCTGGATCGGCAGGGCGTCCATGTCGGCCCTGAGCGCGACGGCGCGCCCGCCCGGTCCGGAGCGGCCGTGCAGGACGCCGACGACGCCGGTCCGGCCGAGCCCGGTCACCACCGCGTCGAAGCCGAAGCCGCGCAGCCGGTCGGCCACCACGGCCGACGTGCGGTCGAGGTCGAACAGCAATTCGGGGTGGCGGTGCAGGTCGCGGCGCCATTCGGCGATCTCGGGGGCGACTTCGGCGATGCGGTTCAGGACGGGCAAGGCGACCTCGGCTGGCGTCTGGGACGGGCGGCGGCCGGCGCCGCGTCTGGGCTCGTCGTCGACGCTAGCACGCCCGGTACGGCCGCGGGGAGGGGAATGTCGCACCGCGGCACGGCGCCCGCCGCCGCAGATTCGCCGGCTCCGCCGTGCTATCTCGCCCGACGTCCGACCGTCCGGAGACCGATTCGTGGCCCTTTCCCGCCGTGCCGCCGTGCTCGCCCTCGCCGCCCTCGTCGCCGCCTGCCAGTCGGCCCCGCCTGCCCGCACCGTCCGGCCGACGCTCTACGACGACCTCGCCGCCCCCGGGGCGCAGGTCGACGCCGGCCGCGCGCTGTCGATGATCAACCAGTACCGGGTCGCCAACGGCGTTGCGCCGCTGCGCCTCGACCCGGAACTGACCCGGATCGCCCGCGACTACGCGGCCGTGATGGCCCGCACCGACAAGATGTCCCACTACACCATCCCGATCGGCCAGCGCCTCGTCTCCGCCGGCTATCCGGCCGCGACCGCGGGCGAGAACATCGCCGCCGGCTACCACACCCTCGCCGAGGCCTTCTCCGGCTGGCGCGAATCGCCCGCCCACGACCGCGGCATGAAGGACCCGGACATGACGGTGATGGGCATCGGCACCGCCTACGCCCCGAACTCCAAGTACAAGGTGTTCTGGAGCCTGGTGTTCGCCCGCCCGAAGACCGACACCCCCGGCGTCGGCGCCAGCCCCACCCTGGTCTCGATCGCCGGCGCGCCCGCGCCGCGGTGACCTCCGCCGACCGGGCCGCCCCGCCGGCACCGAGGTCGAATTGCATTGTGCGGCGCACCCGTCCAAACTCCGGCTCCCCGCAACGCCTGGGTCCGGGAATGACGCAGCGCAGCACCGCGTTCGACACCCTTGTCCGTGACTTCCGCTGGTCCGTCCCGTCCCGGCTCAACATCGCCGTCGACGTGGTCGACCGTTGGGCCGGCATCGATCCGCGCCGACCGGCGGTGCTGACCCGCCGCGACGGCGGCGGCCGCGACGTCGCCACCTACGGCGATCTCGCGGAAGCCTCCGCCCGCCTCGCCAACGCGCTCGCCGGCCTCGGAGTCGCCCGCGGCGACCGGGTCGCGATCCTCCTGCCGCAGTCGGTCGAGGCGGTCGTCGCCCATCTCGCGGTCTACCGCATGGCCGCGGTGGCGCTGCCGCTCGCGATCCTGTTCGGCGCCGACGCGCTCGAATACCGGCTGCGCCGCGCCGGCGCGCGGGCGGTGGTCACCACCGTCGCCGGCGCCGAGCGGATCGCGGCGCTGCGCGACCGCCTGCCGGAGCTCTCGGTGGTCGTCGCCACCGACGGCCCCGCGCCCGGCGCTGCCGACTGGACCCGCCTGCTCGAGGCCGCGGCGCCGCGCTTTTCCGGCGTCGACACCGGCCCGCGCGATCCGGCGCTGATGATCTTCACCTCCGGCACCACCGGCCTGCCCAAGCCGGCTCTGCACGGCCACTCGGTGCTCGCCGGCCACATGCCGGGCATCGACCTGTCGCAGGACGGCCTCGGCCGGCCCGGCGACGTGATGTGGACACCGGCCGACTGGGCCTGGGCCGGCGGCCTCCTCAACGCGCTCCTGCCGGCGCTGCGCCGCGGCGTGCCCGTGGTCGCGCACCGTTTCGAGAAGTTCGATCCCGAGCGCGCGCTCGCCCTGATGGCCGAGTTCGCGGTCACCAACGCCTTCCTGCCGCCGACCGCGCTGAAGATCATGCGCGGCGTCGGGCCGGTGCGCGGGCGTTTCGCGCTCGCGCTGCGCGCCGTCGGCTCGGCCGGCGAGGCGCTCGGCCGGGAGGCCTACCACTGGGCCGAGGAGGCCTTCGGCTTCCCCGTCAACGAGTTCTACGGCCAGACCGAGTGCAACGCCGTCATCGGCTCGGCCCACGCCCTCGGCGTCGGCAAGCCGGGCGCGATCGGCCGGCCGATCCCCGGCCACCGCGTCGCGGTGATCGGCCCCGACGGCCGGGTGCTGCCGCCGGGCGAGCCCGGCCAGATCGCGATCCGCCGGCCCGATCCGGTGATGTTCCTCGGCTACGCCGGCGACCCCGAGGCGACCGCGGCCAAGTTCCTCGGCGACTGGATGACCACCGGCGACGCCGGCGTCGTCGACGAGGACGGCTACGTCGCCTTCGTCGGTCGCGACGACGACGTCATCACCTCCGCCGGCTACCGCATCGGTCCGGGCGAGATCGAGGACTGCCTGCTGTCGCATCCGGCGGTCGACCTCGCCGTCGCCGTCGGCAAGCCCGACCCGGTGCGCACCGAGATCGTCAAGGCCTTCGTCCGGCTGAAGGCCGGTGTCCCGCGCGACGAGGCCACGGCGGCCTCGATCCGCGCCCACGTCCGCGAGCGGCTGTCGGCGCACGAGTATCCGCGCGAGGTCGCCTTCGTCGACGACATCCCGATGACCACCAGCGGCAAGCTGATCCGCCGCGGCTTCAGGGACCTGGCGCGAGCCGAAGCCGCTGGCGAACCAGTCCCCTGATCGTTCGTGCGCGGGTGCGCAGCGCGATCACCGCCGTCTCCGCCGCCGCCGCCCGCCGCGCCGCCGTCAGCGCCGCGGGACCGAGGGCGAGGAACAGGGTGCCGATCCGCATCCGCCCCGCCCACGAGCGGTCCATCAGCGAATGGTCGGCGACCGCGAGGCTGTCGACGCCGGCAAGGCCCGGCCGGGCGACGAGCGCCTCGCTCGCCCGCCGCACCAGCTGCACGCCGGGCGAGCCGTGCGCGAAGCGCTCGTCGTAGGCGATCTTCCAGAGAAAGCCGGTGTCGCCGGAGAACAGCGTGATCAGCACCGCGATCGGTTCGCCGGCGCGGTCGAGCCGATCGACGCGGACCCGGTCCGCCGCCGCGAGCGGCTCCAGGAAAGCCCGCGCGAAGTCGACGCGGCGCGGGTCGGAGGCGAGGCTCGTGCGCACCCGGCCCTTCCAGCCCTTGTGCTCGAGCGCGACGAAGGCGTCGAGCCCGGCGAGGGCGGCATGGCCGGTCGACGTCCAGGTCGAGAGCGGACCGCCCTCGGCGAGCTTGCGCCACTGCCGGTCGAGCTCTCGCCGGCGCCGGCCGACGAGGCCGGGGCCGAGGGCGGCGGCTCCGGCGGCGACGTCGAGCCGGGCGCGCTCGTGCTCGTCGACGACGATCGCCGCGCCGCCGCGCCGCTCGGCCGCGCCGACCAGGGCGTGGACCGCGCCGGTGCAGAGCGCCGCATAGGGCAGGCGGAGCACGGGCCCCCGCGCGGCGAGCGCGTCGAGCAGACGGTCGGCGGCGTCGGGAACGCCGGCCCGAATCAGCGGGCAGCCGCGCGGGCCGTAGTGGCTCCAGTAGAGGTCGACCACCCGCGGGCCGACCAGCGGCGCCGTCCGGGTCCGCCGCACCGCGGCGATGGCGTCGAGCCGGCCGCCGGGCCCCTCCACCGGCACCGGCACCCAGTCTTCCGGCGCGATGCGGCCGCGCGCGGCCAGGAACATCTCCGGGCCGGCGAACACGTTGGCGGTCTCGGCGGCCTCGGCGAGGTCGCGCCAGCCGGCGAGCAGGCGTCCGTCGGGTTCCCCGTCCATCGCCGTCACGACGCCGCCGGGGTCTCGCCGCCGCGGGCGAGCGTGAAGACGAAGGGATTGAAGCCGAAGCGGGCGCGCACGGTCGCGATCACCAGCACGGCCTCGAGCACGAGGGCGAGGGCGGTGCCGGCGGCGGCGCCGTAGAGGCCCCAGAGCGGCACCAGGGCGAGGTTCAGCGCGAGATTGGCGGCGAAGGCGGTGCCGAAGATGGCGGCGACGACGCGCTGGTGGCCGGCCATGGTCAGCAGGGTCTCCATCGGTCCGACCGACGCGCGGGCGAGCAGGCCGAACACCAGCACGGTGAGCACGCCGCTGCCGCCGCGGAAATCGCTGCCGAACATCGAGAGCAGGAACTCGCCGAGCGCCAGCACCACGATCGACACCGCCACCGACGGCCAGAACGCCCAGCGCACCGAGGTGCGCACCAGAGCCGCCAGCGCGGCGTGGTCGCCGGCGTGGAAGTGATGCGAGAAGCGCGGGCCGGTGGCCGCGCGCACCGCGTAGTAGACGAAGTGGACCAGCGCCAGCGTCTTGGTGGCGGCGTAGTAGACGGCGACCTCTTCCGGCGGCGCGAACCGGGCGACCACGATCACGTCGATCGAGGTCAGCATCATGTAGAAGCCGTCCGACAGCAGGATCGGCAGCGAGACGCGGAACCAGTTGCCGAGATCGAACGCCGGCCGGTGCGCCGCCACCATCGGCGCCGTGCGCCGGTGCAGCGCCGCGAACTGGATCGCGGCGGTCGCCCAGGTCGCCACGATGGTGGCGGCGCAGGCGGTCGGCGCCGTCATCGGGAAGGCGAGGGCGTGCGCGCACCCCATCGCCAGCATCACCCCGAGCGGGCGCCAGATGTAGGTCGGCCCGAACGCGAGGCTGCTCCAGGCGAAGGCGCGCGCGATGCCGTCCTGCACCTCGGTCAGGCAGAACAGCGGCAGGCAGGCCGCGCCGAGCACGACCGGGATCACGTAGGGCTCGGCGACGAGGTCCGGCACCGCCAGCACCGCGGCGGCCCCGGCCGCGGCGATCACGGTGGCGCCGCCGAAGGCGACCAGCCGGCCCGCCAGCATCACGCCGCGCATCCGTGCGAGGTCGCCGCGGGCGCGGAACTCCGGCACGAAGCGGATCATCGAGGAGGAGAAGCCGAAGTTGCCGATCTGGCCGAGCACCGTCAGCCAGACGTAGATCACCACGAACACGCCGTAGTCGAACGCGCCCATCCAGCGCGCCAGCAGGATCTGCTGGAGATAGGCGATGCCGGCGCCGGCGACCCGGAGCGCGAAGGCCGACAGGGCGGTGCCGCCGGTCGACAATTCGTCCGCCGACCGCGAGGCCAGGGCGGCGTCGACCCGCTCGGCCAGCGGCCGCGGCAGGAACGGCCGCACCATCCTCGACAGCCTCGCCAGCACCGGTCCGCTCCGTCCCGTGGATCCGCGTTCACCATAGGGCGGCCGAGTTAACGTTCGGTGCGGCGCCGTGCCTCGGAGGGCGGGTCGGCTTCCGCCGGCGATGCAGGCGACTTCTGCGTGTGCACATGACAGTTTTCTGGAGTAGTTCGTCAGAATTTGCGCGTTGTTGTTTTCGACTGGCCCGCGCTTCGGGTCGATTGCTGCTCGGATGTGCAACCAATGGTCTCGGGGTGCAGTGCAGCATTCAGTATTCGTAAGGAGATTGTCCGGCCTAATGCGGCCACCGAGTCATTACGGGACCGTAGCCGCCGATGCGCCTGTCCGTCCGTCGTCTTCTCCGCCCGCGCCTGCCGAGCCTCACGATCGGCGCGAAAATCTTCGTCCTGTCGGCCGGCTGGCTGTTCGCCCTCGCCGTGGTCTCGGGGGCGGCCTGGTACGGCGTCGATGCGATCTCGCGTGCGCAGGCCGTCGCCGACCGCGCCAATACGCTCGGCGCGCTGGTCGAACGCACCCGCCGGGTCGCGGCGACGCTGTCGGCGGCCGAGCGCAACTATCTCCGCCTGCCTTCGCCGCAGGCCGCCGACGGCATCCGCGCCCTGGTCGCCGAGACCACGGACGTGGTCGGCGCATTGAACGAGGCCGCCCGCGACCTCGGTCTCGACAGCGGCGCGCCGGTGCAGCTGCGTGCCGCGATCCAGACCCTACGCGCCGACGTCGGACGCCTCGAGACCGTGCAGAAGCGGATCGGCTACGGCGCCGACCAGGGCGTCGTCGGGGCCCTGACCGCGGCCGCCGATGCATTGCGCAGCGACCTCAACCGCATTTCCAAGAGCGGCCAGAATCCCGAGACGGTTCGCGTCGTGCAGGCCTTCGCCCAGATGGGCCAGGCCAAGGCGGAGTACATGCTCGCCGCCGACGACGTCAGCAAGGGTGCCTTCGACGCCGCCGTCGGCCGCTACCAGCGTCAGGTCGGCACCGCCAAGATCGACGACGCCGCCAAGGCGAAGCTCGGCGAACTGGTCGCGACCTACGCCGACGCCTTCAACGGCTATGTCGACGCCCGCGCCGCGCGCGAGCGCGCCGCCGACAAGGTCTCGCTCGGCCTCGACAACCTCGGCCCGATGGCCGCCTCGATCGAACAGGCGGCGGCGCAGCGCCACGACGACGCGGCCCGGGACCTCGAAACCGCGAAGACCACCGTCGTCGCGGCCGTCGCCGCCACGCTGGCGGTCATGCTGGCGATCGGCGTCGTCTGCAGCCTCGTGATCGGACGCGGCGTCACCCGGCCGCTCGGCCGCCTGCGGGCCGGGATGACCGCGCTGTCGCGCGGCGAGGACGTCGAGATCGAGGGCACCCTGCGCGGCGACGAGATCGGCGCCATGGCCCGGGCCGTCCAGGTGTTCCGCGAGAACGCCCTCGAGCGCGGCCGCCTCGAGGCCGAGGCCGAGGTTGCCCGCGGCGCCCGGGCCGAGCGCCAGGAGCGCGTCGAGGCCGCCGTCCGCGCCTTCCGCACCGAGGTCGAGACGCTGATGCGCTCGGTCGCAGACACCGCGGCGACCATGCGCTCGACCGCCGGCACGCTGACCGCGTCCGCCGAGACCAGCGCCGCCCAGGCCGACGAGGCCTCCCGCGCCTCGACGGCGGCCTCCTCCAAGGTGGCTGTCGTCGCCGCCGCCGCCGAGGAGCTCTCCGCCTCGATCCACGAGATCGCCGCCCGCGTCGCCGGCACCACCGCCGTGGTCGCCACCGCCGACGCCGACACGCGCCGCACCAACCAGCGCGTCGCCAGCCTCGCCGAGGCGGCGAGCCGTGTCGGCGAGATCGTCACGCTGATCGAGACCATCGCGTCGCAGACCAACCTCCTGGCGCTCAACGCCACCATCGAGGCGGCCCGCGCCGGCGAGGCCGGCCGCGGCTTCGCGGTGGTCGCCCACGAGGTCAAGAATCTCGCCGGCCAGACCGCGCGCGCCACCGAGCAGATCGCCGCCCAGGTCGCCGCCATCCAGGCCTCGACCCGCGAGGCGGTCGGCGCCATCGGCGGCATCGCCGAGGTGATGGCCGACGTCAACCGCACCACCGTCGCGATCGCCGCCGCGGTGGAGGAGCAGGGCGCCGCCACCGCCGAGATTTCGCGCACCGTCGTCGACGCCTCGGCCGACACCCGGGTCGTCTCCGACGGCGTTGCCGTGGTCACCGCGGCGATCGACGGCACCCGCGCCGCCGCCGCCCACGTCGAGGGCGCCGCCGCGGTGGTGGTCGACCGCGCCGCCGCTCTCGAGCGCGCCATCGACGGCTTCCTGGAAGCCGTCGCCGCCTGACCGCCGGTCGCCGGAAGAAACGACGACCCGCGCGCCGGCCGGCGCGCGGGTCGTTTCGTCCGCGGAACGGTGTGCGACCCCGTCGTCCGGGCCCCCTGCCGTTCAGCCCGCCATGTCCTCGGCGACCGCGCCGGTCAGCGCCGCCTCGAGACAGCGGTGCAGTTCGCGCGGGGTGAAGGGCTTGACCACGTGGCCGGCGGTTCGGCCGGCCGTGACCGCCGCGCCGGCGGCGCTGACGGTGACGACCGGCGGGACCGGGTCCGTCAGCGCGGCCTCGAGCCGGTCGATCACGTCGGCGCCGGTCTCCTGGCGCAGCGCCCAGTCGAGCAGCACCACGTCGGGCCGACGCTTGCGCGCCGCGGCGACCGCCTCCTCGCCGTTGGCGGCGAGGTCGACCGTCATGTCGAACGAGCGGAGGATCGTTTCCAGCAGCATGCGCGACACCGCGCTGTCGTCGACCACCAGGGCGATCCGGTCGGCGAGCGGCGAGCGGATCCGGCGCGGGCCGCCGGCCTCGTCTTCGGGCGTGGTCATGGCGGCTCCGGTCGCGTCGGTGGGAGGGAGGGTATCGGCGCCCGCGCGCGGCCGGCGTGCCGCCGGGCGGCGCCGGGCCGTCGGCGCGCCGCGCGGGCGCGTGGCGGCGATCGCCGTCGGCAGCGTCAGCGTCGCCACCGTGCCGCCGCCGTCGCGGTCGGAGAGGTCGAGGCGGCCGTCGAGCGCGCCGGCGATCCGCGAGGAGATCCAGAGGCCGAGGCCGGCACCGGACGCCGGCGCCCGGTCGGGGCCGCCGTCGGCGAAGGGGGTCGGCGCGAAGCCGGCCGGCAGGCCCGGGCCGCGGTCGGCCACCGTGAAGACGACGCCGTCGGCGCCGGCGGCGAGCGACAGCGTCACCGTGCCGGTCTCGCTGGCCTTGGTGGCGTTGGAGACGAGGTTGATCAGGATCTGGCGCAGCCGGCCCTCGTCGGTGATCACGAGGTCGGCGACGTCGGGCGCCACCACGATTCCGAGCCGGTGCCGGCCGCCCGCCGTCATCGGCGCCCACAGGTCCGCGACCTGGCGCAGCACCGCCGCCGGGTCGACCGGGCGCGGCACCACGCGGAAGCGCCCGGCGCCGAGGCTCGCCTCGGCGACGAGGTCCTCGGCGACGCCGAGCGCCTGGGCGTTGGCGAGGCGGACGAGTTCGACGAGCCGGCGCGCCTCGGCGTCGAGGCCGCCGCCGAGCAGCAGGTCGCACACCGCGGCGACGACGCCGAGCGGCCCGCGGATCTCGTGGCTGACCACGGCGGTCCGGTCGGGATCGTCCGCCCGTCCGCGCCCGCCGCCACCCGTCGCCGTCCGCCCCGCCGCCATGCCGTGTCCTTCGCGCCGATCCATCGGTCGCGGATGGTCGCATCCGCGAGCTTACCGACCGCTTAAGAGATCCTTGCGACGACGGCGCGGACGGTCGTCGCGCCGGTTGACGGGACTTCGGCGCGGTCTATAGTCCGCGACGACCCGGCGGCGACGCCGGCCACGGGCGGGCGTGGCGAAATGGTAGACGCAGCGGACTCAAAATCCGCCGTCGCAAGACGTGTCGGTTCGAGTCCGACCGCCCGCACCACCCTCCTCCGATTCGCCGACCCTTCCCCTGCCGGGCGTCGCGTCCGCGCGGTGTACCGGTACGCAATGCGCCCTGGGCGACGCCTCCCCCGCCGGTCCAATACACGCCCACAGGGGCGAGGCGCCCGGTGGCGCCGTCCGGCCCCCTGTCGGGAGGCAGCACCATGACCACGGCCACGACACCGCGCCACGCGAACGGGGAGCCGACGCCGCGTCCAGGACGGCCGTTGCGGCGCCGAAGCGTCGCGGCGCTCGCCGCCGCCGTGCTCCTCCTCGCCGGCTGCGCCTCGGTGGACGGCGTCGTCACCGCCCCGCTCGCGGGCCGGGCGGTCGAGCACGTCGTCGCCGGACGGGGGGCGCCGACGGTGGTGTTCGAGAACGGCCTTGGCGGCCGGCTGGAGTGGTGGGCCAAGGTGCTGCCGGCGGTCGCCGCGGAGACCACCGTGTTCGCCTACGACCGCCCGGGCATCGGCGCCAGCGCGCCGGCGGGCACGCCGCGCGACGGCTCGACCATCGTCGAGGAACTGCGCGCGACGCTGCGCGCCCGCGGGCTGGCGCCGCCCTACGTGCTGGTCGGCCATTCCCTCGGCGGGCTCTACGTCCAGCTCTACGCCCGCCGCCATCCGGACGAGGTGGCCGGCATGGTGCTGGTCGATTCGACCCATCCGGAGCAGCTGACCGGCGCCGGGGCCCGCGAGAACTGGCCGACCTGGGTGAAGCTCTTCGTCGACCTCAGCATTTCCGGCGACGCCGAGAAGGAGCTCGACGCCCTGCCGGCGACAGGGGCGGCCCTGCTCACCCTGCCGCCCTACACCGGCGGGCCGGTGGTGGTGCTGAGCGCGGCGGCGCCGATGCGCGAAACCTCCGCGCTCGGCCGCGACGGCGCCGCCAAGCGGGTCGACATCCTCCGCCTCAATCCGGGCGCGCGCCAGGTCTGGGTCGACGGCGGCCACGTCATCCCGCTGGAGCACCCGGAGGCGGTGGTCGCGGCGATCCGCGACGTGCTCGCCAGGATCCGCGCCGGCGCCCGTCCGGCCCCCTGAAACGCGGAGGGGGCGGCGTCCTCGCGGATGCCGCCCCCGGTCTCGTTCGATCAGAGTGCCCCGCCGGTCAGCCGTTGGCGATGTACTGGCCGCCGTTGATCGTCAGCACCGCGCCGGTCATGAAGCCGGCGGCGTCCGAGGCGAGATAGGCGACCAGCGCCGCGATCTCCTCGGCCTTGCCGAGACGACCGACCGGGATGGTCTTGATGATGCCCTCGAGAACGTCGACCGGCACCGCCGACACCATGTCGGTGTCGATGTAGCCCGGGCAGATGCAGTTCACGGTGATGCCCTTGAACGCGTTCTCCTGGGCGAGCGCCTTGGTGAAGCCGATCACGCCGGCCTTGGCGGCCGAGTAGTTGGTCTGGCCCATCTGGCCCTTCTGGCCGTTGATGGACGAGATGTTGACGATCCGCCCGAAGCCGCGGGCGCGCATGCGCTCGATCACCGGCTTGGTCATCGTGAACATCGAATCGAGGTTGGTGGCGAGCACCGCGCGCCACTGCTCGAAGCTCATGCGGTGGAACATGCCGTCGCGCGTGATGCCGGCGTTGTTGACCAGCACGTCGACCGGGCCGAGCTCGTCGGCGACCTTGGCGAGGCCGGCGGCGCAGGCCGCCTCGTCGGCGACGTCCCACTGGTAGACGTGGATGCCGGTCTCGGCCTTGAAGGCCTCGGCCTTCTCCACGTTGCCGGCGAAGGTGGCGGCGACCGTGAAGCCGGCGTCCTTCAGACCCTTCGAGATGGCGGCACCGATGCCGCGCGTACCGCCCGTGACGACTGCGACCTTGGACATGCGTTCCTCTCCCCGATTGTCCTTGCGGCGGGCCCCGGTCCCTGCCGGAACCCGCCGATCATACCCCTTTGACGTCGTGCCGGCTCAGCGCTCGACGGTGAGCGCCACGCCCATGCCGCCGCCGATGCACAGCGTGGCGAGGCCCTTCTTGGCGTCGCGGCGCTTCATCTCGTGCAGCAGCGTCACCAGCACGCGATTGCCCGAGGCGCCGATCGGATGGCCGATGGCGATGGCGCCGCCGTTGACGTTGACGATCTCCGGGTTCCAGCCGAGGCCCTTGTTGACCGCGCAGGCCTGGGCCGCGAAGGCCTCGTTGGCCTCGACGAGGTCGAGGTCGCCGACCGACCAGCCGGCCTTGGCGAGCGCCTTCTTCGAGGCCGGGATCGGACCGGTGCCCATCACCGACGGGTCGACGCCGGCGGTCGCCCACGAGGCGATGCGGGCGAGCGGGGTCAGGCCGCGCTTCTCGGCGTCGGCGGCGCTCATCAGCAGCACCACCGAGGCGCCGTCGTTGAGGCCCGACGCGTTGCCGGCGGTGACGGTGCCGTCCTTGGAGAAGGCCGGCTTCAGCTTGGCGACGGCGTCGAGCGTGGTGCCGGCGCGGATGTACTCGTCGGCGTCGACGACCACGTCGCCCTTGCGGCTCTTCAGCACGACCGGGGCGATCTCGTCCTTGAACTTGCCGGCCTTCTGGGCGGCCTCGGCCTTGTTCTGCGAGGCGACGGCGAAGGCGTCCTGCTCGTCGCGGGAGATCTGGAACTCGCGGGCGACGTTCTCGGCGGTGGTGCCCATGTGGTAGCCGTTGAAGGCGTCCCACAGGCCGTCCTTGATCATCGAATCGACCATGGCCCAGTCGCCCATCTTCACGCCCGAGCGCAGGTGCGCCACGTGCGGCGACAGCGACATGCTCTCCTGGCCGCCGGCGACGACGATCTTCGCGTCGCCGTTGGCGATCTGCTGCAGGCCGAGCGCGACGGCGCGCAGGCCCGAGCCGCAGACCTGGTTGAGGCCCCAGGCGGTGGTCTCGATCGGCAGACCGGCCTTGATCGAGGCCTGACGGGCCGGGTTCTGCCCCTGGCCGGCGGTCAGCACCTGGCCGAGGATCACCTCGTCGACCTCGCCGGCCTCGACGCCGGCACGCGCCAGCGCCTCCTTGATCACCACGGCGCCGAGCTCGTGGGCGGGCGTGGACGCGAAGCTGCCGTTGAAGGAACCGACCGCGGTGCGCGCGGCCGAGACGATCACGATGTCGGTCATGGCGTGTTCAGAGCCTCCCTCGAGCGCGGCGTTCGGACCCCGCGGCGACGGCCGCGGTCCGCAACTCGTTTGCGTTGCACTACAGTCGGCGGGTCCGATGGTGTCAACTCAGACCGTTGGATACATGGATTTATCGTCGCGGTCGCGGCCCACGGCGCGCCCGCGACGGCGATTTCCCGGCGCCGGAGCGGCCATTGGCCGCCGTGCCGACGGCAAGCCATTGACGGAGCGGGCGGATCGCGCCGATCCGGCGGGCGCCGGCGTGGCGGGCCGGGCCGCGGTCGGCCGCGGCCCGGCTCCGGGGAGCACGGTCGTCCCGTCCGCGCGCCGGTCGTGGCGCCCTGCGAAAGTCTATGGCCGCGCCGCACAAAAGCCCCTAACATCCAGGTCGGGAGCGACCCTATCGTGCCGCGGCAGCGTCGGGAGGGACGCGGGAGGAACGGAGCAGGGGCGACGACAGCGATGGCGAAGACCGACGAGCCCACGATCATCAAGAAATACGCGAACCGGCGCCTCTACAACACCGGAACCAGCACCTACGTGACGCTGGAAGACCTCGCCGGCATGGTCAAGTCCAGCGAGGACTTCGTCGTCTACGACGCCAAGAGCGGCGAGGACATCACCCACTCGGTGCTGACGCAGATCATCTTCGAGCAGGAGAACAAGGGCCAGAACCTCTTGCCGATCACCTTCCTCAGGCAGGTGATCCGCTTCTACGGCGACAGCATGCAGGCCCTGCTGCCGAGCTACCTCGAGCATTCGATGGGCCAGTTCTCGCGCGAGCAGGAGAAGCTGCGTCAGCAGATCGGTCAGGCCTTCGGCACGCCCGTCGCCTTCGACGCGATGGACGAGACGATCCGGCGCAACACCGAGATCTTCGAGAAGGCGTTCCGGATGTTCATGCCCTTCGGTGCCGGCGGGGACGGCGGCGAGGTGGCGCGCACCGAGCCGGGCAAGACCGAGAAGGCCCGCAGTGACGACCTCGACGCCCTGAAGAAGCAGCTCGAGGCCATGCAGCGCCGTCTGGACCAGCTCGCCCCGGAGAAGTGATACCGAGCCCGCGAAGCCCCGACTTTGTCGGGGCTTCGCCGCACCATGTTCAGATCGCCGGCGCGCCGACCGCGAGCGCGCCGGCGAGCACGTCCCGGAAGGCGGGATAGCCGTCGCCGGCGACGTCGGCGCGGTAGCGCTCCGCGATCGCCGCCGCGGCGCCGTTCCCGGGAATGCGCAGGCGAGGCTCGCCGACGTGGCGGCCCTGCAGCGCCTCGACGCCGAGATCGGCCAGCAGTACCGCCGCCTTCTCGTCCTGCACCCATTCCGCCACGGTGCGGATGCCGAAGTGGCCGGCGAGGGTGGCGAGCGTGCGCACGAACACCACAGAATCCTCGTTCTCGGTGATGTCGGCGACGTAGGACCCGTCGATCTTGACCCAGTCGACCTCCATCCGGCGCAGCGCCTTGAACGAGGTGTGGCCGGAGCCGAAGTCGTCGATGGCGATGCGGCAGCCGATGTCGCGCAGCACGGCGGCGATCCGGGTCATCTCCTCGACGTTGCGCATCGCCGCCGTCTCGGTGATCTCGATCGTCAGCCGCCCGGCGATCGAGCGCGTCGCGCTGATCGCCTCGACGAGCCGGGCCAGCCACTGCGGGTCGGTGACGGTCTCCACCGAGGCGTTGACCGAGAGCCGGAGCCCCGGGTTGGCGGCGAGGTCGGCGAGCGCGAGCTCGAGGATCCGGAGGTCGAGGCGGCGGATCAGGCCGAGCCGCTCGGCGGTCGCGATCAGCGGCCCGGCCGAGAGCACGAAGCCGTCCGGGCGCACCAGCCGGGCGAGCGCCTCGTAGGACAGGATCTCCCGTCCGTTCGCGGCCACCACCGGCTGGTAGGCCAGCACGAAGCGGTTCTCGGCGAGGCCGTGGACGATGTCCTCGGCCGCCTGGATGTTGCGCCGGCGGGCACGGTCGCGCTCGGGCGAGGGGTGGTAGACCGCGAAGCCGCGCTCGACGTCGTCGCGCGCCTCGGCGAGCGCCTCCTCGGCCCGGATCGCCGCGGTGTCGGCGTCGGCGGCGTGGCGCGGCGCGACGACGGCGCCGATCGAGATCCGCGCGGCGATCTCGGCGCCCTCGGTCACCACCAGCTCGCCGCCGACGGCCTCGCGGAAGCGTTCGGCGGCGATCGTCACCGCGCTCTCGCTGCAATCGTGCAGCAGGGCGCCGAACTTGTGGCCGGACATGTGGCCGAGCACGTCGCCCTGGCGCATCCGCCGGCCGATGCGCTGGGCCACCGCGGTGATGATGCGGTCGCCGACGTCGTAGCCGAAGCTGGCGTTGATGGTGGCGAGGCCGTCGATCGCGATCACCAGGAAGGCGCAGCTGCCGCGGCCGTCGCCGGCGGCGGCGCGGATCGCCTCGTCGAGCCGGTGCAGCAGGCTGTCGCGCAACAGGAGCCCGGTCCCGGCGTCGACGGCGGTCGTTCCGCCCGGCGCAGGGGTCTGTGTCGCCGTCGACGGCACCAGGATGCCCTCGGAGCCGACGGCGTGACCCTCGGCGTCGCACAGCCAGCGCCCGATCTCGTCGACCCGGCGGCCGGGTCGCACGCCGGGTTCGGCGCCGATCTCGTAGGTGACGCGGTAGCCGGTCGCGGCGCCGGCGGGACCCGGCACGCCTACCGACGGCACGGCGGCGGCGCGCGCGGTGGCGCCGTCGCGGGCGAGCAGGCGCTGCAGCGCCCGCCCGGTCGGCGGCGTCTGGACGAGACCGAGCACCGCGGCGGCGTTGTCGGACCAGCTCATGCGGTCGGTGCGGGCGTCCCAGCGGAAGCTGGCGACCTGGAGGCCGCCGAGCACGGCGGCGACGTCGTCGGCGGCCATGGCCGGGCAGGGTCGCGGCACCGGCCACGCCGTCTCCCCGTCACCGACGTGTTCGATCGCGCCCATAGCTCTCCCGGGTCCCGTAAACCCCCGTCGGATCCTGACGGGCGCCGGTTAAGGACCACTTATCGGGATCGGAGCGGCTGGCCCGGCGTTTGCCGGGGAGAAGCCGTCTCGAGCGCGGTGGTGCCGCTTCGGCACGCAGGAGATCAAGGTGGGCGTCACGATCGGCGTCGGAGCGGTGGTCGCGGGTGCGGTCGGGTCCCGGAACGGGACGCCGGTCGCCGCGGCGCGCCGGTCCGCCGACGCCCGCGACGATCGCCGCGATCCGCCGGCCGCCCCGGCGCTGCCGGTGCCGCTCGAGCCCGAGGTCCGCCGCGAGCGCGGCTACGGCCGGCCCGTCATTTCCGCGCCCTTCGTCGCCCAGCTCGCCGGGAGCCATCCCGCCGTCGAGGCCGAGCGGCGCTATCGTCGCGACCCCACGGCCGTCGCGCCGCGGGCGAGCCGCGCCTACCGCGGCGCCGAGCGCCTCGCCACCGACCTCGAGCCGGGCTTCTTCGTGTCGCGGCTGGTGTGACCCCGGCTCCGCGCCGGCCCGCCGTCAGCCCTTGCGGCGGCCGAAGTCCGGCGCCGGCGTCTCCTGGCCGAGGCCGATGATGCCGCGGCGGATCGCCCGGGTGCGGGTGAACAGGTCGAACAGCTTGTCGCCCTCGCCCCAGCGGATCTGGCGCTGCAGCGCGAACAGGTCCTCGGTGAAGCGGCCGAGCACTTCGAGCACCGCCTCGCGGTTGTGCAGGAAGACGTCGCGCCACATCGTCGGATCGGAGGCGGCGATGCGGGTGAAGTCGCGGAAGCCGCCGGCGGAGAACTTCATCACCTCCGACTGGGTCACCTGCTCGACGTCGGCGGCGGTGCCGACGATGTTGTAGGCGATCAGGTGCGGCAGGTGGCTGGTGATGGCGAGCACGATGTCGTGGTGCTCGGCCGTCATGGTCTCGACGTTGGCGCCGAGCCCGCGCCAGAACGCCACCAGACGGGCGAGCGCCGCGGGATCGACGTCGTCCGGCGGCGTCAGGATCGACCAGCGGTTCTCGAACAGCTCGGCGAAGCCGGCGTCGGGGCCGGAGAACTCGGTGCCGGCGACCGGGTGGCCCGGGATCAGGTGGACGCCGGCCGGCAGGTGCGGCTTCATCTGCCGGACCACCGAGGCCTTGACCGAGCCGACGTCGGTGACGATCGCCCCCGGCTTCAGCCGCGGCGCGATTGCCTTCGCGACCGCCTCGCAGGCGCCGACCGGCACCGCGACCATGACGAGGTCGGCCCCCGCCGCGGCGTCGCCGGCGTCGGCGTGCCAGTCGTCGCCGAGCCCGAGCTCGCGGGCGCGGGCGAGATGCGGGCCGGCGTGGTCGGCGACGGCGATCGTGCCGGCGAGGCCCTTGGCGCGGGCGCCGCGGACGATCGACGATCCGATCAGGCCGATGCCGACGACCGCGATCCGCTCGAACACGAGGGTGGTCATCGACCCCGTCCCAGGAAGGCGGCGAGGGCGGCGACGGTGGCGCGGTTGGCCTCCTCGTCGCCGACGGTCATGCGCAGCGCGTTCGGCAGGCCGTAGCCGGCGACCCGGCGCAGCACGATGCCCTCGCCGGTCAGGAACTCGTCGGCCTCGGCGGCGGTGCGGCCGGCTTTGTCGGGGAAGTGGATCAGCAGGAAGTTGGCGACCGACGGCGTCACCGTCAGCCCGAGCGCCTCGATCTCCGCGGTCAGCCACGGCAGCCAGCGTGCGTTGTGGGCGACGGCGGTCTCGAGGAAGCCGCGGTCGCGGATCGCCGCGGCGCCGGCCGCGATCGCCGGGGCCGACAGGTTGAACGGCCCGCGGGTCCGGTTCAGCGCGTCGACCACGCCCTCCGGCCCGTAGAGCCAGCCGATGCGCAGGGCGGCGAGGCCGTGCACCTTCGAGAAGGTCCGGGTCATCACCACGTTCTCGGACGACGACACCAGCTCGATGCCGCTCTCGTAGTCGTTGCGGCGGACGTACTCGGCGTAGGCGGCGTCGAGCACCAGCACGACATTGCCGGGCAGGCCGGCGTGCAGGCGCCGGATCTCCGAGAACGGCAGGTAGGTGCCGGTCGGGTTGGCGGGATTGGCGAGGTAGACGATCCGCGTGCGCGGCGTCACCGCGGCGAGCAGGGCGTCGACGTCGACGGTAAGGTCGCGCTCGGGCGCCACCACCGGCGTGCCGCCGGCGGCGAGGATGGCGATCTTGTAGACCAGGAAGCCGTGCTCGCCGTAGAGCCCCTCGTCGCCGGGGGCGAGATAGGCGTGGGCGAGCAGCGTCAGGAGTTCGTCCGAGCCGTTGCCGCAGACGATGCGCGTCGGGTTGAGACCGTGGACGTCGGCGATCGCCTCGCGCAGCGCCGTCGCGGCGCCGTCGGGGTAGCGCTCGAGGTCGCCGGCGGCGCCACGGAAGGCCGCGACCGCCTCGGGCGAGGGGCCGAGCGGCGTCTCGTTGGACGACAGCTTGATCAGCCTGCGTCCCGGCGCCGCCTTGGAGCGGCCGGGCACGTAGGCGTCGATGGCGAGCACGCCGGCGCGGGGCACGGGGCGGAGGGTCGTGGAGCTGGTCATGGGTCTCGGCGAACTTCGGGGGAGGGGATCAGGGCCGCTGCGGACGGGCTTCGATCGGGGCGGCGTAGCCGCCGACGGGACGCAGGTCGGCGAGGATGATGCCGGCGTCGCGCGCCCGCTCCGCGGTCGCCTCCGCGGCGGTGGATTCGTCCTGGTCGTCGAGCGGCACCGCGATCACCAGTTCGGCGCCGACCGCGCCGGTGTGGTGGCCCCAGGGCGCGTGCCAGGCGATCACCTCGACGCCGCGCTTGCGCAGCCAGGCGTGGGCGGAGGCGTCGGCCGGGCCGCGGCAGGCGAACACCGCCACCTCGGGCTTCACCGGGTCCTTCAGCGGCGGCGACACCACCACCGCCGGGATCGCGACCGGGCGGTCGGCGACGGCGATGAAGGGCAGGCGGCCGATCACGCGCGGCGCCGCGCCATCGGCCGAGAGCGCCGCCCACCACGCCGTGTCGGCCTCGCCGAGCCTGACCACCGCGAGGTCGGAGGTCGAGCGCGCCACGGCGGCGACGGCGTCGGCCGGCTCGGCCACGGTCTCGAACGGCACGGTGAAGCCGAAGTAGAAGCGCGCCATGTCGCGCGTTTCGGCGGCGTCGCCGGTGGCGACGTGGACCGTGTAGGGCGCCTGCAGCCACGTGAAGGTCGAGATCACCTCGCGCCAGACGTGCTCGACGGTGACGAGCGGCAGGTGGCCGCGGTGGCGCTCCACGAGCGCGTGCATCATCGAGGCCTCGCGCGCCGGCCGGAACGCCGCGCCGGGCTCGCCGGTGCGCTTCACCGAGATCAGCTGGTCGATGATCTCGGAGCGCGCGATCAGCAGGCGGTGCACCTCGGCGTCGATGTCGTCGATGCGCTGGCGGAGGGCGGAAAGGCCGGTCGGGGCGGGCTGGTCGGGGGCGGACATGGGGCTGGCGCGCGGGGTGTTCCGGGGCGTCGGCCGGGGCGGCCGGGCGGTGCCATTCATAGGAGCCGTGTCCGCCGAAGGCAAAGGAAAACCGGGTGCCGCGCTTGACAGGGCGCCGCGGCGGTACCTACCTAGCGGCCTTCCTTCCGGGTTCTCCGAAAGCTCAGACACCCATGTCCGCGACCGACGCCGCAGAGACCGACGCGCAGGAGCGCCTGCGCCGGGGACAGGCCGACCACCCCGCCTCGCCGGTCATGCGCTTCGGACCCGATCGCCCGCTCCCGCTCGACAGCGGCGCCGCGATCGCCCCCTGGCAGATCGCCTACCAGACCTACGGCCGCCTGAACGCCGACCGCTCCAACGCCATCCTGGTCTGTCACGCACTGACCGGCGACCAGCACGTCGCCAGCGACAACCCGGTCACCGGCAAGCCCGGCTGGTGGACGATGATGATCGGCCCCGGCCGGCCGATCGACACCGACCGCTGGTTCGTGATCTGCGCCAACGTGCTCGGCGGCTGCATGGGCACCACCGGCCCGGCCTCGACCGGCCCGGACGGGCGGATCTACGGCCTCGACCTGCCGGTGCTCACCATCGGCGACATGGTCCGCGCCCAGGCGATGCTGGTCGACGCCCTCGGCATCGGTCGGCTGTTCGCGGTCGTCGGCGGTTCGATGGGCGGCATGCAGGTGCTGCAATGGGCCGCCGCCTATCCGGACCGGGTGTTCGCCGCGGTCTGCATGGCGTCCGGCGCCCGTCACTCGTCGCAGAACATCGCCTTCCACGAGGTCGGCCGGCAGGCGGTGATGGCCGATCCCGACTGGTGCGGCGGCCGCTACCTCGACGCCGGCACCAGCCCGAAGAAGGGCCTCGCGGTGGCCCGCATGGCCGCGCACATCACCTACATGTCCGGTCAGTCGTTGCACGCCAAGTTCGGTCGCAACCTGCAGGACCGCGAGCGGTTGACGTTCGGCTTCGACGCCGACTTCCAGATCGAGAGCTACCTGCGCCACCAGGGCATGACCTTCGTCGACCGCTTCGACGCCAATTCCTATCTCTACGTCACGCGGGCCATGGACTATTTCGACCTCGCCGCCGCCCGGGACGGCGCGCTCTCGAAGGTGTTCCAGGGCTCGCGGACGCGCTTCTGCATCGTCTCCTTCACCTCCGACTGGCTGTTCCCGACCTCGGAGAGCCGG
This sequence comes from Oharaeibacter diazotrophicus, assembly GCF_004362745.1. NCBI lineage: Bacteria > Pseudomonadati > Pseudomonadota > Alphaproteobacteria > Hyphomicrobiales > Pleomorphomonadaceae > Oharaeibacter > Oharaeibacter diazotrophicus. The sequence goes on along the minus strand of NZ_SNXY01000008.1, from coordinate 248,362 downwards.
GCGGTGGTGCACGCGCTGAACGCGGCCGGCGCGTCGGTCTCCTTCGTCGAGATCGAGAGCGACCGCGGCCACGACAGCTTCCTGCTCGACATTCCCGAGCAGTTCCGCATCGTCCGCGGCTTCCTGACCGGCGCCGCCCGCGCCGCCGGCCTCGCCTTCGCCGGGAGGGACTGACCATGGCCGATCTCACCGGCGGACATGCCGACGTCCGCGTCGATCTGCGCGTCGTCGCCGATCTCGTCGAGCCCGGCTCGCGCGTGCTCGACGTCGGTTGTGGCGACGGCGAACTGTTGGCGCTGCTCGAGCGCACCCGCGGCGTCGACGCCCGCGGCCTCGAACTCGGCCAGGACGGCGTGCGCGACGCCGTCGCCCGCGGCCTGTCGGTGATCCAGGGCGACGCCGACAGCGACCTCGCCTTCTACCCCGACGGCGCCTTCGACTACGCCATCCTCAGCCAGACCATCCAGGCGACGCGCAACCCGAAGCGCGTGCTCGAGGACCTGCTCCGGATCGGCCGCCGCGCCATCGTCTCGTTCCCGAACTTCGGCCACGTCGACGTCAGGCTGCGCCTGCTGTTCACCGGCCGGATGCCGGTGTCCTCGCGCCTGCCCTACAGCTGGTACGACACCCCCAACATCCACTTCTGCACCATGCGCGACTTCGTCGCCCTCTGCGAGGAGGTCGGCGCCACCGTCGAACGCGCGATCGCCCTCGACGGCAACGGCAAGAAGCTGCCCTTCAACGCGCCCTGGTGGGTCTGGAACCTGATCGGCGCCCAGGGCGTGTTCCTGCTCAGCAAGCGCTGAAGAAGACTAGGAGGGGCGGACGCCTCGGCTTCCGAGGCGTCTCCGCGGACATCGGTCCCCGCCCGCCGCGACCGCCCCTCAGAGCCGCCGCGCGGCGTAGGCCGCTTCCACCATCGCGCGGGCGACGGCTTCCGACGACATCGGGTTCTGGCCCGTCACCAGCCGGTCGTCGCGGACCACGTGCTCCGTGAAGGGGGCGCCGTGGGTCACCTCGGCGCCGGCGGCGGCGAGGGCGTCGGCGAGCAGGAAGGGCACCGCGTCCGTCAGCCCGGCCTTCTCCTCTTCGGCGTTGGAGAAGCCGGTCACCCTCATGTCCGCGATCATCGCCCGGCCGTCGCGGCCCTTGACGTTCACGAGCCCGGCCGGGCCGTGGCAGACGGCACCGACCACGCCGCCGGTGTACCAGACCGTCTGGATCACCCGCGACAGCGGCTCGCACACGGGAAAGTCCCACATGGTGCCGTGGCCGCCGGGCAGGAAGACGAGGTCGTAGGCGTGCTCGTCGACGTCGGCGATCGGGATGGTCGCCTCGATCTTGGCGCGCGCCTCGGGGTCGGCCAGGAAGCGCGCGACGAAGCCGTGGCCCTCGCCGTCCTCGAGCAGGCTCGACGGGTCGATCGGCGCGGCGCCGCCGGCGATCGAGGCGATGTCGACGGTGAAGCCGGCATCGGTCAGGATCACGTAGGGCGTCGCCGCCTCCTCGAGGAACCAGCCGGTCGGCCGGCCGGTGGCGCCGAGCGTGGCATGGGACGTCAGGACGAACAGGGCCTTGGCCATCAAGTCTCTCCATGGGGGACGTGTCGCGCCATGTCGGCGCGCTCAGGGTCTGGAACCCTGTCCGCCGGCCACGGTTCCGCTCGGGCCGCGCGTGGTGACGCCGGCCGGCGCCGGCAGCAGCACCGGACGCAGCCGCGTCGTCGCCTTCGCGCGCCGCGCCACCGGGATGCCCTGGTAGAGCTGCTTGGTCGCCTCGACGACGATCACGCCGGCGAAGGCCGGCCACAGCCGCGCGCCGAGCCGCTCCCAGGCCGCCCACGACCGCCGACGCCGTCGGCGCGTCAGCGGCATCATGTGCAGTGCCTCGCTCCAACCGACCGGCGAGAACAGGCTGTCGCGCAGGAGCTGCGTGAGCTGCCCGCGCGAGAACGGCCGGCCGTAGCCGAAGGGCGAACTGTCGACCCGCGCCCACAGGCCGCGCCGGTTCGGCACCACCGCCAGCATCCGCCCGCCGGGCGCCAGCACGCGCCAGACCTCGCGCAGCACCTCGCGCGGGTCGCTGGCCATCTCGAGCGCGTGGACGAGCAGTACCCGGTCGACCGCGGCGTCGGCGAGCGGCAGCATGTCCTCGACCACCAGCGCCGACGACGACGGCCCGGCGCCGGGCCAGTTCACGGCGCCCTGCGCCGCCGGGTTGAAGGCGAGCGTGCGCTCGGCCTCGCCGGCGAAGAGGGCGAGATAGGGCGTGGTGAAGCCGAGCCCGAGGATGCGGTCGCCGGCGACCGACGGCCAGCGCGCGCGCACCACGCCGCCGATCACGCTGCGCACCATGGCGCCGTGGTCGCCGGCGTAGAAGTCGCGGAGGTCGACGACGTCGAGGTACATCGGCGGGCGGATCCGAGGTTGGCGGGCCGGTCGTCGCGGCCTAGATTCGCCGCGAGCGCCCGCCCACTGTGGTCGGGTCCGTCCGCGACCACAACGGAAGAAACGCCGATGCCCGCCGTCGAGATCGAACTGGTGCCCTGCCGCGCCGACAACTACGCGGTCCTCTTGCGCCGGCCCGGCGGGGACGCGCTGCTGGTCGACGCCCCGGCGGCGGCCCCGATCGAGGCCGCGCTGGCGCGCCTCGGCTGGCGGCTCGGCGCCGTCCTGGTCACCCACCACCACGGCGACCACGTCGAGGGCATCCCCGCGCTCGCGCCCGCCGGCGTGCCGGTGATCGGCCCGGCCGCCGAGGCGGCGAAGATCGGCCTGCTCACGGCCACGCTGGCCGACGGCGAGGAGACCGAGGTCTGCGGATTCCGTGTCGTCGCCATCGCGACGCCCGGCCACACCCTCGGCCACCTCGCCTACCACCTGCCCGACGACGGCCTGCTGTTCTCCGGCGACACCCTGTTCGCCATGGGCTGCGGCCGCCTGTTCGAGGGCACGGCCGCGGACATGTGGGGCTCGCTCGGCCGCCTCGCGGCGCTGCCCGCGGAGACCGCCGTCTACTGCGGCCACGAGTACACGCTCTCGAACGCCCGCTTCGCCGCCGCGCTGCTGCCGGACGACGCCGCCGTCGCCGACCGGCTCGCCGACGTCGAAGCCGCCCGCGCCGCCGGCCGTCCGACGGTGCCGACCACGATCGGGCTGGAACGGGCCACCAACCCGTTCCTGCGCGCGGGCGAGCCGGCGGTCGCCGCCGCGGTCGGGCTCGCCGGCGCCGATTCCGCCGCGGTCTTCGCCGAGATCCGCCGCCGCAAGGACCGCGCCTGAACCTTCAGGCCGCGGTCGCTGCGCGCCGGAACAGGTCCTTGGCGGCGATCAGCGCACCGCCGGTGACGAGCAGGCAGGCGAGCGCCGACGCGAGGCCGAGCGTGCCCCAGCCGGTCGCCACCAGCATCAGCGTCGACAGCACCGGCGCGGCATAGGCCGCCGCGCCGAGCACCTGGATGTCGCCGCGCTTGACGCCGTGGTCCCAGACGAAGAAGGCGAGGCCGACCGGGAACACCGCGAGCAGGGCCACCATGGTCCACTGCCCGGCGCCCGACGGCAGCACCGTCTCCTCGAAGGCGGCGTGGGCGGCGAGGCTGAGCAGGCCGGTGGCGAGGCAGAAGCCGGCCACCGCCTCGGTCGGCACCGCCGCCATCCGGCGCGACAGCACGGAATAGCCGGCCCAGGTCAGGGCCGAGGCCATCGCCGCGGCGTAGCCGAGGGCGTGACCGCCGGAGAGCGACAGGTTGCCGCCGCCGCCGATCAGCAGCGCCGCGCCGACGAAGCCGAGCCCGACGCCGACGACGTGGTGCGCCTTCAGCCGCTCGCCCGGCAAGAGGCCGGAGAACAGCACGATCAGCAGCGGCCAGAGATAATTGACGAGGTTCGCCTCGACCGGCGGCGCGTGGCGCAGCGCGGTGAAGTAGAGTGCGTGGAAGCCGAACAGGCCGCCGACGCCGGTCGCCCAGACCCGGACCGGCTGGCGGAAGGCGTCGAGGCCGTGGCCGGAGGCGACGAGCCAAGCCGTCGCCGCCGCGCCGGAGGCGGTGAAGCACAGCCCGTTCAGCAGGAACGGCGGCACGGCACCGGAACCGGCGGTGAAGACGCCGAGCATCGCCCACATCGCCACCGCAGTGAGTCCGACCAGGGTCGCGCGGGTCCTGCCGGTCATCGTCCATCTCCTGTCCGCGCCGCCCGGGGTCGCCGCCCCGTCCTAGCAGCGCACCGGATCCTTGTCATCGGCCCACCGTACATGCCAAAAATACCTAGGATTATGATATTCATGTGTTTTGGCGCGCCCGGAACGGCAAGTTCACGCCGCTGTTTTGCGAGTGGTTAAGAACCGGCCACTAGCATCGGGGCGCGTTCACGGGTGACGGGTGCGGTCAATTGGCTTCCTGGCGACGGGTCTGGCTCGAGTTCGGATTGGGGATCGCCCTCCCGGCGTTCCTGACCGTGCTCGCGACCGTGGCGGTCGTCTTCCTGGCGATGACCCGCATGGCCGGCGAGGTCGACGACATCGACGCCGGCACCCTGCGCCGTACCGTCGCCGGCGCCTACAACGAACTGGCGCGTACCCTTGTCGAGGAGCACGCCCACGTCGCCGCCTCGCCGGGAGACCTCGCCGCCTTCGGCGTGGCCGACGGCCGGTTCGACGCCGCCGTGGCCGCCGCGGCCACCGCGGGGCCGCACGCGATCTTCGACACCCTGTTCCTGCTGTCGGCCGACGGGACGACGCTCGGCGGCGTCCACGACGGCACCCGCCTCGACCGGCCGGCGACGGACTGGCTCCAGGGCGGCTTCTCCCTGGTGCTCGACGGCGTCCGTGCCGACCCCGGGGGCGTGCCGAAGTCCGGGTTGTTCTCGACGGCCGACGGCATCGTGCTCGCGGCCGTCTCTCCGCTTCCAGGCGGCGAGCGATTGCTCGTCACCGGCCGACGGCTCACGGCCGATTCGGTCGAGGCGCTCGGCCGCAGCTTTTCGGTCGACGGCCTCACCCTGTCGGGCGATCCCGGTGGCGGCGTCGACGTCGACCTGCTCGCGCCCGACGGCGGCCGGATCGCCAGCCTCGTCGCCGATCCGCGCGCCCCCGGCGATCTCGCCTACGCGCGCGTGCGCATGCCCATGCTGATCGTGCTCGGGCTGCTGCTGCTGGTCATGGTCATGCTGGTGGCGACGATCTGGAAGTCGCTGTCGGCGATGCACCGGGGCGAGGAACTCGCCCGCCGCGAGGCCGGCCTCGACGGCCTCAGCGGCCTGCCGAACCGTGCCTCGTTCCACCAGGCCGTCGAGGCCGCGGTGGCTCGGTCGGGCGGCCGGCCGGTCACGATCGTCTTCCTCGACCTCGACGGCTTCAAGGACGTTAACGACACCTACGGCCACGAGACCGGCGACCGCCTGATCCGCGCCGTCGCGGCCGGCTTCTCGACGCTGGTCGACCGCCGCGGTTTCCTAGCCCGTCTCGGCGGCGACGAGTTCGCCGTCGTCGCCACCGGCGAGACCTCCTTCGAGGTCGCCACCGAGATCGGCGCCTCGATGATCGAGTTCCTGTCCGAGGCCTTCGACCTCGACGGCCGCATCGTCCAGGTCGGCACGTCGGTCGGCATCGCCGGCACGGCGGGCGAGCCCATGACCGCTTCCGAACTGGTGCGCCGCGCCGACGTCGCGATGTACCAGGCCAAGGGCCGCGGCAAGAACCGGATCGAGATCTACGAGCACGACATGGACGCCGAGCGCGCCGAGCGCGCCGCGCTCGCCGTCGCCCTGCGCAAGGCCTTCTCCAACGAGGAGCTCCAGCTCCACTACCAGCCGGTGATCGAGGCGCGCACCGGTCGAATCGTCTCGGTCGAGGCGCTCTTGCGCTGGATCCGCCCGGTCGAGGGGCCGGTGTCGCCGGCCCGGTTCATCCCGATCGCCGAGGAGATCGGCCTGATCGAGGACCTCGGCGCCTGGGTGCTGAGGCGGGCCTGCCGCGACGCCGCCGCCTTCGGCGACCTCAGGGTCGCCGTCAACGTCTCGGCGGCCCAGTTCAAGAACCCGGGCTTCCACACCGTCGTCGCCGGCGTGCTCGCCGAGGAGGGCTTCCCGGCCGCCCGGCTCGAGCTCGACATCACCGAGAGCTACCTCGTCGCCTATCCCGAGCGCGCCCGCCGCATGATCGACGCGCTGCGTCAGATCGGCGTCCGCATCGCCCTCGACGACTTCGGCACCGGCTTCTCCTCGATCGGCTACCTGCGCCGCTTCGCTTTCGACAAGGTCAAGATCGACCGCTCGGTGATCATCGACGTTGTCCGCGACCCCGCCTCGCAGAAGCTGGTCGAGGCGACCGTGGCGCTCGCCGACGCCCTCGGCGTCGGCGTCACCGCCGAGGGCATCGAGCGCGAGGACGAGGCGGTGATCCTGAAGAGCGCCGGCTGCCACGAGCTGCAGGGCTACCATTTCGGCAGCCCGACCACCGCCGCCGAGATCACAAGGCGCATGGCCGCCTCGCGGCAGGCGCTCCGCCGCACCGCGTGAGTCGCGCCGTCACGGATCGAGTTCGGTGTCCCAGTAGAGGAAGTCGAGCCAGCTCTCGTGCAGGAAGTTCGGCGGGAACAGCCGGCCGTTGTTGTGCAGGTCCTGCACCGAGGGCGCGAAGGGATGGCAGTGCAGCAGCATGCCCGCCTCGGCCACAGTCTTGTTGGCCTTGTGCAGGTTGCAGGGCGAACAGGCGGTGACGACGTTCTCCCAGGTGGTCTGCCCGCCCTTGGAGCGCGGCACCAGGTGGTCGAAGGTCAGGTCCTCGCGCGAACCGCAGTACTGGCACTGGAAGCGGTCGCGCAAGAACACGTTGAAGCGGGTGAAGGCCGGGTGGCGCGACGGTTTGACGAAGGTCTTGAGCGACACCACGGACGGCAGCTTGAACTCGAAGCTCGGGCTGCGCACGACGACGTCGTATTCGGACACGATGTTGACGCGGTCCAGGAAGACGGCCTTCAGCGCGTCCTGCCACGACCACAGCGACAGGGGATAATAGCTGAGCGGACGATAGTCCGCGTTGAGCACGAGCGCCGGATGTGCGTCCGGCGAGACATGAATCGTCACCCCACGCTCTCCTCGACCGGCCCTCGGACGAGGTTCCGCAGGGCCGCCCGCGGATAGTGTATAGCGTTCGTGTCGCTGGTGTGAAGCGGGCAGAACGCTTAAAAGCTCCGCCCCCGCGTCCCGATTCGCCTCACTGTTCGCCGTCGGAGATCGCCAGCGCCAGCCGGTGGTAGAGCCGCGTCGGCAGCAGACGCTCGACGATCGCGATCACCTTGGTCGGGGTCGTCACCCGGTAGACCGGCCGCGGACGCGGTGATTCGCAGGCGTGGACGAGCGCCGCCACCACCGCTTCCGGCGGCAGCTTGAACCGGTTGGCGCCGCCGCGCCGCATCCGTTCCAGCCGGCGTTCGTAGACCGCCCGGTGCGGCGATCCCTCGATGTCGACGTTGGCGTGGAACTTCTCCATCGACGCCCGCACGAAGTTGGTGGCGATCGGCCCCGGCTGGATCGACGACACCGAGATGCCGGTGCCGGCGAGTTCGAGCCGCAGCGTGTCGGTCAGGCCCTCGAGCGCGTGCTTGGAGGCGATGTAGGCGCCGCGGTACTTCAGCGCCAGGAAGCCGAGGATCGAGGAGCACTGCACGATCCGCCCGGATCCCCGCGCGCGCATCGCCGGGATCAGCCGGCAGGTCAGGTCGTGCCAGCCGAACAGGTTGACCTCGAACTGGGCGCGCAGCACGGCGGTCGAGAGGTCCTCGACCGCGCCGGGCTGGCCGTAGGCGCCGTTGTTGAAGAGGGCGTCGATCCGCCCGCCGGTGGCGGCGAGGAGGGCGTCGGCGCAGGCGTCGACCGAGGCGGGGTCGGCATAGTCGAGTCGGAGCACCGCGACGCCCGGCAGCGCGCCGACCCGTGCGGCGTCGGCGTCGGAGCGCACGGTCGCGAACACCCGCCAGCCGCGCGCCGCCATGTCGCGCGCGGCGGCGAAGCCGATGCCGCTGGAGGCGCCCGTGACCAGGATCACCCGCCGATCGTCCGTCATGCCGCCATCCCTCGCCGTGCCGTCCCGAGACGGGGCGGACCCTAGCAGGCGGTGTCCGCGCCCGCGACTTTCTATCGTCGCCCCGCGCGTCTATATGAGGGGCGACCCGGAGGGACGCGCCGTGCTCGGCCACGACGACCACGACCACCACCACTGCCGCGCCGACGCGCTCGCCCGCGTCGAGGACCGCTGCGCCACCATGGGCCTGCGCCTCACCGCCCAGCGCCGCCGCGTGCTCGACGTGCTGCTCGACAGCCACGTGCCGGTGACCGCCTACGAGATCATGGACCGCATCGGGGCCACCGAGCGGCGGCCGTCGCCGATCTCGGTCTACCGCGCCCTCGACTTCCTGGTCGCCAACCGCTTCGCCCACCGCATCGAGAGCCGCAACGCCTTCCTGGCCTGCTCGCACGGTCACGGCGAGGCCGAGGCCGGTCGCGACCCGATGCTGGTGTTCCTGCTCTGCGAGGCCTGCGGCGCCGCCGCCGAGGCCGAGCCGCCGGCGCTCGCCGCCGCGCTCGCCGACATCGCCGGCGCCGCCGGCTTCCAGCTCTCGGCCGCCGTGCTCGAGCTGCGCGGCGTCTGCGCCGCCTGCCGCGCCGCCGGCCGCCTGCCGCAACCCCGCGCCGCCGACGGAGACGACGCATGAGCTTCCTGACCGCCCCGCTGCCCCGCCGCCGCTCCGTGGCCGTGGACGTCGGCGGCGTCACCGTCGGCGGGAACGCCCCGGTGGTGGTGCAGTCGATGACCAACACCGACACCGCCGACGTCGACGCCACCGTGGCCCAGGTCGCCGCGCTCGCCCGTGCCGGCTCCGAACTCGTCCGCATCACCGTCGACCGCGACGAGGCCGCCGCCGCCGTGCCGCGAATCCGCGAGCGGCTCGACCGGCTGGGACTGTCGGTGCCGCTGGTCGGCGACTTCCACTACATCGGCCACAAGCTGCTGGCCGACCATCCCGCCTGCGCCGAGGCGCTGGCGAAATACCGCATCAACCCCGGCAACGTCGGCTTCAAGGACAAGAAGGACAAGCAGTTCGCCGACATCGTCGAGATGGCGATCCGCTGGGACAAGCCGGTGCGCATCGGCGTCAACTGGGGCTCGCTCGACCAGGACCTCCTCACCCGGCTGATGGACCGCAACCAGGCCGAGGGCTCGCCGCTGTCGGCCCGCGAGGTGACGCGCGAGGCGATCGTGCAGTCGGCGCTCCTGTCGGCGGCGCAGGCCGAGGACATCGGTCTCGCCCGCTCCAAGATCATCCTGTCGGCCAAGGTCAGCCAGGTCCAGGACCTGATCGCCGTCTACGTCGAACTCGCCCGCCGCTCCGACCACGCCCTCCACCTCGGCCTCACCGAGGCCGGCATGGGCACCAAGGGCGTCGTCGCCTCGTCGGCCTCGATGGGCCTTCTGCTGCAGCAGGGCATCGGCGACACCATCCGCGTCTCGCTGACGCCCGAGCCCGGCGGCGACCGCACCCGCGAGGTCCAGGTCGCGCAGGAACTGCTCCAGGTTATGGGCTTCCGCGCCTTCGTGCCGGTGGTCGCCGCCTGCCCCGGCTGCGGGCGCACCACCTCGACCGTGTTCCAGGAACTCGCCCGCGCCATCGAGGACCAGATCCGCGAGGCCATGCCCGAGTGGCGCGAGAAGTATCCCGGCGTCGAGGCGCTCCAGGTCGCGGTGATGGGCTGCATCGTCAACGGCCCCGGCGAGTCCAAGCACGCCGACGTCGGCATCTCGCTGCCCGGCACCGGTGAGAGCCCGGCCGCGCCGGTCTTCATCGACGGCCGCAAGGCGATGACGCTGCGCGGGCCCCGGATCGCCGAGGACTTCCGCGCCATCGTGCTCGACTATATCGAGAAGCGCTTCGGTCGCCCGGCCGCCGCCGAGCCCGCCCGGGAGACCGCCTGACTATGGCGCGCCGCCCGTCCGACCTCGACCATCCGTTCTATCGGCCGCTGTGGCGGCGGATCGCCATCGTCGTGCTGGTGGCGCTCTGGCTCGGCTACGAACTCGCCCTCGGCGGCGACCCGATGTGGCAGGTGCTGGCGGGCGGTCTGCTCGCCTATTCGGTCTGGACCTTCCTGATCCGCTACCCGCGCCGCGACGGCGCCGGCTGACGGCGGGCCGCGTTTCCTTTTAACGTTCGCGGTCGGCGACGAAGCGGGCGGCGGCGATCAGCGTCTCCGCGCGCGCGCCATAGGGCGCCAGCACCGTACCGGCCTCCGCGACCAGTGCGTCGAGTTCGGCGCGCACGGCCGCGATCCCGTTCAGCGACACCAGCGTGCCCTTGCCGGCGGCGGCGTCCTTGGCGGTCGCCTTGCCGACGGTGGCGGCGTCGCCGGTGACGTCGAGCAGGTCGTCGGCGAGTTGGAAGGCGAGGCCGACGATGTCTCCGTAGCGCGCCATCCGCGCCACTTCGGCCGGTCCCGCACCCGCGACCCGGGCGCCCATGGTGCAGGCGGCGCGGATCAGCGCGCCGGTCTTCATCGCCTGGAGCCGGCGGATCTCCCCGTCGCCGAGCGCCGCCGGCCGGCCGTCGCCGAAGCGGCCCTCGGCGGAAAGGTCGAGCATCTGGCCGCCGACCATGCCGCCCGGCCCGGACGCCTTGGCGAGGTCGGCCACCAGCGCGATTCGGACGGCCGCGTCGGGGTGCGTCGCGGGGTCGGCGAGGAGGTCGAAGGCGAGCGTCTGCAGGCCGTCGCCGGCGAGGATCGCGGTCGCCTCGTCGAAGGCACGGTGCACGGTCGGCCGGCCGCGGCGCAGGTCGTCGTCGTCCATCGACGGCAGGTCGTCGTGGACGAGCGAGTAGCAGTGCAGGCACTCGACCGCCGCCGCCACCGCGAGCGGGTCGCCGTCGCCGCCGCCGTGGAGTTCGGCCGTGGCCGCGACCAGGAACGGCCGCAGCCGCTTGCCGCCGCCGAGCACCGCGTGGCGCATCGCCGCCGTCAGCCGATCCGGCCGGCGCGACTCGCCCGGCCCGGCGGCGTCGGCCAGCACCACGGCGAGCCGGGCCTCGACGGCGTCGGCGAGAGCGGAGAGATGGTCCTCGAAGCGGCTGGTCATGGTCGGCGTCCGGCATGAGACGCCGCTCCGGTGCCCCACCGCACCGGCGCGGTCAAGCCTCTTCGGGGAGGAAGCGGCGGGCGACGTGGCGTGGGCGCCGCGATTCCCGATCGACCGGCCACGGAAACGCCGCCCGGGAGGCATGCTCCACGCCCATCGGTTTTGCGCAACGGCCGGAGCGGCGTGTGTAGCCGCCGCCCCTTCCAATCGAGCCGCGCCATCGCCACCGCGTCCCCTCCCCCCTGGAGGGGGAGGGACAGGGAGAGGGGGCCACCGCCGCACCGTCCGCCCGGGGCCCGGACGTCGAGGAGAATGTCGATGGATGCCGCGACCCGTCTGCCCCCTCTCCCCAACCCTCCCCCTCCAGGGGGGAGGGGGCCTGTCGAGGATGGGGAGACGGGGGGCGGCCGTTCGGCGCCCGTAGGATCGCCGCCGAGGCTCGGTGTTCGGCGGTCCAGGCCCGACGGTCGAAGACCCGCCTCCGCAGCCCGACCGGCGAAGCCCGAAGCCCGGCTGCCGAAGCCCGAAGCCCGAATGCCTACTCCCTACTGCCCCCTTACAACGGCAGCGCCGACGTGTGCTTCACCTCCTCCATCACCGGGTACGTATGCGTCTCGCGCACGCCCGGCAGGGCCATCAGCACGTCGGAGAGGAAGGAACGGTAGGCTTCCATGTCCTTGACGCGGGCCTTGACGAGATAGTCGAAGCCGCCGGCGATCAGGTGGCACTCCAGCACCTCGGGCGCGCGGGTCACCGCGGCGGCGAAGGTGGAGAACACCTCGGGGTTCATCCGGTCGAGCTTGATCTCGACGAACACCAGGAGGCCGCGCTGCAGCCGTGCCGGGTCGAGCCGCGCGGAATAGCCGAGGATGAAGCCGTCGCGGGTCAGGCGCTTGACGCGCTCGGCTGTCGCGGTCGGCGACAGCCCGACCTTGTCGGCGAGCTCGAGGTTGGTGATGCGCCCGTCGACCTGGAGGGCCGACAGGATCTTGCGGTCGATTCGGTCGAGACCCGGTATCTCGACCTCCGGGCGCCGGTTCGCCCGCTCCTGTGCCAAAGAAGTCACCTGACGCCTCCCTTCGGACGTTCGGTCCGGCCGATCCGCGGATTTTGCGGCGAAGATCCCCCATCGCCGGGACATTCCCCGTTTCCATGCCCCAGAAACGTCGGATCGTCCCCATCCACCTTGATATGGTGTGGAAATGAGATGCGCTCCGGGCCCCGGGGCCTTCGCCCTGGAGCGCCGTTCCCGCCCATGACACTCCACGCCCTGCCGAACCGCCCCGTCTTCTCCTCCCCGTACGCCCCGCGCGAGGAGGACGTCGTACGCCGTCTCATCGCCGAGGTCGCGGTCTCCAGCGAAGCACGAACGCGCGTCGACCGCCATGCGACACGACTGATCGAGGGCATCCGGAACCGCCAGTCGAGTCTCGGCGGGGTCGAGGACTTCCTCAAGGCCTATTCGCTGACGACCAAGGAGGGCCTCGCCATCATGGTGCTGGCCGAGGCGCTTCTGCGCGTTCCAGACGGCGCCACCGCCGACCGCCTGATCGAGGACAAGCTCGCCGCCGCCTCCTTCGACCAGCCGCGCAAGGGCGGCGATCCCTGGCTGGTCACCGCCTCGGCCTGGGCGCTCGGCGTCACCACCCGCATCGTCCAGCCCGGCGAGACGCCGGAGGGCGTGGTCGCCGGCCTCGTCAAGCGGCTCGGCATGCCGCCGGTGCGGGCGGCGACGCGGCAGGCGATGCGCGTGATGGGCCATCAGTTCGTACTCGGCGAGACGATCGAGGCGGCGCTGCAGCGCGCCCGCTCCGCCGAGGGCAAGGGCTTCCGCCATTCCTACGACATGCTCGGCGAGGGCGCCCGCACCGCCGCCGACGCCGAGCGCTATTTCGCCAGCTACTTCCGGGCGATCGACGCGATCGGCCGCAGCGCGGGCAACGAGGCGCTGCCGGCCCGGCCCGGCATTTCGGTCAAGCTGTCGGCGCTGCACCCGCGCTACGAGGCGGTCAAGGCCGACCGCGTCGACGCCGAACTGGTGCCGCGGCTGCTCGAACTCGCCCGCGCCGCCCGCGCCCACGACCTCAACCTCACCGTCGACGCCGAGGAGGCCGATCGCCTGACCCTGTCGCTCGACGTGATCGCCCGCGTCGCCGCCGACCCGAGCCTGAAGGGCTGGGACGGCTTCGGCCTCGCGATCCAGGCCTACCAGAAGCGCTCGGCGGCCGTGGTCGACTGGGTCGCCGATCTGGCGAGCGCGCTCGACCGCCGCTTCATGGTCCGCCTCGTCAAGGGCGCCTACTGGGACACCGAGGTCAAGCGCGCCCAGGAGCGTGGCCTCGACGACTACCCGGTCTTCACCCGCAAGGCCGGCACCGACCTCTCCTATCTCGCCTGCGCCCGCCGCATGCTGGCGGCGCGGCCGCGGATCTACCCGCAGTTCGCCACCCACAACGCCCTCACGGTGGCCGAGATCCTCGACCTCGCCGGTGCCGACCGCAGCTTCGAGTTCCAGCGTCTGCACGGCATGGGCGAGGCGCTCTACGCCCAGGTCACGGTCGAGGAGGGCCAGCCCTGCCGGATTTACGCCCCGGTCGGCGGCCACCGCGACCTGCTCGCCTATCTGGTCCGCCGCCTGCTCGAGAACGGCGCCAACTCCTCCTTCGTCTCCGGCGTCGGCGATCCCAACGTGCCGGTGTCGCAGCTCCTGACCCGGCCCGAGGACGTGCTCGGCGGCGGCAGCCGCGCCCGCCATTCCCGCATCCCGATGCCGGCGGCGATCTTCGCGCCGCGGCTCAACTCGCGCGGCGTCGAACTCGGCGACGACCACGCCCGCTCCGCGCTCATCGCCGCGATCGAGCGCGCCGCAGCGCCGGCGCCGGCCGCCGCGATCGTCGACGGCGCCGACGCCGGCGGCCCGGCCCGCCCGGTGGTCTCGCCGATCGACGGCGCCACCGTGGTCGGCACCGTCCGCGAGGGCGACGCCGCCCTGGTCGAGCGCGCGGTCGCCGTCGCCGCCGGCGGTTTCCGCGCCTGGAGCGCGACGCCGGTCGAGACCCGCGCCGCCGTGCTCGAGAAGGCCGCCGACCTCCTCGAGGCCGACCGCGCCGCGTTCCTCGCCGTCCTCGCCGCCGAGGCCGGCAAGACCCTGCCCGACGCGGTCGCCGAGGTCCGCGAAGCCGTCGACTTCTGCCGCTACTACGCCGCCGAGGCGCGCCGCTGCTTCGGGGCCGACGTGGTGCTGCCGGGGCCGACCGGCGAGGAGAATCGCCTCGTCCAGCGCGGCCGCGGCGTCTTCGCCTGCATCAGTCCGTGGAACTTCCCGCTGGCGATCTTCCTCGGCCAGGTCGCGGCCGCGCTCGCCGCCGGCAACGCCGTGGTCGCCAAGCCGGCCGAGCAGACGCCGCTGGTCGCCGCCGCCGCGGTGCGCCTCCTGCACGAGGCCGGCGTGCCCTTGTCGGCGCTGCAGCTCGTCACCGGCGACGGCGCGGTCGGCGCCGCGCTCACCGGCCACCCGGCGATCGCCGGCGTCGCCTTCACCGGCTCGACCGAGACCGCCTGGGCGATCAACCGCGGTCTCGCCGCCAAGCGCGGGCCGATCGTGCCGCTGATCGCCGAGACCGGCGGCCTCAACGCCATGGTCGTCGACGCCACCGCCCTCGGCGAACAGGTCTGCGACGACGTCGTCACCTCGGCCTTCCGCTCGGCCGGCCAGCGCTGCTCGGCGCTGCGGCTCCTGTTCGTGCAGGAGGACGTCGCCGACCACATGCTGGCGCTGATCGCCGGCGCCGCCGCCGAACTGGTCGTCGGCGATCCCCGCGATCCCGCCACCGACGTCGGCCCGGTGATCGACCGCGAGGCCAAGGCGCGGATCGACGCCCACGTCGCCGCCTGGGCCGCCCGCGGCGCGGTCCGCTTCGCCGGCCGCCTGCCGACCGGCGCGCTCGCCGCCGGCACCTACGTCGCCCCGACGGTGATCGAACTGCCCTCCGCCGCCGATCTCGCCGAGGAGGTGTTCGGCCCGGTGCTGCACGTGGTGCGCTGGAAGGCGAGCCAGCTCGAACGCACCATCGACGCCATCGGCGCCAGCGGCTACGGGCTCACCCTCGGCGTCCACTCCCGTATCGACGCCACGGTGAAGCGGATCGTGGAGCGGCTGCCGGTCGGCAACGTCTACGTCAATCGCAACGTCATCGGCGCGGTGGTGGGATCGCAGCCCTTCGGCGGCTCCGGCCTGTCCGGCACCGGCCCGAAGGCGGGCGGGCCGCACTACCTCGCCCGCTTCGCGCTCGAACAGGTCGTCTCGGTCAACACCGCGGCCGCCGGCGGCAACGCCAGTCTGGTCGCGATGGGAGACGAGTGACGTCCGTCCCGTAGCGGTCCCGGCCCCACGGGCCGCCTCCTCCCCGTCCCGGACGCCCGCGGCGCCTTTGGGCTCGCGGGCGCCTTTGCGCTTGCGGGCCCTGGGCGATCGTATATGTTCGTACACTAACGATATCGCGGCGCGACCGGATCCTCCGGCGACGGCGCGGAGGGGACCGGGGCGGGGCGTGCGGCCGGGGTCGCGCGCGCCGGATCGACGGGAGTGGGCCGATGACGCGCGAGGGACGGCGCCTCAGGGCGATCGCGGGGCTGACCGGGGGCACCTATCTGGTGCTGGCGGCGACGGTGCTGTTGCCGCTGTCTGCGATGCTCTACTTCAGCTTCCTCAACGTCGCCCCGATCAACGGGCGGACGGCGACCTTCACGCTGAAGCACTACGTCGACTTCTTCACCAAGCCGGTCTACCGCATCAACGCGTGGCGCTCGTTCGAACTCGGGCTCTACGTCACCGGCTTCTGCTTCGCGATCGGCTACCCGGCCGCGCTGCTGCTCGCCCGCCACATTCGCAACCGCTGGCGCGAGGCGATCCTGCTCCTGATCGTGCTGCCGTTCTGGAGCAACGGGCTGGTGCGCACCTTCTCGTGGACGATGGTGCTGAACCCCGGCGGCCTGCCCGACCGCTTCCTGCACTGGCTGTGGCCGGCGGTGCCGACGATCGACCTGATCTACACCTATCCGGCGATCGTGATCGGCCTCGTCCACGCCTACCTGCCCTACATGATCCTGACCTCCTACGTCTCGCTGCAGGCGATCGACGACACCCTCGGCGAGGCCGCGCTCAGCCTCGGCGCGTCGAAGCTCGCGGTGTTCCTCAGGATCACCCTGCCGCTCAGCCTGCCCGGCATCGTCGCCGGCGTGGTGCTGATCTTCGTGCCGGTGATCGGCTCCTTCATGGAGCCGCGCATCCTCGGCGGTCAGCAGGCGATCATGCTCGGCACGCTGATCGAGACCCAGTTCACCGCTTCGTTCAACTGGCCGCTCGGTGCGGCGCTCGGCTTCGTGATGCTGGCGATCGTGCTGGTGGTCATGGCGGCCTGCGCGCCGTTCCTGAAGCGCCAGATGTCGTTCTGACCCGGGGAGACCGACCGATGCCCTCGCCCCGCGGCCTCTTCGCCTCCGGCTATCTCGCGCTGGTGCTCGCCTTCCTCTACGTGCCGATCGCCGTGATGATGGTGATGGCCTTCAACCGGTCCGAGCTCTACGAGCTGCCGTTCGAGTTCGACACCCGCTGGTTCGTCGCCCTCGCCGGCAACGAGGCGCTGCTGGTCGCCGCCCGCAACAGCGTGCTGCTCGCCCTCGCCAACATGGCGATCGCGACCACGCTCGGCACCATGACGGCGCTCGCCTTCGCCCGATACAGCTTCTTCGGCAAGACCGTGCTGCAGGCCCTGCTGCTGCCGGTGCTGACGATCCCCTGGCTGATCACCGGCACGGCCATGCTGATCTTCTTCTTCTGGACCGGCGTCGGCCGCGGCCTGCACGCCATCCTCGCCGGTCACGTCGCGCTGTCGCTGCCCTACGTGGTGATCATCGTTGGCAGTCGGCTGAAGAGCTTCGGCGTCGAGCTCGAGGAGGCCGCGGCGACGCTGGGCGCGACCGGTTGGCAGACCTTCCGGCGCGTGACCGTGCCGCTGATGGCGCCCGGCATCGTTGCGGCGGCGCTGTTCGCCTTCGCCATCTCCTTCGACCAGTTCGTGATCTCCTATTTCCTCGCCCCGGTCGGCACCTCGACCCTGCCGGTCGAGATCTACACGGCGATCCGCAAGGGCTTCACGCCGGAGATCAACGCGATCTCCACCATCATCATCCTCGCCTCGATGGCGCTGATGGTCCTGTTCGCACGCTTCAGCAAGTTCGGTGGGGAGCGCTAGAGATGAGCGTCGTCGCAATCGACCGGGTCGCCAAGCGCTACGGCCGCGTCACCGCCTTGTCCGACGTCTCGATGACGATCGCCGACGGCGAGTTCTTCGGCCTGCTCGGGCCGTCGGGCGGCGGCAAGACCACGCTGCTGCGCTCGATCGCCGGCTTCGTCGATCCCGACGAGGGCGCCATCGCCATCGACGGCAAGCCGATCCAGGACGTGCCGATCAACCGGCGCGACATCGGCATGATGTTCCAGAACTACGCCCTGTTCCCCCATCTCACCGTCGCCGACAACGTCGGCTTCGGTCTGTCGGTGCGCCACCGCCCGCGCGCCGAGATCGCCGCCCGCGTCGCCGAACTGCTCCGCCTCGTCCGCCTCGAGAGCCACGGCGAACGCAAGCCGCGCCAGCTCTCCGGCGGCCAGCAGCAGCGCATCGCGCTCGCCCGCGCACTCGCCACCAACCCGAAGGTGCTGCTGCTCGACGAACCGCTCGGCGCGCTCGACAAGAAGCTGCGCGAGGAGATGCAGATCGAGCTGAAGCAGATCCAGCGCGACGTCGGCATCACCACTGTCTTCGTCACCCACGACCAGGAGGAGGCGCTGACGCTGTCCGACCGCATCGCCATCATGAGCGAGGGCCGGGTCGAGCAGATCGGCCCGCCGCGCGCGCTCTACGAGCGCCCGCGCACGCGCTTCGTGGCGAACTTCCTCGGCAACGCCAACTTCTTCGAGGGCCGCGTCGTCGGCCGCGACGGTGCCCTGACCCGGATCCTGCTCGACGACGGCAGCGCCATCCTGACCACCGATGCCGCCGCCGAGGGCACCCGTGTCACCGCCGCCGTGCGTCCGGAGAAGTTCGCCGTCGGCCCGGACGCCGCCGCGGACGCGGACGGGCTGCCGCGGAACCGCCTCGCCGGCCGCGTCACGGCGGAGGTCTTCACCGGCAACGCCGTCACCTATCGCCTCGACGTCGCCGGCCGCACCGTCGGCGTGTTCGTCCAGAACCGCGCCGGTGCCGGCCCCGCCGAGGGCGACACGCTCCAGCTTTCCTGGAGCCCGGCCCACACGGTGCTGGTGGAGGGATAGGCGGGCAGGAGCCGCTCCGGCGGTGCTTTGCGCGCCGCGTGCGATCGTCGGTGCCCGAAAAGAAAAAGGCCGGGACGAGCCCGGCCTGAAGTCAGGGAGGAAAGATCGAAGGCGGCGGTGAGGGAGGTAGAGGTCGGAGATCCGAAGCCACCGCCGCTTTCGAGTTCAGAATCCCACTCTGCCCGAAATTGCGCCACGTCAATTCCTGTGCATCGCCGCTCAAATCGGCGGCTTCTGCCGAAACAATGTGCAGAATCGGGGCGATCGGCTCCTGCCGCTCGGATTTCCCGCCGCGCCGACGTGACGACCACCGGCAAACCCGGTACATCCCTCTTGGAACGGAACTTCGAGGCGGGACCCGCCGGACGCGGCGGTGACGACGGTGCATGACCGTGGAGGCCGATGACAGCTACGGGGCGGTCGCTGGGGAGGAGGTCCCCGCGGCGCCGGCGCCACGGCGCCGCCGCTGGCCGCGCCGCCTCTTCCGCCTCGCCGTCGCGCTCGCGCTCGCGCCGCTGGTCCTGACGGTCGTCTATTGGCTGGTGCCGCCGGTCTCGACGCTGATGCTCGCCGATCTCGTCACCGGCCGCGGCTATACTCGCGACTGGGTGTCCTTCGACGAGATCTCGCCGCAGCTGCCGATGGCGGTGGTGATGGGCGAGGACGGCAAGTTCTGCAGCCACGGCGGCGTCGACTGGGACAGCCTGGGGGCCGTGCTGTCGCGCAGCGGCGGCCCCAATCGCGGCGCCAGTACGGTGACGATGCAGACCGTCAAGAACCTCTACCTCTGGAACGGCCGCAGCTACCTGCGCAAGGCGATGGAGATCCCGCTCGCGCTCTACGTCGACCTCGTCTGGTCGAAGCGGCGCACCATGGAGATCTATCTCAACATCGCCGAATGGGGCCCCAACCTCTACGGCGCCGAGGCGGCGGCCCAGAAATACTTCAAGAAGCCCGCCGCCAAGCTGACCCGCCACGAGGCGGCGCTGCTGGTTTCGGCCCTGCCCAACCCGATCGAGCGCAACCCGGCCAAGCCGGGCAAGTACCAGGCGCGCTACGCCCGCACCGTCGAGCGCCGCACCGCCCAGGCCGGCGCCTACGTCGACTGCCTGTTCGACCGCTGACGCCAACCGCGGCGCCGCGGCACTTTTTTCGCCGCGCCACTGGCCAAAGCCGGGTCGCCCCTGTATAAGGCCCCATCTTTTTGGAGCGAGCGCCGAGGCGCCCGTCGCACCGGCATTGCCGTGCGGCACGGGACGCCGGCCGGCGATGGAGTTGGAAATGGCTGTTCCCAAGCGAAAGACTTCGCCGTCGAAGCGCGGCATGCGCCGTTCGGCCGACGCCCTGAAGGCCCCGACCTACGTCGAGGACAAGACCTCGGGCGAGCTGCGCCGTCCGCATCACGTCGACCTCAAGACCGGCATGTACCGCGGTCGCCAGATCCTGGAGCCGAAGGAGACCGTCTGACGGTTTCCGGCGGATCCACACGCGGATCGACGTTTCAGGAAGGCCGGCGTTCCCAGACGGGATCGCCGGCCTTCCGCGTTTCCGGGGTGCCCGCGACCGGCGTCGTCCCCGTGTATTCGCACCGTCCGTCGTCGCGCCGCCGTGGAACCGTCACCTTCGCCTGCTTCGTCGGCGGTGGAGAGACCCCGAGGAGAGGACCCGCCGCGCGATGCTGTTCACGATCCCGCTCACGATCGTCCCGCTGATCGCCTACAACCTGTTCGCCTGGGGCCTGTTCGGCGCCGGCGGCGGCGACCCCTGGCTGGCGCCGCTGTTCACCGTCGAGATGCTGTCCGGCGCCCGCTTCACCATGACCTCGGGCGACCTGATGCTGGTGATCGGCATCGTCCTCCTGTTCGTCGAGATCCTGAAGGCGACCCGCACCGGCAACGCCTCGCTCGCCGACCACGTGCTGTCGATGCTGGTCTTCGTCGCCTATCTCGTCGAGTTCCTGATCGCGGCGCCGGCGGCCCATTCGGTCTTCGTCATCCTGACCGTGATCGCCTTCGTCGACGTCGTCGCCGGCTTCACCATCACCATCCGCGGCGCCCGCCGCGACATCGGCTGGGGCTGATCGCCCGAGCGCGCGGCCCGCGTCTTCGGCCGGAGCGGGTCTCGTCCCGAGCCCGCAAAGTCCGACCCGTGGGCGGAGCATCGCGGGCGAGGAGCGCCCGACCGGGCGCCGGCCGTACGGCCGAAACCTCGTAGAGTCCCGACGAGTCGGGACTCTACGAGACGGGTATCAGAACAGCTTCGGCAGTTTGCCGAGCGGCAGGCCGTTGGCGCTGACGGCGCCGGCGTCGGCCTTGACGGTCATGGTCCGGCGTTCGCCGTCGGGTCGGCCGAGCAGCAGCATCGCCGAGGCGAGCGTGGTGAGGAGCGGCGGCACCGGCTTGCCGGCCTTGACCTGGTCGCCGAGCCAGCCGATCCCGGTCGCCGATAGCGCGATCTCCGCCTTCGGCCGGCCGTCCTCGGCGAGCGCCGCCGTGCCGGACGCCTCGAGCTTCGTGTCGCCCACCGCCAGCACCGCCTGTGACAGCCCGATCTCGCCGCCGGCGGCGGTCCAGGCCCTGAGCCGTTCGGGGTCGCCGCCGAACAGGGCGGCGCGCCGGACGACGCCGGCGAGGCCGACGTCGGCCGGCGCCGGCAGCACCGCGGCGCCTCCGGCCTCGCCGACCGCCCGGGTCGCCGACAGCGCGAGGTCGAGATCCTCCGGCGAGGCCTCGACCGGGCGCACGTGCACTTCGGCCTCGTCGGCGCTGAGGCGGCCGGTGGTGCCGTCGGCGCCGGTGACGCGGGCGTCGAGCGTGGTCGCGACCACCGAGACCCGGCCGAAATGGCCGGAGAAGTCGTGACGGACGCTGGCGACGAGGCTGGCGAAGCCGGCGTCGATCGTGGTGCCGTCCGCCGCCGTCGCCTTCAGCGGCGCCTCGGCGGCGAGGCGGACGAGTTCGAGGTCCGAGACCACGCCGGTGGCGGCGAAGCGCGCCGCGGTCAGCGTCGAGCCGTCCGGCAGCGTGGCGGTCGGCCGCTCGCAGGTGACTTCCATGCGGAACGGGAAGCCGCCGATCGCCCGGTCCGGGCAGGTGACGACGACGCCGTCGGCGGCGAGGCGGTCCAGCGCCCGGTCCATCTCGCTGCCGACCTTGCCGGCGAGCCAGTACCAGCCGCCGGTCCAGCCCGCCGCCACCACCGCCACGGTGGCCGCCAGTGCGATGATCCTGCCGCTCATGCCGTCCTCCGTGCGCGCCGTCCGAATCGGGGCCGCCGGGGCTTGCCCGGGGCGCGAGCCCTCTGCTAACCGCAGATCCTGGCGAGGGGAAGGACGATGGACGACGCGCTCTGGGTGTTCGGCTACGGCTCGCTGATGTGGAATCCGGGCTTTGCCCACCGGCGCGCGGAGAAGGCCCGGCTCGTCGGCGCCCACCGCTCGCTCTGCGTCTATTCCTGGGTCCACCGCGGCACCGAGGCCCGGCCCGGCCTCGTCTTCGGCCTCGACCGCGGCGGCGCGTGCACCGGCCTCGCCTTCGAGGTCGCGCTCGCCGACCGGGACGCCGTTGTCGCCTACCTGCGCGAGCGCGAGCAGGTCACCGCGGTCTACCGGGAAGTGGTCCGCCCCGTCCGCCTCGCCGACGGCACGGTCGTCCGGGCCATGACCTACGTCGCCGACCGCGCCCACCCGCAATATGCCGGCCGCCTCGGTCACGCCGCCATGGTCGAGATCGTCCGCCACGCCGCCGGCCGCTCCGGGCGCAATCCCGACTACGTCCGCGCCACCGCCGCCCATCTCGCCGACCTCGGCATCCGCGACCGCGGCGTCGAGGCGCTGGTCGCCGAGCTCGATGGCTGGTGAGGGGGGCCGTCCCCGGCCGTCAGGCGACCCGGCCCTCGGTGATCCGGGTGCCGGCGCCGGCGCGCAGTTCGGCGACGCGCCTGGCCGCCGTCGGCGACAGTTCGTCGCCGCGGTCGGCCGCCTCCAGCAGCAGCTGGTCGCAGGCCTCCTCGATCGAGAGCTGCAGGCGCAGGAAGGCGGTCTTCGGGTCGAGCCCGGCCGGGATCGGCTCCAGCACCTCGGCGACAATGGTGCCGCGGCGGTGGACGCCGCGGCGCGGCCACACCAGTCCGGCGTTGAGCGCCACCGGCACGATCGGCACGTCGAGGTCGCGGTAGAGCACGGCGACGCCGAACTTGTAGGCCGGTTCGGCGCCGGCCTCGCGGCGGGTGCCCTCGGGGAAGATCGCGATCTGCCGGCCCTCGTCCACGGCCTTCTTGGCGCGCTCGGTCATGGCGCGCAACGCGTCGCGGCCGCGCCCGCGGTCGACCGGGATCATCTTGGCGCGCGCCGCCCACCAGCCGAAGAACGGGATCCACATCAGCTCGCGCTTCAGGATGAAGGCGGGATCCTCGAGCAACGGGATCATCGCGATCGTCTCCCAGGTCGACTGGTGCTTCATCGCGACGATGCAGCCGGTCTTCGGCATCCTTTCGAGGCCGCGGATCTCGTGGCGGGCCCCGACGATGGCGCGGTGCAGCGCCATCTGGATCCGCGACCACAGCCGCACGAAGGCCATCTCGGTGCGCCGGCCGGGGATCATCGTCGGCGCGCCGACGATCATCATGACCAGCGTGGAGACGTAGAAGACGACGTTGTAGACGAGGGTGCGGAAGACCATTCTGGACCCGGGCGGTGGCGGCCCGGGCGGCCGGGCGTCATTGCGCCAGGCTGGCGAGGATGGACGAGCCGCCGTCGTCCGTAAGCGCCAGCCGGGCGCGCGTCGCCATATACTTCATGTACTCCTCGAGCAGAAGCGAGACCGTTTCGCCGCTGGCGTACCAGCGGTCGAGGTCGAGCTCCGGTCGGGCGACGGGATAGGGGATCAGCGTCATCTCAGGCATCGCCGAGCGCAACTCCGCCATCGAGCGCGGCATGTGGTAGGCGCTGGTCACCACGATCACCGAGCCGAAGCCGTTCTGGCGCGCCCACTTCGCCGCCTCGGCGGCGTTGCCGATGGTGTTGGCGGCGCGGCGGTCGAGGTCGACGCAGCAGTCGAACAGCGAGGGGCCGGCGTCGACCAACCGGCCGATCTGGCGGGCGCTGGTGTCGGGATGGACGCCGGAGATCAGCAGGCGGCGGGCGCTGCCGCGGGTCAGGAGGTCGACCGCCCCGGCGATGCGGTCGGCGCCGCCGGTCAGCACCACGATGCCGTCGGCGACGATGCCGTCCGGCGCCCGGCCGCGGGCGATGCCGTCGGCGAACACCAGGAAGCCCCCGAAGAACAGGCCGGCGGAGGTGAGGCCGAGGGCGATCGCCATGACCGCGAGCGCGCGCAGGCGCCGCATCCGCCGGGCGAAGGCACTCGGCGGCGAACGGTCGCGCGGAAGGGCGGCGCGGTCCGACCGGACGGTGTCGGCGCCGCGGTCTCCGGCCGGTGCGATCGACGGACTCGGCTTCATCACCGGATCATCCTATCCGATTGCGGCACGGGGGCGGCAAGTCCCCTTCCACCCGGATGCCCCCGGTCGCGGCCCGTCCGCCGGCGCGGACGGCACCCGGGCGGCCTCACTCGATCGCCGCCAGCGAGCGCCGCACCGCGAGGCGCGAGGTCGCGGCGGTCAGGCCGGCGACCGCGACCACCAGGACCGCGACGCCGGCGTAGGCCTGCCAGCCGATCTCGACGGCGCCGGCGAGGCCCTCGATCTGGTCGGCGCCGGGCAGGCCCGCAGAACCGCGGAACCACCAGGACGCCGCCGCGAACACCAACGCGGCGAGGCCGCCGCCGATCGCGCCGCCGCGGACGCCGAGCACCAGGAAGTGGCGCTGGAACTGACCGGCGACGAAGCGATCCTCGGCGCCGCAGAAGTGCAGCACCTCGATGATGTGGCGGTTGCCGGCCATGGCGGCCCGGGTCGCGAACACCACCGACAGCGTCAGTGCCACCAGCACCAGTGCCAGCACGGCGAGGCCTGCCAGCACCATCGACTGTGCCATCGCGCGCAGCCGGTCGATCCAGGCGGCGTGGTCGTCGACGGCGCCGCCGCGGATCTCGCGCTTGACCGAGGCGGCGAGCGCGGCGACGTCGAAGGCGCCGGGATCGTCGATGGTGACCACCACCAGCCGCGGCACCGGCAGGGCCGCGAGGTCGACGCCGGCACCGAGCCAGGGTTCGAGCAGTCGGCGCGTCTCGGCGTCGGTGAGGGCGCGCGCGCCGCCGACCCCGGGGAACTCCTGCGCCAGCGCCGCCGCCTTGTCGAGTTCGCCGGCGATGGCGACGCCGTCGAGCGGGCGCACTTCGATCGTCACTTCGCGGCCGATGTCGGACTGCCAGGCCCGCGCCGCCGCGTCGACCATGGTGACCGCGCCGATGGTGAGGCCGGCGAGGAAGGTCATGATCGCGACCACCAGCGCCAGCGTGCGGCCGGCGATGCTCTGCGGCGGCACGATCGGCGTCGTCCGCCGCCGGCCCTCGCCGTCGTCCCCGGCGGGATGCGGGGCGTCGGCCCGGCTCATTCGTAGATCTCCATCCGGCCGTCGACCAGCACCATGCGGCGGGAATCGACGAGGTCCATCAGGGCGATGTCGTGGGTGGCGACCACCACGGCGGTGCCGAGCCGGTTCATCTCGAGGAAGAGGCGCAGGAGCCGGCGGGCGAGCGGCGGGTCGACGTTGCCGGTCGGCTCGTCGGCCAGCAGCACCTCCGGCTTGGTGATCAGCGCCCGCGCGATCGCCGCGCGCTGCTTCTCGCCGCCCGACAGGATCGGCGGATAGACGTGGGTGCGGTCGCCGAGCCCGACCCATTTCAGGAGGTCGATCACGTCGGCGCGGTAGTTGGCCTCGTCCCAGCCCTGGACCCGGTAGGGCAGGGCGACGTTCTCGTAGGTGGTCAGGTGGTCGAGCAGGCGGAAGTCCTGGAACACGATGCCGATCCGCCGACGCAGCTTCGGCAGCTCCGCCGGCGCGATCCGGCTGGTGTCGCGCCCGAACAGGTTGATGAGGCCGCGCGTCGGTTTCAGCGACATGAACAACAGCCGCAGCAGCGAGGTCTTGCCGGCGCCGGACGGGCCGGTCAGGAACTGGAACGACTGCGGCGCGATCTCGAAGGTGAGGTCGCTCAGCACCTCCGGTCCCATCCCGTAGCGCAATCCGACGTTCTCGAAGCGTATCACGGCCGTCCTCGTCTCACCTTGCCGGGAGAACCTCGCCGGGGTGTTCGGCAGGATGATGGTGGTGCGCCGTTAACGTCGCATTAAGCACCCGCGTTAACCGATCGTTAACGGCGCCGGGCGTCCGCTGGAAGGGGTGCCCCCGCCGGGGGCGACCTTGATTCGATCGACCACGGCGAGCCGAACCGCGGCATGAAACTGACGTGCCCGTCCTGCGAGAGCAGCTACCAGCTGGCCGACGGCGCCCTCGGGGCGACCGGCCGCAAGGTCCGCTGCACGCGCTGCGGCACGGTCTGGCACGCGCGGCCCGGCGCCGACATGGACGCGGAGGACGACGACCCGGTCGCCCGCGCCGCCGCCCGGTTCCCCGAACCCACCGAGGACGACTGGAAGGCCGCCCTCGCCGAGGACGCCCCCGTCGGCCGTGCCGCCGAACCCGGCGCGGACGACGACTGGGCCGCCGCCGCGGCGGAGACCGTCGAGTCCGCCGGCGACGCCGCGGCGGACGACGTGGCGGCCGGCGGCGCCGTCGTCCCGTTCCGCCCGCGCGAGGAGACCGCCGGCGCGGCCCCGACCGCCGACGCGTCCCCGGGTCCCGCCGGCCCCACGATCGAGGCCGAGACCCCGTCCTTCGCCGAGAAGCGGCGCGACCGCCGCAAGGCCAAGCCGGCGCCGAAGACGAAG
Source organism: Oharaeibacter diazotrophicus (assembly GCF_004362745.1). Taxonomy (NCBI): domain Bacteria; kingdom Pseudomonadati; phylum Pseudomonadota; class Alphaproteobacteria; order Hyphomicrobiales; family Pleomorphomonadaceae; genus Oharaeibacter; species Oharaeibacter diazotrophicus. The sequence goes on along the minus strand of NZ_SNXY01000008.1, from coordinate 222,054 downwards.
CCGAAGAAGCGTCGCGGCGCGCTCGGCGGCGAGTCCAACTCGACCATGGTCGGCGTCGCCGCCGCCTTCGTGTTCTTCTTCGCCGTCGGCGTCCTGTTCGGCCGCGAGCAGGTGGTGCGGCTGTTCCCGGACTTCGCCGGTCTCTACGCCGCGGTCGGGCTACCGGTGAATCTCCGCGGCCTCGAGTTCGGCGACGTCCAGACCTCGCGCGAACTCGACGGCGCGACGCCGGTCCTGGTCGTCGAGGGCACCATCACCAACGTCACCACCGGGGTGCGCCCGGTGCCGTCGCTGCGCTTCTCGCTGCTTTCCGCGCTCGACCGCGAGGTCTACGCCTGGACCATGGAGGCGCCGAAGGACCGCATCGGCGCCGGCGAGACGATCCGCTTCAAGTCGCGCCTGCCGGCTCCGCCGGACGCGGCCGTCGACGCCCAGGTCCGCTTCGTCGACCGGCGTGGACCATGAGTGCGCTTCGTGAAAAGATGGTGTCCGAGGGCCGGGTCCTCGCGGCGCCGGCGGTGTCGGACGACCGGCCGCGGGTGGGCCACGCAGCGGCAGGGGTATCGATGTCGGGCAGGAAGATCGACGTTCTCTATTCGGAAGACGCCATCGCCGGGAAGGTCGACTGGATCGCGGGCGAGGTGGCCGGTCGGGCGCCGCGCCGGCTGCTGGTGATCGCCATCCTGAAAGGCAGCTTCATGTTCGCCGCCGATCTCCTGCGCGCGCTGCACCGCCGCGACCTCGCCCCGGAGGTCGAGTTCATGATGCTGTCGAGCTACGGCACCGGTACGGTGTCCTCGGGCACCGTCCGCGTCGTCCGCGACATCGACACCGACGTCGCCGGCCGCGACGTGCTGATCATCGACGACATCCTGGAGTCGGGCCGCACGCTGGCCTTCGCGCGGGCGCTGATGATCGAACGCGGCGCCGCCCGGGTCGACGTCGCGGTGCTGCTCGAGAAGCCCGGCAAGCGCAAGGCCGAGATCGAGGCCGACCTGGTCGGTTTCGTCTGTCCGGACAAGTTCGTCGTGGGCTACGGCATGGATGCCGCCCACGCCTATCGTGAACTGCCCTTCGTCGGCGTCGTCCGCGAGGACGGCGACGGCTGAGGCCCGAGGAGCCCCCGGCGGGGCGAGGCGAGGAAAGGCCATGGCCCACATCCTGCTCACCGAGGACGACGACAGCGTCCGCGTCTTCGTCAAGCGCGCGCTGGAACTCGACGGGCATTCCGTGGATACCGCCGGCGACGGCGGCGAGGCGCTGGAGATCCTCGCCGATCCCGCCGCCGCCTACGACCTCCTCGTCTCCGACATCATGATGCCGGTGCTCGACGGCATCGCGCTCGCCCTCGCCGTGGCGCGCGACCGTCCCGAGCTGCCGATCCTGCTGATGACCGGCTATGCCGACCAGCGCGAGCGCGCCCACGGCCTCGACCAGCTGGTCGAGGACGTGCTGCCGAAGCCCTTCACCCTCGCCGAGATCCGCCGCGCGGTCGGAGACGCCATGCGCAACGGCCGCGCCCGCCGCGACGGGGACAGCCGACGCCTCGCCGGCTGACGGCGGCGCGCTCGACCGACGCCGGCGCCGTGCGTCGGCGTAGGCTTTTCCACCAGCATTTCGACGACTTGGTCCGCGCAGGCGGACCATCCACGTCCCTGCGGTCTGCGCCGCGGTCGACGCATCGGAGGCCGGCTCGGTCCGTCCCCTGCCGTGGAGAGTCCGCCGCCGCGGACCAAGGCCGTGGAGGGAGAGGTCCGGGGTGCGTGCCCGAACCGGCTCCCCGCCCCGCCGCCCTCAGCGGTTCTGGCCGGGCACCCAGAGCACGTCGGCGGCGCCGCGGTCGTTGATCCAGCGGGCGGCGACGAACAGGAAGTCCGAGAGCCGGTTGAGGTACTTCACCGTCTCCGGGTTGACGGTCTCCGCCGGATCGGCGGCGAGTTCCACCACCAGCCGCTCGGCGCGCCGGCAGACGGTGCGGGAGAGGTGCAGGTGCGCGGCCGCGGCGCTGCCGCCCGGCAGCACGAAGGAGCGCAACGGCGAGAGCTCGGCGTTGAGCGTGTCGATCTCGCCCTCGAGCCGTGCCACCTGGGCGGCGACGATGCGCAGCGGCTCCCAGCCGAGCGGCTCGGGGCGCTCCGGGGTGGCGAGGTCGGCGCCGAGGTCGAACAGGTCGTTCTGGATCCGCCCGAGCATCGGGTCGAGCACGGCCTCGTCGCGGGTGTGCAGGCGGACGAGCCCGATCGTGGCGTTGGTCTCGTCGACCGTGCCGTAGGAGGCGACCCGGAGGTCGTATTTCGCCCGCCGCTCGCCGGTGGAGAGGGCGGTGGTGCCGGCGTCGCCGGTGCGGGTGTAGATCCTGTTGAGGACGACCATCGCGATGTCTCCGAGGTTCAGCCGCCGCGGAACCAGATCGCCGCCATGATGACGACGATGGCGAGGAACTGCAGCGCGACGCGCCAGCGCATCAGCTTCTGCGACAGGTTGGGATTGCCGCCGCGCATCATGTTCCTGAGGCCGGCGAGCAGCACGATGCCGACGACGCCGACGGCGATCGGCACGGCGAAGCGGAAGAAGGTGTCCACGTCCGTCGAGACTCCGGGAGCTGGGTGGCGGGGCGGCGTGCGCCGACCCGACCGATCTGGGGCGGCGCGGGCGCCGGTCGAGGGCGGGCCTCAGCGCCGCGGCAGGGCGATGCCGAGCGCGCCGGCGACGGTCTCGAGGCCGAGCACGAGGCCGCGCTGGTCGATGCCGTGGCCGATGCCCTTGGAGACGTGGAATTCCGCCGGGATGCCGGCGGCGCCGAGGGCGCTGGCCGCTGCGAAGGTGAACTGGACGGGCAGCACCTGGTCCTGGTCGCCGTGGATCAGCGTGACCTTCGGCCGCGCCGTCGCCTCGTCGAGGTGCTCGGGGCCCGCGAGCAGGCCCGAATAGCCGACGATCGCCGCCAGCGCCGGCCGGCGCAGCCCGACGTGCAGCGCCATCATCGTGCCCTGGCTGAAGCCGACCAGCACGATGCGGTCGTCGGTGACGCCGAGCCGGTCGCGTTCGGCGTCGAGGAAGGCGTCGAGGGCGGGGCGGGCGTGGACGACGCCGCGCCAGCGTTCCGTGTCGTCCCGCAAGGTCAGCGGGAACCACTGACGGCCCATCGGCGACATCGCGCAGGGCTCCGGCGCGTGCGGGCTGACGAAGGCGACGCCCGGCAGGTGCGGCTGCCAGGCGGCGCCGATGTCGATCAGGTCGTTGCCGTCGGCGCCGTAGCCGTGCAGGAACACCACCAGCGCGGTGGCGGGTCCGCCGGTGGCGGGGAGGCGGGGGCCGTCGATGCGCGTCATGTCGTCGGGGATCCCTCGGGGTTCGGGCGCCGGCGCCGCGGACGGTCAGACCGGCAGCGCGGTGCGGCCCTCGCGGACGGCCTTGTAGTAGGCCCAGAGCAGCTTGGCGGCGACGCCGCGCCAGGGCGCCCAGGCGGCGGCGATCGCGCGCATGTCCTTCTCCTTCGGCCGCGCCGCCAGTGCAAGGCCCTCCATGGTCGCGACCTGGAGCGCGAGGTCGCCGGCCGGGAACACGTCGGCGTGGCGGGCGCAGAACAGGAGGAAGATCTCGGCGGTCCAGACCCCGATCCCCGGCAGCGCCGTCAGGGCCGCCGTCGCCTCCGCGGGCGGGGCGTCGGCGAGGGCGACGAGGTCGAGCCCGCCGACCGCCGCCTCGGCGACCGCCGTCAGCGTCCGGACCTTGCCGCCGGAAAGGCCGACCGCCCGGAGCCGCTCCGGCGCCGCGGCCAGGAAGGCCGGCGCGGTGACGGTGCCGAGTTCGGCCTCGAAGCGGCGCCAGATCGCGTCCGCGCTCGCCACCGACAGCATCTGCGCCACCACGATCCGCGCGACGCCCTCGAAGCCCGGCGGCCGGTGCCGGATCTCGACCGGGCCGGCGAGCGCCCGGATCGGCGTCAGCCGGGGATCGGCGGCGCAGAGCGCGTCGAGGCCCTCGGTCATGTCGGCATTCGAGAGCAGCAGGCGGGTCATGGGGACGATCCCTCGGCGCGTCGCGGCGGCGCGGCGCGCCGAAACCATGTAATGCTCGATCCGACCGCCGTGAACCACCTGCCGATGCCGACGCCCGTCTTCCGTTTCGCCCCTTCGCCCAACGGCGAACTCCATCTCGGCCACGCCCTGTCGGCGATCCTCAACCACGACCTCGCCCGCGCCGCCGGCGGCCGCTTCCTGGTCCGGATCGAGGACGTCGACGCAGCCCGCGCCCGGCCGGCCTTCGTCGCCGGCATCCTCGCCGACCTCGACTGGCTCGGCCTCGCCTATGAGCGGCCGCCGCGGTTCCAGTCCGACCACGTCGCCGACTACCGGGCCGCGATCGACCGTCTCGCGGCCATGGGCCTCGTCTATCCGAGCTTCGCCAGCCGCGCCGACGTCGCGGAGGCGGTCGCTGCGGCCGAGCGCGCGGTCGGCCGTCCGGCCCCGCGCGATCCCGACGGCGCGCCGCTCCATCCCGGCCTCGACCGCGACCTCGATCCCACCGACGCCGCGCGCCGCGTCGCCGCCGGCGAGCCGCACGCGCTCCGCCTCAGGATGGCCGAGGCGGCGGCGCTCGCCGGGCCGCTCGCCTGGGACGAGGCCGGCGCGGGCCCCGCCGGCGAGACCGGCACCGTCACCGCCGATCCGCTCGCCTGGGGCGACGTCGTGCTCGCCCGCAAGGACGCACCGGCGAGCTACCACCTCGCCGTGGTGGTCGACGACGCGGCAGAGGGCGTCACCGACGTGGTGCGCGGCCGCGACCTCTTCCACGCCACCGCGGTGCACCGGCTCTTGCAGACGCTGCTCGGCCTGCCGGCGCCGCGCTACCGCCACCACGGCCTCGTGCTCGGCCCGGACGGGCGCAAGCTGTCGAAGTCGCTGAAGTCGGAGGGTCTCGCCGCCCTGCGCGCCGCCGGGGCCACGCCGGCCGACATTCGCGCGCGCCTGGGTCTGGTTTGAGCCGTGCCGGCGGTGTTCAGAACCCGAGGACCCAGGCCCAGACCGTCACCGTCACGACGCCGAACAGGGTGGTCAGCGTGATCACCGACGAGGCGAGACCGTGGCCGACGCCGAAGTGGTTGGCGATCAGGTAGGCGTTGACGCCGGTCGGCACCGCCGCGGTCAGCACCATCGCCGCCGCCCAGGTCGGCTCGATGGCGACCAGCCGGGTCAGGCCGAACACGGTCGCGGGCAGCACGACGAGCTTCAGCGCCGCGATCACCGCGGCGAGGCCGAGGTTGTCGCGCACGCCGTAGCGGCGCACGGCCATGCCGATCGAGAGCAGCGCGGTCGGGCCGGCGGTGGCGGCGATCTGGTCGAGCGTGGCGCCGACCACGCCGCCGAGCGGCACGCCGAGCGTGCGCACCGCCGAGCCGAGCAGGATGCCGATCACCAGCGGATTGCGCGCCAGCGTGCCGGCGACCTGCGCCAGCACCGTCTTCAGCGGGCGCGGCGGGCGGCCCTCGGTCCGGCGGGCGGCGCGCTCCATCAAGAGCGTGCCGGTGATCATCATCACCGGCAGGTGCACCGAGATCAGGATGGCGAGCGCCGCGACACCCTTCTGGTCGAGCAGGCGGATCACCAGCGGCAGGCCGACGAAGACCGTGTTGGCGAAGGCCGACGACACCCCGGCGATCACGCCGAAACGGGCGTCCGAGGCGAAGAAGCGGGTCGCGACCAGGTGGCCCGCGGTCCAGGTGACGGCGACGCCGCCGAAATAGGCGACCCAGAGCCCCCAGGGCGAGCCGCCGGAGAAGTCGGCGGTGGCGACGGTGCGGAACAGGAGCACCGGCACCCCGATCCGGAACACGAAGTCGCCGAGGGCGTCGCCGAGTTCGGCCTTGAGGAAGCCCGACACCACCGCCGCCCAGCCGAGCGCGATGATCAGGAAGACGGGCAGGACGTCGAGGAGGATGTCGGTCACGGGCGGATACCGCGGCGGGAGGGGCCCGTTCGCTGCCTACCCGCCCGCGCCCGCCGCGGCAAGGCCGCGGCGCGGGCGGCGGCCTTGCGCCGAGCGCCGGCCGGCCGTCAGCGGATGCCCCAGCGCGCCACCGCGGCGGTGGCGAGATGCTCGCGCCGGTCGCGCTCGTCGATGTCGTCGTAAGCGCGGCGGGCCTGGGTGATGCCGGCGTAGCCGTAGGCGTCGCCGCGGGCCTCCTCGACGTGGACGTAGCTCTCCGGGTGCAGGGCCCCGAGGATCTCGCCCATGCCGGCGTGGACGGCGGCCAGGAACGAGGCCTTCTCGGCCGGGGTGTTGGTGCCGTCGGTGACCTTGATCTCGAGCGCGTAGCTCGCGAGGTCGAGATCCGACAATCGCCGCCCGCCGACGTACCAGACCGCCGGGTCGACGCGGGTGACGATCACCGCAGTGAGGTCCTCGCGCTTGCGCAGCACCTTGGCGGCGAGCCGGGTGACGAGGGCGGCGATCGCCGGCGCGCGGTCGGGAGCGTCGGCGCGGGTGGCGTGGTGAACCTGGATCAGCGGCATGGCGGACGACCTCCGTCGGTGGGTGACAGCCCGGACGTTAGGCTCGCCCGATCGATGACGGAAACGAATTGCCGGAATATCATTCATGCCATATCGTCATGATCAGGAGCCGCCGCTTTGGCCGGCTCGGACCTGCCCCGGGGAGATGCGCCGGTGAGCCTCGACATCGACCTGCTGCGTTCCTTCGTCGCCGTCGCCGACACCCAGAGCTTCACCGTCGCGGGCCTCCAGGTGGGCGCGACCCAGTCGGCGGTCAGCGTCCGGCTGAAGAAGCTCGAGGAGCGGCTCGGGCGCGTGCTGTTCGAACGCACCCCGCGCTCGGTCGAGCTGACGCCGGCCGGGCGCAGCTTCCTGCCGGACGCCCGCCGCATCCTCGCCGCCCACGACGACGCGCTGCGCCGCGCGATCGTCGGGGAGGCCCCGGTGTCACTGGCGATCGGCGTCGCCGAGCACGCCGGGGGCCTGACGCTGGCGCCGGCGCTGGCGCGCGTCCGCGGGCTGATGCCGCGGCTGAAGATCGAGGTTCAGTTGGGTCTGTCCGACGTGCTGCTCGCCGCCTTCGACGCCGGCCGGCTCGACGCGGTGGTGATCCGGCGCGCCCCGGGCGGCGAGCGCGGCCGCACGCTGTACCGCGACGACCTCTGCTTCTGCGCCGCGCCCGACCTCGACTGGCGGCCCGGCGAACCGGTGCCGCTGGTCGGCGTCGAGTCGCCGTGCAACACCCGCCTCACCGTCGTCCGCGCCCTCGACGGCGCCGGCATTCCCTGGACGGAGGTCTTCGTCAGCCGCGGCGTCGCCGCGGTGCAGGCCGCCGCCGCCGCCGGCCTCGGTATCGCCTGCCTCGGCCGGCGCTTCCGTCCGGCCGGCACGGTGATCCTCGGCCGCGAGTCGGGCCTGCCGGCGCTGCCGTCGAGCGAGGTCGTCCTGCTCGAATCCGCGCGCGATCCCGCCGCGCGCATGGCCGTCGCCGGCATCGCCGACGCCCTGGTCGCCGCCGTCGCCGAGGAGGCGGTCGGGGCGTGAGGACCGGGAGGCTCGAACCGAGCTCGCAAAGTTCCGACCCGTGGTCGGAGCATTGCGGGCGAGAAGCGCCCGACCGCGCGCCGGCCGAAAGGCCGAAGTCTCGTGAAGTCCCGACGAGTCGGGACTTTGCCGGGCATGTCTCAGCCTCCGGCCGCCAGCCCGCCGGCCTCCTCGATGAAGGCGACGACGCGGTCGACGTTGTGGCCGGCGCGCACGTTGGTGAACACGAACGGCCGGCTGCCGCGCATCTTGCGGGCGTCGCGGTCCATCACCTCGAGCGAGGCGCCGACGTGGGGGGCGAGGTCGATCTTGTTGATCACCAGGAGGTCGGAGCGGGTGATGCCCGGGCCGCCCTTGCGCGGGATCTTGTCGCCGGCCGAGACGTCGATGACGTAGATCGTGAGATCGGCGAGCTCGGGCGAGAAGGTGGCGGCGAGGTTGTCGCCGCCCGATTCGATCAGCACCACGTCGAGACCCGGGAATTTCTCGGTCATCTCGGCGACTGCGGCGAGGTTGATCGAGGCGTCCTCGCGAATCGCGGTGTGCGGGCAGCCGCCGGTCTCGACGCCGGCGATCCGCTCGGGCGGCAGCGCGCCCGACCGGGTCAGGAACTCGGCGTCCTCCTTGGTGTAGATGTCGTTGGTGATCGCCGCGATGTCCCAGCGCTCGCGCAGCACCTTGCAGAGCGCGTCCATCAGCGCCGTCTTGCCGGAGCCCACCGGCCCGCCGACGCCGACGCGCAGCGGCCCGTTCGTCACCTTGGTCATGAGCGGAACAGCCTCGTGTACTGGGTTTCGTGTTTCATGGAGGCGATGTCGGCCCTGAGCGCCGCACCGCCGACGTCGTCGGGATCGGCCGCCAGCGCCTCTGCGGCCACCGCCGCAACCACCGGCGCGAGGTCGCGCACCACGCGCTGGCCGTCGGTCTGGCCGAGCGGCACGGCGCGTACCGCGGCCGACACCAGGTTGGCGACGAAGGCGGCGAGGAAGGCCTCGGCCACCGCGGGCAGCGCCAGGCCGTGGTCGGCCGCAGCGACGCCGACGGCGACCGCGTAGGCCACCGGCGTCGGCTTCACCGCCGCGGCGAGCGCCGTCAGCGTCGGTGCGCCCCAGGTCGCCTCGATGGCGCCGACGAAGGCCTTGCCCTGCGCCCCCGCCTCCAGCCGCCGTTCCCTGGAGGGTTGCAGCGCGAAGGCGAGTTCGGCGGTCTCGGCGAGCTCGGCCGCGCGGCCCCCGGCGGCGGCGCGGTGGGCGCGCGCGAGCAGCACCGCGTCGGACCGGCCGGCGCCGTGCCGGACGACGTCGCCGATCCAGGCCGCGAGCCCGTCGCGGTCGCGCACCGTGCCGTCCTCGACCGCCCATTCCAGGCCGTGGCTGTAGGTGAAGGCGCCGACCGGGAAGGCCGGCGACAGCCACGTCATCAGCTTGACGAGATCCGATCCCGCCGCCGCCTCAGTCACGATGGCGCCCGTGCTCGTCGTGCCGATGGCCGCAGCCCTCGCCGTGTTCGTGGCCGTGGTGGTCGTGGCCGTGCTCGTGGTTGCCATGGGCGTGGTGCCCGTGGTCGTGGGTGTGCCCGTGGTCGTCGTGGGCGTGGTGCGCGTGCCCGTGATCGTGGCCGCAGCCGCAGCCGCAGCCCTCGCCGTGTTCGTGGTCGTGGTGTCCGTGGTCGTGTCCATGCCCGTGATCGTCGTGGGCATGGTGTTCGTGGCCGTGGTCGTGCCCGCAGCCGCAGTCCGCACCATGCTCGTCGGCATGTCCGTGCCGATGGTGCTCGTGCCCGTGATCCCCGTGCCCGTGATCATCGTGGGCATGATGGTCGTGCCCGTGGCCATGGTCGTGGCCCTGCACCGTACCGAGACCATAGGCGCCGCCTTCCGGATCGAAGGCGTCGGCGACGTGGGCGACGCCCGCGCCGAGCCGGACCAGCATGTCCTCGATGACGTGGTCCTCGCGGATCCTGAGGCGGTCGCCGAGGATCTGGGTCGGCAGGTGGCGGTTGCCGAGGTGCCATGCGACGCGGACGAGATCGTGCGGGTCGGCCGCGGTGATCTCGAGCAGCCGCTCGGCCTTGGCGCGCACCACGATCAGGCGGCCGTCCTCGAGTTCGAGCGCGTCGCCGTCCTTCATCACCTGCGCCTCCGGCAAGTTGAGCAGGAACACCGTCTTGTCGACGCAGCGCATGACGAGGCGGCGGCGATGGCGGTCGTCGCGCTCCAGCACGAGCGCGTCGGCGGGTTCGCCGGTCCATTGGCCGGCGGGGATGATGCGGGTCGCGGTGATCATGCGGGTCGGGGTCCGGTGAGGCGGTGCCGGTCGTCCCATCTCACGAGGGCGAGACCGACGAGCGCGGCGACGGTGAGGGACGAGAGGGCGAGGCAGAGATCGGCGAGCGCGTCGATCCGGCCGGCGTCCACGAAGGCGGCGAAGGCGGCCGGCGCGAGCGCGATCGTCATGTTCTGGGGAAGCGCCAGTCTGCCCATGTGCAAGCCATAGTCCTCGCGGCGGAAGAAGACCAGCGGCAGCGTCGAGCGCACCACGGCCATGATGCCGGTGCCGATCGCGTAGGCCGCGACGAAGCCGCCGGCGTGCCAGAGGTCGAGGCGTTCGAGGCCGAGGGCCACGAAGCTCACCGCCACCAGTCCGGCGGCGAGGATCGCCGAGACGATCGGACCGACGACGCCGGCGGCGGCGAAGTCGAGCGCCCGCGCCGAGACGCCGATGGCGCCGCGCGCCGTCGCGACGCCGATCGCCTGCTCGGGCGTCAAGCCCTTGGCCGCGAGCAGGGTCGGCAGCATCGGCGACAGGCCGAAGGAGACGAAGGCGGACACCGCCAGCACCGCAGCGATCAGCGCGAAGGCGAGCCGGGGCCGCTTCGTCGGCACGAAGGGCGCCGTCTTGCCGCCCGCCTTTACAGCGCCCGGGCCGGTGCGGGCGGCGCGCGGCAGCGCGAAGGCGTGCAGCGGTGCGGCGACGAGGAGCTGCACGAGACCGCAGGCCATCAGCGTCACGCGCCAGCCGACGGTGGCCTCGGCCGCCGCCAGGATCGGCAGGAACACCGTGGCGGACAGCCCCGTCAGCAGCATCAGGAGGGTGATGGTCTCGCGCGCGTCGCCCGGCCGGCGCTCGGCCACCGCCGTGTGGGCGCCGGTGGTCAGCGCCATCGCGCCGCCGAGGCCGACGACGACCCAGGCGGCGAGATGGAACGGATAGGCCGTCGCCGCCGCCATCAGGAACAGGCCGCCGGCCATGGTGATCGAGCCCACGGCGAGCACGTCGGCCGCGCCGTGGCGCACCAGCGCCCGCCCGACCGCGGGCCCAGCCAGCGCACCGGCACCCATCATCGCGGAGAGGCCGAGCATGACGCCGGAGAGCGGCACCCCGAGGTCGGCCGCCATCGCCCGTCCCAGCGCCGCCGGCATGTCGAAGGTGGTGCCCCAGCCGACGATCTGCGACAGGGCGAGCAGGCCGATCAGGGACGCGCGGCCGGAGGATCGAGAGGAGCGGGACGGGGCGAGCACCGGGGATCCGCCGCGCGTCAGCCGAAGAAGCCGTCGTCGAGGATATCGTCGATGGTGAAGGGGCAGGTCTCGGGGAAGGTTGCTTCGGGCAATTCGGTCTCGGCCGCCGCCATCAGCCGCGCGGTGCCGTACTCCTGTTCGAGCACCGCGGCCGGATGGCCCTTCAGGCTCGGGTTGTCGCGCAGGAGCTTGGTGATCGCCCGGCGCTGGACCTTGATCGAAGCCTGCCAACCGCCTTTCCAGTGTTCGGGCTGGAAGCGGGCCTTGAGGAGATGCAGCAGCAGTTGGTCGAGCCGGTTCTCGATCTCCTGCCTTTGCTGCTTGCCCACGCTCTCCAGTTCCTCGGCAATGTTCTCGACGTCCAGACCACCGACGGGCGCGAGCTTGCGGACGAGTGCGGCCTGCTCCAGCGCCCAGGCGTGGATGTCCGTCTCGTAGAGCGAAGCGGTGCGATCCGTCTTCCGGGCGGTGCGTTCGAGCGGCTCGGCCATGCCGATATCCTAGAACAGGAAGTAGCGCTGCGCCATCGGCAGCACTTCGGCGGGCTCGCAGGTCAGGAGCTCGCCGTCGGCGCGGACCTCGTAGGTTTCCGGGTCGACCTCGATCTCCGGCGTCGCCGAATTCAGCACCATCGACGCTTTGGAGATGCCGCCGCGCACGTTCTCGACCGGCAGGACGAGGCTCTCGAGGCCGAGCCGCTCCTTGATGCCGTTGTCGTAGGCCGCCTTCGACACGAAGGTGACGCGCGAGGCCGTCAGCGCCTTGCCGAAGGCGCCGAACATCGGGCGGTAGTGCACCGGCTGCGGCGTCGGGATCGAGGCGTTCGGGTCGCCCATCGGGGCCGCGGCGATGGTGCCGAGCTTGATCACGAGGTCGGGCTTCACGCCGAAGAAGGCCGGCGACCACAGCACGAGGTCGGCGAGCTTGCCGACCTCGATCGACCCCACGTGCTTGTCGAGGCCGTGGGCGATCGCCGGGTTGATCGTGACCTTGGCGATGTAGCGCCTGACGCGGAAGTTGTCCGCACCGGTGCCGACGTCCTCGGCCAGCGTGCCGCGCTGGACCTTCATCTTGTGGGCGGTCTGGAAGGTGCGGATGATCACCTCGCCGACACGGCCCATCGCCTGGCTGTCCGAGGCGATGATCGAGAAGGCGCCCATGTCGTGCAGGATGTCCTCGGCGGCGATGGTCTCCTTGCGGATCCGGCTCTCGGCGAAGGCGACGTCCTCGGGGATCGACGGGTCGAGGTGGTGGCAGACCATGAGCATGTCGAGATGCTCGTCGAGGGTGTTGCGCGTGTAGGGCCGCGTCGGGTTGGTCGACGACGGCAGCACGTTCCGCTGGCCCGCGACCTTGATGATGTCGGGCGCGTGGCCGCCGCCGGCGCCCTCGGTGTGGAAGGCGTGGATGGTGCGGCCCTTGAAGGCGGCGACGGTGTCCTCGACGAAGCCGGATTCGTTCAGCGTGTCGGTGTGGATCATCACCTGGACGTCGTAGGCGTCGGCGACCGTCAGGCAGTTGTCGATGGTGGCGGGCGTCGTCCCCCAGTCCTCGTGCAGCTTCAGGCAGCAGGCGCCGCCCTCGATCTGCTCGACGAGGGCGGCCGGCAGCGCCGCGTTGCCCTTGCCGGCGAAGGCGAGGTTCATCGGGAAGGCCTCGGCCGCGCCGATCATGCGCGAGAGGTGCCAGGGCCCGGGCGTGCAGGTGGTCGCCGCGGTGCCGGTGGCCGGCCCCGTGCCCCCGCCGAGCATGGTGGTGACGCCGCTCATGAGGGCGTCGTCGATCTGCTGCGGAGCGATGTAGTGGATGTGGGTGTCGAGCGCGCCGGCCGTCAGGATCTTGCCCTCGCCGGCGATCACCTCGGTGCCGGGCCCGACGACGATGGTCGTCGCCGGGTCCATGTTGCCGAAGCCGCCCTGGACGTCCGGGTTGCCGGCCTTGCCGATGCCGACGATGCGCCCGTCGCGGATGCCGACGTCGGCCTTGACGATGCCCCAGTGGTCGATGATCAGCGCGTTGGTGATCACCGTGTCGACCGCCCCGCCGGCGCGCGAGACCTGGGACTGGCCCATGCCGTCGCGGATCACCTTGCCGCCGCCGAACTTCACCTCCTCGCCGTAGGTGGTGAAGTCCCGCTCCACCGCCACCACGAGTTCGGTGTCGGCGAGGCGGACACGATCGCCGACGGTCGGCCCGAACATGTCGGCATAGGCGGCGCGGGAGATGCGGAAGGACATGGACGGACGGGCTCCAGGTCAGGGAACGGCGTGGAAGCGGCCGGATTTGACCGCGTCCGCATCGAAGGAAAAGACGGAATGCGCGCCTTCGCGCTCGGCATAGGCGGCGATCAGGTAGTCGGAGAAGTCGGCCGGGCCGCGCCGATAGTCGGCGACGGCGGTGACGACCACGTCGCGGTCGACGATGCGTATCGAGGGCACCGTCAGCAGTCGTTCCAAATGGGCGGCGACGTCCCGTGGCGAGAGCTTGTAGCTTCGGCGCAGGGTCCAGACGAATTCGGCGAGGACGATGGGAGAGATCACGACCTCGGACGAGGCGCCGAGGGCGTCGTCGACGACGGCCTTGGCGCGCCGCGCCTGATCCGCTTCGTCGCCGACCATGAGCCGCAGGAGGACGTTGGTGTCGATCGCGATCATGCCGGCTCGACCGCGTCGGCGTGGTCCGGCCCCTCGCCCGCCACCGCGCCCGTCGCGATGCCCTCGTCGATGTCGGCGATCGTCTTCGGCTCGCCCGTATAGGGGATCGAGCAGAAGAGGTCGTCCACCGTGCCGTTCATGGCGCGGAACACGGCGGTTCCATCCCTGAGCAGCTGGAACTCGAGCTTGTCGCCGGGCTTCAGGCCCATGCGCTCCCGAACTTCCTGGGGGACGGTCACCTGCCCCTTCGGCAGGACGACGGAGATGTAGGACATGACAGTCGGTGCTCCGACGAACATCGGGGTTATCGGAATGAGGATACCACGATCCGAGCGCCCATGCGCTGGTCGGATCACAGCGGTCCCATCACCGCCTGCCGGAAGCCGTAGACCGTGCGCTTGCCGCCGTAGGGCACCAGCGTGACGCTGCGGGTCTGGCCGGGCTCGAAGCGGACCGCGGTGCCGGAGGGAATGTCGAGGCGCATGCCGCGGGCCTTGTCGCGGTCGAAGGCGAGCGCCGGGTTGGTCTCGAAGAAGTGGTAGTGGCTGCCGACCTGGACCGGCCGGTCGCCGGTGTTGGCGACGTCGAGCGTCACCGTGGGCAGGCCGGCGTTGAGTTCGAGGTCGCCCTCGGCGGGGAAGATCTCTCCGGGGATCATGGACTTGGCCTCGAGGTTGCGGGCGTGCAGCCGCCGGGCTTGACGACGCGCGTGGTGGAGGGCGGATTGGCGGCGAGCTTGCCGTCCGGGCGCACCGGGCGGCGCACCAGTTCGCCGCCGCAGTTGGGGCAGACGCCCGCGAGGACGCCGCCGGCGCAGTCCGGGCAGAAGGTGCATTCGAAACTGCAGATGAAGGCCACGGGCGCCGGCGGCAGGTCGCGGTCGCAGCATTCGCAGTTGGGGCGCAGGGCGAGCATGCCGGCCTCAGCGGATCGGCTGGTGGACGGTGACGAGCTTGGTGCCGTCGGGGAAGGTGGCCTCGACCTGGACGTCGTGGATCATCTCGGCGACGCCTTCCATCACCTGGGCGCGCGTGATCACGCCGGCGCCCTCCGCCATCAACTGCGCCACCGTCTTGCCGTCGCGCGCGCCCTCGACGACGAAGTCGGTGATCAGCGCGATCGCCTCCGGGTGGTTCAGCTTCACGCCGCGCTCGAGGCGCCGGCGCGCCACCATCGCGGCCATGGCGATCAAGAGCTTGTCCTTTTCGCGGGGCGTCAGGTTCATGGGAGCGGTCGTCCGTCGATGGTCAGAGGGCCCAGACCCGCGGCAGCGGGCCGTCGATGAGGAAGGCGAGGAGCGGTTCGAGCCGGCGCCGGAGCGCGCGGCCGTCGGGGGCGGCGAGGCGCAGGACGAGCAGGCCGTCGAAGGCGCTCGCCCCGGCCTCGACGCCGTCGGCGCCGTCGCCGAGGATTTCGCGCGCACCGTCGAGCCGGGCCTCGGCGTCCGGCGCGGCGGCGACCACGCCGGCGATCGCCCGCGCGCCGCGCCCCGTCGCGCCGCCGGAGAGGATCGCCTTCGCGTCGCCGTGGATGCGCAGGCGGTCGGCGTAGACCAGCCGGCCGCCGCGGCGGATCCGCCAGAGGTCGTCGAGCTCGACGTCGGTGACCTCCTCGCCCATGGCGGTGCGGCCGAACAGCACCGTCTCGCAGGCGACCAGGGAGGCGTCGTCGGCCATCTCCACGGTCAGATTGCGCGACAGCGCCGAGCGGTCGAACAGGATGGTCTCCTGCGGCAGCCAGGCACCGCGCGCGCCGGCGCCGAGGGTCAGCGTGGTGTCGACGCGGGCGGTGCCGGCCGAGCGCCGGTAGACCCGCTCGGCGGCCTGCGACGTCACCGTCGCGGTGGTGCCGGCGCCCCAGGTGGCGGCGTAGTCGAGCCGGTCGCCGCCCGTGACGCCGCCGGCGGTGTTGAGCAGCACCGCGACCGGACCGCGGCCGTCGTGGACGTTGGGCAGACGGATCTTGCCGGAGCCGTCCTGCCAGAGCTCGGCGAGGCGGGTGGCGGCGGAAGGGGCGGTCGGGTCGTGGCGGAACGACACGCGCGCCGAACCGCGCGCCCGCTGCATGCGGGCCGCCGAAGCGCCGTTCTCCATCGCCACTGCCGACAAGGCGGATCCCCCGTGCGCGGACCGGCCGGAAGGGTCGACCGCCGGGCCGAGGATTGCAAGCGCAAGGCCAATGCGCATCGTCGGATTCCGTGCGTCTGCCCAAGTCCTGGGCGCCCGTTTCGTGTGCAGTCTGCACCGATTTCGGGCGCTCGGCCCACGAATCCGCCACGTTCCCGCGCTAGGCGCCGGACATTCCGACCGCCGTCGCGTCCACGGCTTTGCAGCCGGCCCGTCTTCGCGGTAGACAGGTCGGGACGCGCCCGCCCCCGTCCCGTCGCTCCGGCGACCGTCAGGAACGCCCGCCCGTGCCTCTGATCCGCTTCCTCCCGACCGGCCGCCGCCTCGCGCTGGTCGCGACGCTCGCCGCCGCGCTGATCGCCCCCGTCGCCGCCTCGGCCGGGCCCTATCTGGTGTTCGACGCCCGCACCGGCGAGGTCCTCGCCGAGAACCGCTCGTTCGACCCGTGGTACCCGGCCTCGCTCACCAAGCTGATGACGATCTACGTCACGCTCCGGGCGCTCTCGGCCGGCGAGGTCACGCTCGAAACCCCGGTGGTGATGACGGCTCACGCCGCCAAGGAGCCGCCGTCGAAGATGGGCTTCAAGCCCGGCGCCGCGGTCTCCGTCGACACCGCGCTCAAGATCCTGGTGGTGAAGTCGGCCAACGACGTCGCCATGGCCCTCGGCGAGACCGTCGGCGGCGGCGAGGCCGGTTTCGTCGCCCGCATGAACGCCGAGGCGGCCCGCCTCGGCATGGTCGGCACCCGATTCGCCAATCCCAACGGCCTGCCGGACCCGGCGCAGTTCACCACCGCGCGCGACTACGCCCTGCTCGCCCGCGCGCTGATCCGCGACTATCCCGGCACCTACGACCTCTTCCGCATCACCGGCCTCTCGCTCGGCGGCAAGGTCATCAAGACCCACAACAACCTGCTCGAGCGCTATCCCGGCGCCGACGGCATGAAGACCGGCTTCATTTGCTCGTCGGGCTTCAACGTGGTCGCCTCGGCGAGCCGCGGTGGCCGCCGGCTGGTGGCGGTCGTGCTCGGCGAGCGCACCGCCAAGGAGCGCGAGGAGCACACCGCCGAACTGCTCGAGACCGCTTTCTCGGCCGGATCCGGGCTGTTCGGCGGTGCGACGCTCGATCGCTTGCGCCCGACCGTGACGCCGCCGGTGCTGCCGGCCGACCTCAAGCCGCAGGTCTGCGGCCGCCGCGACGTCGGCGAGACCGCCGACGGTGCCGGTCCGACCGCCGCGGCCGAGTTGCCGGCGCGCTCCTACCTCGTGCCGCGCTTCAAGGTGATGGATCCGGTGCCGATCGCCATGCTCGCCCCTGCCGGCGGCGTGCCGCTGGCGGCGGCCGGTGCCGTCCCCGACGCCCTGCCGCCGCTGCCGAAGGCGCGTCCGCGCGTCGCCGGCGCCGGCGAGAGCGTCGACCCCGCGGGCGCGGCCGTGCCGCTCGCCCCCGGCGGCTCGAAGGGCTGAGCGCCCGCCAGCCTTCCGAGCCTACCCGATGGCCGGTACCTCCGCGGCGTCCAGGTCACCCGGGGCGCCTTCCGGCTCAACTCCCCGCACGAGGACCGAGACGCGTCATGGCCACCAGCGAAGCGCCGCGCGGCCCGAAGCCGCCGATCCCGGTCACCGTCCTCACCGGCTTCCTCGGCGCCGGCAAGACCACCCTCCTCAACCGGCTCGCCGGCGATCCGGCACTGGCCGGCACCGCCTTCGTCATCAACGAGTTCGGCGAGATCGGCCTCGACCACCTGTTCGTCGCGGCGGCCGACGACGGCGTCGTGCTGCTGTCGTCCGGGTGCCTGTGCTGCACCGTGCGCGGCGAACTCGTGACCACGCTCGAGGGCTTCCTGCGCGGCCTCGACAACGGCCGCATCGCCCGGCTCGACCGCGTGGTGATCGAGACCACCGGCCTCGCCGACCCCGCGCCCGTGCTCCACACCATCATGGCGCATCCCTATCTGGTGATGCGCTACCGCCTCGACGGCGTCGTCACCGTGGTCGACGCCGTCAACGGCGGCGCCACGCTCGACGCCCACGCCGAAGCGGTCAAGCAGGTCGCGGTCGCCGACCGCCTCGTCGTCACCAAGACCGACCTTCCCGAGGGCGCCGCCCGCCGCGACGGCCTGTTGCGCCGGCTGCGCACGCTCAATCCGGGCGCCCGGATCCTCGACGCCGCCGCCGGCGAGGCCACGGCCGCCGCCCTCCTCGACGTCGGCCTCTACGACGCCGCCACCAAGAGCCCCGACGTCGCGCGTTGGCTCAACGAGGAGGCCTACCGCGACCACGGCCACGGTCACCACCATCACGACCACGACCATGGCCATCACGGTCACGACCACGACCACCATCACCACGACCACCACCACCATGACGCCCGCGACGGCCAGGATCCGCACGACCCGAACCGCCACGACGCCCACATCCGCGCCTTCTCGCTGGCGACCGACCGGCCGGTGAGCGCCGGTGCGCTCGAGATGTTCCTCGATCTGATCGCCTCGGCGCACGGGCCGAAGCTGCTGCGGATGAAGGGCATCGTCCAACTCGCCGAGGATCCCGAGCGGCCGGTGGTCGTTCACGCGGTGCAGGAGGTGCTGCATCCCCCGGCGCGGCTCGAACGCTGGCCCGACGGCGACCGCCGCACCCGGCTGGTGTTCGTCACGCGCGACCTGCCGGAGGCCTTCGTCCGGCGCATGTTCGACGCCTTCACCGGCGGTCTCGCCCCGGACACGCCGGACCGCGCCGCCATGACCGACAACCCGCTCGCCCTCGGCGGCTTCGTGCCGCCTTCGCGGCGGTAACCCTTCGTTGACCGCCCGCGTCTAGGCTCGACCGGATCGGCGCCTTGGGGGCGCGAGGGGAGGCGGGCATGGACGCCGCCGGCATCGCCGCCTATCTGGTCGGCGCGCAGCAGCAGAACACCCGGATGCAGGTCGCCACCGCGGTGATCAAGCAGCAGCAGTCGCAGGACCAGGCGCTCCTGAACATCCTCGACGGTGCCCTCGCCAGCGGCGCCGCGGCCCAGGCCGCCCCGCCGCCCGGCACCGGTCTCTCCGTCGACATCACCGTCTGACGGCGCGGGCGATGCCGTTGCGGCATGCGTCCGACGATTGTGCGATGCGATATTTCATGCCGGGCCGTGCCGCATTCCCGGTGGACGATCTCCACATTTCGGCCCGCGGCTGACGAAATTCGCCACATTCCGTCCCATAACCGTCGTCGTACCGATGTTGCGGCGCGGCAGATTCGCCTCGTCGCCGGCGGGGGCGGATCGAAGGGAATCATGCGGGAAGCCTATCTCTTCACCTTCTTCGACCGCGGCGAGACCTTCGCGGTCCGCGTCGTCGCCGCCTCCCGCGAGGCTGCCGAGGCCGCCTTCGCCGCCATGTCGCCGGCCGAGAAGCGCGCCGCCGTGGTCTCGCGGCTCGGCACGCGCGAGCGCGACTGGGTCGACGAGGCGGTCCGCGGCGTCCGCCGGCTCGCCGGGCGCCTTCGCACGGGGCGTGGCGCCGCGGCCTGAGGCCGCGCGCGCAAATCCCCGGCGCCCCCCTTCGTCAGCGCGCCGCGACGACGGCGTCGACCACCGCGCCGGCGTCGGCCGAGTCCCACTCCGCCGGGCCGTGCAGCGCCGCGACCTGACAGCCCTTGCGGTCGATCAGCAGCGTGGTCGGCAGGCCGAAGGCGAGGCCGCGGCCCTTCAGGGCGTTGAACGCCGCCATGCGCGGGTCGCGCCAGTCCGGCAGACCCTTCGTGCCGATCTCGGCCAGGAAGGCGGCGGGCTTGGCCGGGTCGCCGGTGTCGACGTTGAGCGTCAGCACCTGGAAGTCGGGCCCGCCGCGCGCCGCCTGCAGGCGGTCGAGCGCCGGCATCTCGGCCCGGCACGGCACGCACCACGTCGCCCACAGGTTCAGGAGCGTCGCCTTGCCGTCGAGGAGGCTGCCGAGCGTGCGCTCGGTGCCGTCCGGCTGGCGCAGCACCAGGGTCGAGAGGTCCTGCGGCGCGTCCGCCGGCAAGAGCGCGGCGACCTCGCCGTGGGCGAGCGGCTTCAGGGAACGGGCGAGGTCGGCGGAGGCTTCGCAGCGGTCGTTTCCGTTTGCAGCGCCCCATCCGCTCACGTATACGCCAACCGAACCCGCGGCGAGGCCCGCGAGCGCGGCCGCGGCCACGAGGAAGACGGCGCGACGGCGCCTGGAAGTGGCTTCGGACATCGACGGTCCCTTCGATCCCTGGAGTGCTACGGACATGAGCAACCGCATGTGGGGTGGACGGTTCTCCACCAGCCCCGCCGCGATCATGGAGGAGATCAACGCCTCCATCGACTTCGACCGGAAGCTCTACGCCCAGGACATCCGCGGATCCAAGGCGCACGCCGCCATGCTCGCCGACAAGGGCATCATCGCCCCCGACGACGCGGCGAAGATCATCGAAGGGCTCGACGCGATCAAGACCGAGATCGACGGCGGTCGCTTCACCTTCACGCGAGCCCTCGAGGACATCCACATGAACGTGGAGTCCCGGCTGAAGGACCTGATCGGCGCAGCCGCCGGCCGGCTCCACACCGCCCGCTCGCGCAACGACCAGGTCGCCACCGACTTCAAGCTCTGGGTCCGCGACACCCTCGACCACGTCGACCGCCAGCTCGAGGACCTGATGCGCGCGCTGCTCGACCGCGCCGGCGAGCACGCGGCGACCGTCATGCCCGGCTTCACCCACCTGCAGTCGGCCCAGCCGGTCACCCTCGGCCACCACCTGATGGCCTATGTCGAGATGTTCGCGCGCGACCGCGGCCGCGTCCAGGACGCCCGCCGCCGGCTCAACGAGTGCCCGCTCGGCGCCGCCGCGCTCGCCGGCACGTCCTTCCCGATCGACCGCCACGCCACCGCCGCCGCCCTCGGCTTCGACCGGCCGACGGCCAACTCGCTCGACGCCGTCTCCGACCGCGACTTCGCGCTGGAGGCCCTCGGCGCCGCCTCGATCGTGGCGATCCACCTGTCGCGCTTCGCCGAGGAGATCGTGATCTGGTCGACGGCGCAGTTCGCCTTCGTGCGGCTGTCGGACGCCTTTTCGACCGGCTCCTCGATCATGCCGCAGAAGCGCAATCCCGACGCCGCCGAGCTGGTGCGCGCCAAGGCCGGCCGGATCATCGGCGACCTCAACGGTCTCCTGATCGTCATGAAGGGGCTGCCGCTCGCCTACCAGAAGGACATGCAGGAGGACAAGGAGCAGGTCTTCGACGCCTTCGAGAACCTCTCCCTCTGCATCGAGGCCACCACCGGCATGGTGCGCGACATGAAGCCCGACGTCGACCGGCTCGCCGCCGCGGCCGGTTCCGGCTACGCCACCGCCACCGACCTCGCCGACTGGCTGGTCCGCGTGCTCGGCCTGCCGTTCCGCGAGGCCCACCACGTCACCGGCCGCATCGTCGCGATCGCCTCCGAGCGCGGCGTCGAGCTCTCGGCCGTCCCGCTCTCCGAGATGAAGGCGGTGCACGCCGGCATCACCGAGGCCGTCTACGGCGTCCTCACCGTCGACGCCTCGGTGCGCAGCCGCGTCAGCTACGGCGGCACCGCGCCCGACAACGTCCGCGCCCAGGTGGCGCGCTGGATCGCCGCGCTCGGCTGAGATCCCGCGGCCGCGACGTTCCGTCCGGGCGGGACGGCGCGGGACTGGCGGGCGATCCTGCGCTAGGATCGCCCGCGTTCCGGCCCGAGGGGATGATCGATGAGCCGACAGGGGACGAAACGGACGGTTGCGGCGGTGCTGGTGCTCGCGCTCGCCCTCGCCACGGCGGCCTGCGGGCGCAAGGGCGGTCTCGAGACGCCGGGTGCGCCGCCGCCGGCGGCGATGTCGCCGGCCACCGTGATCGGCGCGACGCCGCGCCAGCCCGAGTCGGCGCCCGCGCCGAAGCCGGACCGCCCCATCTTCCTCGACGTGCTGATCTGACGGCCGCCGCCGTCCCGGAGCCCGACCTTGCACCATTTCGCCTACAGGAACGGCGTCCTCCACGCCGAGGACGTCCCCGTGCCGGCGCTCGCCGCCGCGGTCGGCACGCCCTTTTACGTCTATTCGACCGCGACGCTGGTCCGGCACTACCGTGTCTTCTCCGAGGCCTTCGCCGGCTTCGACGGCCACGTCTTCTACGCCATGAAGGCGAATTCCAACCAGGCGGTGATCCGCACCCTCGCCCGGCTCGGCGCCGGCGCCGACGTGGTGTCGGAGGGCGAACTGCGCCGCGCCCTCGCCGCCGGCGTGTCGGCCGGCAAGGTGGTGTTCTCCGGTGTCGCCAAGACCGCGCGCGAGATGGCCTTCGCCCTCGACGTCGGCATCAAGTGCTTCAACGTCGAGAGCGAGCCGGAGCTGCGCCGGCTGTCCGAGGTCGCGAGTGCCCGCGGCGCCGTGGCGCCGGTGTCCTTTCGCATCAACCCCGACGTCGACGCCCGCACCCACGCCAAGATCTCGACCGGCAAGTCCGAGAACAAGTTCGGCATCCCCTGGGTCGACGCCCCGCGCGTCTACGCCGAGGCGGCCCGGCTGCCCGGCATCCGCGTCACCGGCATCGACATGCACATCGGCTCGCAGATCACCGAGCTCGAACCTTTCGACGCCGCCTTCGCCCGCCTCGGCGAACTGATCGGACGACTGCGCGCCGACGGCCACGCCATCGACCACATCGACCTCGGCGGCGGTCTCGGCATCCCCTACCGCGACGACAACGACCCGCCGCCGGACCCGCGCGCCTATGCCGAGGTCGTCAAGCGCCACACCGACGCGCTCGGCTGCGCCGTGCTGTTCGAGCCCGGCCGGCTGATCGTCGGCAACGCCGGCATCCTGGTTTCGGAGGTGGTCTACGTGAAGCGCGGCGCGGCGAAGACCTTCGTCATCGTCGACGCCGGCATGAACGACCTGATCCGCCCGACCCTCTACGAGGCCCACCACGAGATCCGTCCGGTCGTCGAGCCGGCGCCGGGCGCCCCGCGCGAGGAGGTCGACGTGGTCGGCCCGGTCTGCGAAACCGGCGACTATCTGGCCCTCGCCCGGCCGATGCCGTCCGTCGCCGCCGGCGACCTCGTCGCCGTATTCTCGGCCGGCGCCTACGGTGCCGTCCAGGCCTCGACCTACAACACCCGGCCGCTGATCCCCGAGGTCCTGGTCGACGGCGCCGACTGGCACCTCGTCCGCCCGCGCCCGAGCTACGACGCCATGATCGGCGAGGACAGCCTGCCGCCCTGGCTCGCCGACTGACGCGCGACCGACGCGGCCGCGACCCCGCCGCCCTTGGCGGACGGGGTCCGTGTGCTATCCTCTCCCCGGTTGGGGGCGATCCTCGCTCCGGGAGATCAGGGTGGCCGACGTCGGCAAGGACTCGAGCGGCCGCGCCACCGGCGCGGCGAAGGACATGAGCGACCGCGGCGCCGGCGCGGCGGCCCTCGATCCGCTCGCCCCGGTCGCGGGGCGTCTCCGCCTCGCCCGTCTGGCGCTGACCTGGGAACGGCTGTGGCCGCGGCTGGTGCCGCCGCTGGTCGTCGTCGCGCTGTTCCTCGCGGCGGCCTGGCTGCGCCTCCTGGCGCCGCTGCCCGACTGGCTCCGCCTCGCCTTGGTCGCCGCCGCCGCGCTCGCCTTCCTCGCCGCCCTCGTGCCGGCGGTCCGCGTCCGTCTGCCCTCCGGCGCCGACGCCCTTGGCCGGCTCGAGCGCGATTCCGGCTTCGCCCACCAGCCGCTGTCGACGCTCGCCGACCGTCAGGCCACCGACACCGGCGACCCCGTCGCCGCCGCGCTCTGGCGAGCCCATCTCGCTCGCGTCGCACGCAGCCTCGCCGCCGTCCGGGTGCGTGCGCCGTCGCCCCGCGTCGACCGGCTCGACCCCTACGCCCTCCGCTCTCTGGTGGTGCTGGTCTTCGCGATCGGACTCGTCGCCGGCCGCGGCGACTATCTGGGCCCGCTGCGCGACGCCGTCCGCCTGCCGGTGGTGCCCGGCCCCGACGTCCGCGTCGACGCCTGGGTGACGCCGCCCGCCTACACCGGCCGCGCCCCGATCTTCCTCACCACCGCGACCCCGGCGGGCGCCGAAGCGCCGGACGGGGCCGCGCCCGCCGGCGCGGTGACCGTGCCGCAGGGCAGCGTGGTGTCGCTGCGCGTCTCCGGCGTCGCCGCCCCGTCGGCCGCCTTCCGCCCCGCCGACGCCGGCGCGCCGGCCGAGCCGATCGCCGCCGCCCCGCAGGCCGGCGCCGCGACCAACCCGGCCGCGGCCGACGACGCCGGCCTCACCCGCCCGACCGCCTTCCAGCACGCGCTCGCCGGCTCCGGCACGGTGGTGCTCGCCGCCGCCGACGGCGAACTGCGCAGCTTCGCCTTCGCCGTCGAGCCCGACCGCCCGCCGTCGATCCGGCTGGTCGAGGACCCCGGCGCGACGCTGCGCGGCGCCCTCCGCCTCGCCTACGAGGTCACCGACGACTACCGCGTCGCCGGTGCGAGGGCCGTGTTCTCCGAGCCGAAGACGCCGCTCGACGCCGCGATCGGCCCGCGCGCCGAGGCGCCGCGGCCGCTGGTCGGCGCGCCGGAACTGCCGCTGTCGTTGCCGCGTCGCAACGCCGCCAAGCCGACCGCCGAGACCATCCGCGACCTCTCGGCCCACCCCTGGGCCGGCGGCACCGTCACCATGCGCCTCGAGGCGCGCGACGACGCCGGCGCGACCGGCCTGTCGGCGCCGGTGGACGTGGTGGTCCCGGCACGGCCGTTCCGCAACCCGCTCGCCCGCGCCCTGGTCGAGCAGCGCCGCATGCTGGCGCTCGACGCCGGCAGCGCCGGTTTCGTCGCCGGCCTCCTCGACGATCTCACCACCTACACGCCCGAGTTCGTCGACGATGCCTCGGTGCACCTCGGCCTGCGCGTCATCCGCGCCCGCATCCTCGACGCCCGCTCCGACGACGACCTGCGCGCCGTGCTCGACCTGATGTGGCAGATGGCGCTCGCCATCGACGGCGGCGACGCCTCGCTCGCCGAACAGGCGCTGCGCGAGGCTCGCGAGCGGCTGCGCGAGGCGCTGCAGAACGGCGCCTCGCCCGAGGAGATCGCGCGGCTGACCGAGGAACTGCGCAAGGCGATGCAGGAGTACATGCAGGCGCTGCAGCAGCAGATGCGCGACAATCCGGATCTGGCGCAGTCCCAGCCGCCGCCCGACGAGAACGCGCAGACGGTCTCGCCGGAGGACTTCCAGAAGATGATCGACCGCATCGAGGAGATGTCGAAGCTCGGCGACCGCGAGGCGGCCGAGCAGCTGCTGTCGCAGCTCGACCGGATGCTCGAGAACCTCCAGACCGCCCAGCCGCGCCAGGGCCAGCCGCAGAAAGGGCAGCAGGGTCAGGGCCAGCAGATGATGAACGAGCTGGCGGACATGATCCGCCGCCAGCAGGAGCTGATGAACCAGACCCACAAGCTGACGCCGGACGGCCGCCCGCAGGACGGCCAGGGCATGTCGAGCGAGGAGATGCAGCAGGCGATGCGCGACCTGCAGCAGGGTCAGCAGGACCTCGAGAAGCGCCTCCAGGACCTGATGAAGCAGATGGAGAAGAACGGCATGCAGCCGGGCGGCGAGCTCGGCGAGGCCCAGGGCTCCATGAAGGGCGCGCAGGGTTCGCTCGGCGACGGCGAGCCGGACGACGCCCTCGGCCAGCAGGGCCGCGCCCTCGACCAGCTGCGCAAGGGCGCCCAGCAGCTCGCCGACCAGATGGGCGAGCAGGACGGCGAGGGCCGCGGCCGGCGCGGCGAGAGCGCCCGCGGCGAGGATCCGCTCGGCCGGCCCGAGCGCCGCGACGGGCCGGATTTCGGCGACAGTGTCAAGGTGCCCGGCGAGATCGAGGTGCAGCGCGCCCGCCGCATCCTCGAGGAACTGCGCCGCCGCTTCTCCGAACCCGACCGGCCGGCGATCGAGCTCGACTATCTCCAGCGGCTGCTGAACCCGTTCTGAGGCCGCGTTCGCGACGCTCCGGCCCGCGTTCCGGACGGCGCGGCGCTCTGCTATGACGGGGCTCCCGCCCCGCCGGACGCCGCCCGCCCATGTTCGTGCCGCTCTACGACCACAACCCGCTGGAACACGTCCGCCGGCCCTACGTGAACTGGGCGCTGATCGTCGTCACCTGCCTCGTCTGGCTGGTGGTCGAGAGCCCGGTCGGCTTCGGCGCCCTCGCCGGCGCCGCCTACGGCTACGGCCTGACGCCGGCGGTGCTCTTCGGCGACATGCGCCCGTTCGCCCCGTCGGCGCTGCCGGAATGGACGACGCTCGTCACCTACGCCTTCGTCCACGCCGACCTCTGGCACCTCCTCGGCAACGTCGTCTTCCTCTGGGTGTTCGGCGACAACGTCGAGGACGCCATGGGGCACCTGCGCTACCTCGTGTTCTACCTCGTCGCGGCCGTGGCCGCCGGCCTGTTCCACGCCGTGATGATGCCGACCGCCGACGGCCCGCTGGTCGGCGCCTCCGGGGCGATCGCCGCTGTGGTGGCGGCCTATCTGGTGCTGCACCCGCGCACCAAGCTCTGGATTCTCGCCTTCGGCCGCATCCCGCTGCGCCTGTCGGCGCGCTGGCCGCTGCTGATCTGGGTCGCCACCCAGTTCGTTTCGATCTTCTCCGGCGGCGACGAGCCGATCGGCTGGTACGCCCACGTCGGCGGCCTCGTCACCGGCGCCGTGCTGATCCTGGTGATGCGCCGGCCGGACGTGCCGCTGTTCGATCGCGGGCTGGCGGCGTAGACACGGTCTTGACGCGCACGTCACCGTGGTGCATCGCAATGCGACTTCCGGCCCGTTGACGGGAACCGGGGCCGCAACTACGGTCCCGCCCCGGACGTGTTGCCGCAGTGCAAAAACCGGCGCGAGGCCGGTGCCCGGGTCCCGCCGGCGTGCGGGTCCGGACCTCGGGAGGTTCCAACCGATGAAGATCCTGGTGCCCGTGAAGCGGGTGGTCGACTACAACGTCAAGATCCGGGTCAAGCCCGACGGTTCGGGCGTCGACCTCGCCAACGTGAAGATGTCGATGAACCCCTTCGACGAGATCGCCGTCGAGGAGGCGCTGCGGCTGAAGGAGGCCGGCAAGGCGACCGAGGTCGTCGTGGTCTCGATCGGCCCGGCGCAGGCGCAGGAGACGCTGCGCACCGCCCTCGCCATGGGCGCCGACCGCGGCATCCTGGTCCAGACCGACGCCACCGTCGAGCCGCTCGCCGTCGCCAAGATCCTGAAGGCGGTCGCCACCGCCGAAGGCCCGGGCCTCGTGATCCTCGGCAAGCAGGCGATCGACGACGACTGCAACCAGACCGGCCAGATGCTGGCCGCGCTGACCGGCTGGGGCCAGGGTACCTTCGCCTCCAAGGTCGAGATCGGCGAGGGCTCCGTCGACGTCACCCGCGAGGTCGACGGCGGTCTGCAGACGGTGAAGCTGGCGCTGCCGGCGATCGTCACCACGGACCTGCGCCTCAACGAGCCGCGCTACGCCTCGCTGCCCAACATCATGAAGGCGAAGAAGAAGCCGCTCGACACCAAGACCCCGGCCGACTTCGGCGTCGACGTCGCCCCGCGCCTGACGGTGGTGAAGACGACCGAGCCGAAGGGCCGCTCCGCGGGCGTCAAGGTGGCCTCGGCCGCCGAACTCGTCGCCAAGCTCAAGACCGAAGCCGGCGTGCTCTGACCGCAGGGGAAAGACGAACCATGGCCATCCTCCTCCTCGCCGAGCACGACGGCACCGTCGTCAAGGACTCCACCCACAAGGCGCTGACCGCCGCCGCCGCGATGGGCGGCGACGTCCACGTGCTGGTCGCCGGCGCCGGCGTCTCGGCCGCGGCCGCCGCCGCGGGCAAGCTCTCCGGTGTCGCCAAGGTGCTGGTCGCCGACGACGCTTCGCTCGCCCACCAGCTCGCCGAACCGCTGGCGGCGCTGATCGTCTCGCTCGCCAAGGGCTACGACGCCGTCGTCGCCCCGGCGACCTCGGTCGCCAAGAACGCCCTGCCGCGCGCCGCCGCGCTGCTCGACGTCATGCAGATCTCCGACGTCACCGCGGTGGTCTCGGCCGACACCTTCGAGCGCCCGATCTACGCCGGCAACGCCATCCAGACCGTCAAGTCCAACGACCCGGTCAAGGTCGTCACCGTGCGCACCGCCTCCTTCAAGGCGGCGGACGAAGGCGGTTCGGCCCCGGTCGAGGCGGTCGCCGTGCCGGCCGATCCGGGCGTGTCGTCCTTCGTCGGCGAGGCGCTGTCGAAGAACGACCGCCCCGAGCTGACCTCGGCGAAGATCATCGTCTCCGGTGGTCGCGCGCTCGGCTCGGCGGAGAAGTTCCAGGCCGTGGTGGTGCCGCTCGCCGACAAGCTCGGCGCCGCGGTCGGCGCCTCGCGCGCCGCGGTCGACGCCGGCTACGCCCCGAACGACTGGCAGGTCGGCCAGACCGGCAAGGTCGTGGCGCCGGACCTCTACGTCGCCCTCGGCATCTCCGGCGCGATCCAGCATCTCGCCGGCATGAAGGACTCCAAGGTGATCGTCGCCGTCAACAAGGACGAGGAGGCCCCGATCTTCCAGGTGGCCGACTACGGACTTGTCGGCGACCTCTTCGACGTCGTACCAGAACTCACCAAGGCTCTCGGCTGACGCCGTCAGGGCCGGGCGCACCCGCTTCGGGCGGGCGCCCGTCCTTCCGGCTCCGGGGGCGCAGCGATCCGAGGATAGGATGGTCGAGATCAAGACGATCGGCGTGATCGGCGCCGGGCAGATGGGCAGCGGCATCGCGCACGTCTCCGCGCTGGCCGGGTTCGAGGTCAGCATCGCCGACGTGTCGCCGGAGCGCATCGAGGCCGGCCTCGCCACGATCAACGGCAATCTCGCCCGTCAGGTCGCCGGCAAGAAGATCACCGAGGAGCAGCGCGCCGCCGCCCTCGCGCGCATCAAGGCGATCCC
Source organism: Oharaeibacter diazotrophicus (assembly GCF_004362745.1). Classification (NCBI taxonomy): domain Bacteria; kingdom Pseudomonadati; phylum Pseudomonadota; class Alphaproteobacteria; order Hyphomicrobiales; family Pleomorphomonadaceae; genus Oharaeibacter; species Oharaeibacter diazotrophicus. The sequence continues at coordinate 193,287 of NZ_SNXY01000008.1, read as the reverse complement.
GTCCTACGACGGCTTCGCGGACACCGACCTCGTCATCGAGGCGGCGACCGAGAACGAGACCGTCAAGCGCAAGATCTTCCAGCAGCTCTGCCCGTCGCTGAAGCCCAAGGCGATGGTCGGCACCAACACCTCGTCGATCTCGATCACGCGCCTCGCCGCCTCGACCGACCGGCCCGAGCGTTTCATCGGCATCCACTTCATGAACCCGGTGCCGGTGATGCAGCTCGTCGAGCTGGTCCGCGGCATCGCCACCGAGGACGAGACATTCGACGCCGCCAAGGTCTACGTCGCCAAGCTCGGCAAGACCATCGCCGTGTCCGAGGACTTCCCGGCGTTCATGGTCAACCGCATCCTGCTGCCGATGATCAACGAGGCGATCTACACCCTCTACGAGGGCGTCGGCAGCGTGGACGCCATCGACACCGCCATGCGGCTCGGCGCCAACCACCCGATGGGCCCGCTGCAGCTCGCCGACTTCATCGGCCTCGACACCTGTCTGTCGATCATGCAGGTGCTCTACGAGGGCCTCGCCGATTCCAAGTACCGGCCCTGCCCGCTCCTGGTGAAATACGTCGAGGCCGGCTGGCTCGGCCGCAAGACCCAGCGCGGCTTCTACGACTACCGCGGCGAGCACCCGGTCCCGACCCGCTGAGGACCCGCTCTTCGTGGACGTCTCACGGCCCGGACCCGCTCCGGGCCGTTTCGTTTTCGTGTGGGGGCCTCGCTTCGCAGGCGCCTCACGCCCCCCGTTCGATTTCGAATTCAAGCACGCCGTCGTCGCGGCGACGCTGCCCGAGCAGGACGTGCCCGGCTTCGGCGCAGTGGTGCGGAATGTCGATCGCGGCCATCGGGTCGGTGGCGAGCACAACGATCCGCGTCCCGGCCGGACGATCGGCGAGCCGCTTGCGTGTCTTCAGCACCGGAAGGGGGCAGAGGAGACCGCGCAGGTCGAGCGTCTCTGCACCGTCGCCGCCGCGCGCCGCGCTCACTCCAACGCCGTCCGGCAGAGTTCGAGGAAGGCCGCCCCGGCGCCGCCGGCCGAGAGGGCCACGCCGAGGCCGATCACGGCGAGCGGCAGCAGCACCGACAGCACGAGGTCGGACCGACGCGGTGCCGGCGCGCGGGGCGGGGGAGGGGAGGCGTCCATCGCGGCCCTTCAGAGGCAGCCGGCGAGGCCGGCGACGAGGCGGGCGGCGTAGACGGCGTCGCCGCGGGCGACCGTCAGCACCAGCGTCGCCGCCGCAGCGGCGGCGATCGCCGCGCCTCCGGTCCAGACGACGATGCGAGCGGTGGTCGGGTTCATGTCGGCCATCCTAGCGCGCCGGTGGCCGCGCCGCCATCGGGACGACGCGGGATGGGGGACGGGTGCGCTCAGCCCGCCGCCAGCCGCTTCAGCTTGGCGAGCGCGTCCTCCTGCTTCTCGCCGTAGGAGATCGTGCCCTTGAAGCTTCCGGCGGCGTCGAACAGGTAGACGGCGGCGGTGTGGTCCATGGTGTAGTCCGCTCCGCCGTCCGGGGCCGGCACCTTGCGCCGGTAGACGCGGTAGGCGGCCACCATGTCGGCGACCTCCGCCTCGGTGCCGGTCAGGCCGACGATGCGGTCGGAGAAGGCCGAGAGATAGTCCTTCATGCTCGCCGCGGTGTCGCGCTCGGGGTCGACCGTGACGAAGTAGACGTCGAGCTTCGAGGCCTCCGCGCCCATGTCGGCGAGCATCACGCTCATCTCGCCGAGCGTGGTCGGGCAGACGTCGGGGCAATGGGTGTAGCCGAAGAAGATCGCGTGCGGCCGGCCGGCGAAGCGCGCCTCGGTGACGCGCGCGCCGGTGGTGTCGGTCAGCGTGAACGGCCCGCCGATCGCCGCCGCGTCGGTCACGGTCGAGGTCGTCGTCGGCCGCGTCTCCGCCTGCCAGATCACGTAGCCGGTGGCGCCGGCGAGGACGGCGATCAGCAGCCAGGTGGCGAGGCGGACGACGCGGACGGTGTTCATGGCTTCCTCGTTCGGATCAGGCCGACGTCCCACACCACCATGTCGACGGTGGTGGTGGCGCCGTCGGAGAAGTTCAGCGTCAACGGATAGACCTTGCCCACCCGGATCGAGCGGCCGACGCCCACCATCATCAGATGGGAACCGCCCGGCTTGAGTTCGATCTCGCCACCCGGCGGGATCGTGAAGCCGCCCTCGTGGGGCAGCATCTGCATGAAGCCGTCCTTGACCCCGGTGTCGTGGAAGACGACCGACTGCGCCACCGGCGTCGAGGCCGACACCAGCGTGACCGCGCTCGTGCCGGTGTTGTGCAGGACCATGTAGGCGGCGGCGATCTTCTGGCCGGGCTGGGTCGCCCGCGACCACGGCGACAGGATCTCGACGACACCCGCGGAGAACCGGGTCGTTTCGGTCGGCGCGGTGGTCACCGCCTGCGCCGGCACGACCGGCGGCACGGGGCGGACCGGCGCGGGCGCCAGCACGGCGAGGGCGGCGGCGAGGAGGGGGACGGCGGCGTTCGGCATGTGGGCTTCTCGAAATTCCGGACCAGCGCTCTCCGGCGGAGGCGGCCGCCGATCCTATCCACGGACGCGCCGGCCCCTCGACACGCCGATGGTCGCAGTATCCGAGTGCGCCGGAGGCGACAAGCCGGTAAAAACAGCCAAGGCGGTGGTGGCGTGTTGACGTTTACGTTCACGTCACGTACGACGGTCGGGTGCCCCGAGAGGACGGGGTGCGACGCCGGTGCCGCCACGCGGGAGGACGCGACGGATGGGTTTCGTCGAGCGACTGAGGAGCGAGTACGCCTATCTGAGCGGCGCGATCCGCGCGCTGCGCCGGACCACCGCGATCGCGCGCAACCCCGATCGGGTCTATCCCGACGTGGTCGCCGATCTTGCCGCCCGCTTCGGCGAGCGCCCGGCCCTGATCTCGGACTGCGAGACCTTCACCTATTCCGACTACCACCGCCGCGGCAACCGCTACGCCCGTTGGGCGCTGGCGAACGGGATCGGGCGCGGCGACACCGTCGCGCTGCTGATGCCGAACCGGCCGGAGTATCTGGCGGTCTGGCTCGGCGTCGCGCGCGCAGGCGGCGTCACCGCGCTGCTCAACACCAATCTCGCCGGCGCCTCGCTCGCCCATTGCGTCAACATCGTCGCGCCGAAGATCGTGATCGTCGCCGCCGAACTGGCGGACGTCTTCGAGACCGCGCGCCCGCACCTCACCGGCGCACCGGCGATCTGGGGCTACGGCGCGGGCGCCCCCGGCGCGCGGCTCGACCTCGCGCTCGCCGATCTCGACGACGCCGACGTCCCCGCCGCCGAGCGACCGAAGCTGACCACCTCGGACCGCTGCCTGTGGATCTACACCTCGGGCACCACCGGCATGCCCAAGGCGGCGAACATCAACCACTACCGCGTCCAGGCGATCATGAACGGCTTCTCCGCCGCCATGAACGCCACGAAGGACGACCGCATGTACGTGGCGCTGCCGCTCTACCACACCTCCGGCGGCGTGCTGGCGACCGGCACCGTGCTCACCGTCGGCGGAGCCGTGGTGATCCGCGAGAAATTCTCCGCCCGCGAGTTCTGGGACGACCTGGTGCGCTACGACTGCACCCTGTTCCAGTACATCGGCGAGCTCTGCCGCTACCTGCTCAACACCCCGCCGCATCCGAAGGAACGCGCCCACCGGGTCCGCCTCGCCAGCGGCAACGGTCTGAGGCCGGACATCTGGACCGCGTTCCAGGAGCGCTTCGCCATCCCGCAGATCCTGGAATGGTACGCGGCGACGGAGGGCAACGCCGTCCTGTTCAACTTCGACGGCAAGCCAGGCTCGATCGGCCGGGTGCCGAAATGGGCCGAGCGCAAGTTCCTGCTGAAGGTCGTGCGTTTCGACGTCGCCCGCGAAGAGGTCGTCCGCGGTCCCGACGGCCGCTGCGTCGCCTGCGGCCCCGACGAGGTCGGCGAGTTGATCTCCGAGATCGTCGACGACCCGAAGAAGCCGAGCCAGCGCTTCAACGGCTACGCCGACGCCGAATCGACCCGCCGCAAGATCCTGGAGAACGCCTTCTCCGAGGGCGACCGCTGGTTCCGCACCGGCGACCTCGTCCGCCGCGACCGGCTCGGCTACTACTACTTCGTCGACCGCATCGGTGATACCTTCCGCTGGAAGGGCGAGAACGTCGCGACCTCCGAGGTCGCCGAGGCGATCGGCGTCTTCCCCGGCGTCCACACCGCCAACGTCTACGGCGTCGCCGTGCCCGATCGCGACGGCCGCGCCGGCATGGCCGCACTGGAGGCCGACGACGGTCTCGACCTCGCCGCCCTGTCGCGCCACCTCGACGAGCGGCTGCCGGCCTACGCCAAGCCGGTGTTCCTGCGCCGCCAGGGCGAGATCGAGACCACCACCACCTTCAAGTTGAAGAAGGTCGACCTCAAGACCGAGGGCTTCGACCCCAACCGAATCGCCGACGAGCTGTTCTATCTCGATCCGGCGAGCGGGACCTACGTCCGGCTCGATCCAGCGACCTACGACCGCATCGTCGCCGGTACGGTCAGGCTCTGAACTGCGTCCCCGACCGGTCCGGACGGGCGGGACCGTCGGGGGCAGGCATGCGGCCGGCGCAAGGTCCGGCAAAGCATGGTAGTGTTTTCCCTGATCGGGATCGCCCACCCGCTCCCGGAGGGGGAGGCGTCCCTTCCAACAGGGAGGACACCGCGATGATCCCGACCGCCGCCGAGGTACTGTCGTTCTGGTGGGACGCCGGGCCCGCCGCCTGGTTCTCGGCCGATCCGGCCTTCGACGCCCGCGTCGCCGCCGAACTCGGCCGCGCCCACGAGGAGGCCGCGGCCGGGCGACTCTCCGCCTGGGCCGACACGCCGGACGGCGCGTTGGCGCTGATCCTCCTCACCGACCAGGTGCCGCGCAACGCCTTCCGCGGCACCGCGCGCGCCTTCGCGACCGATCCGATCGCGCTCGCGACAGCCCGGCACGCGCTCGACGCCGGTTTCCCGAGGGTGTTCCCGCCGGTGGCGCGCGCGTTCTTCTACCTGCCCTTCGAGCATGCCGAGGACATGGGCGCGCAGGCGCTGTCGGTCGATCTGTTCCGGGCGCTCGGCGACCGCGAGACCTATTTCTACGCCCTCGTCCACCTCGACGCGATCAGGCGATTCGGCCGTTTCCCGCATCGCAACGCCGTGCTCGGCCGCGTCTCGACGCCCGAGGAGGAGGCCTATCTCGCCTCCGGCGGCTTCCGCGGCTGAGCGGTCGGAGAGAGGTCGGTCAGAGCGGGGCGGCGGGCGAGGCGGTGGCGGCGCGCAGCGACAGGAGCGCCACCGCGGCCGACGCGACGGCGTTCCAGCCGGCGAAGGACAGGCCGAACATCCGCCACGTCGCCTCGGTGCAGGAGACCAACCGCGTCCCCTGGATCTGCTTTAGGAGGTCGGCGGCGTTGGTGGTGACCGCCGCGCCGCCGCCGCAGTCGCTCGGGCCGGCCCAGAAGCCCCATTCGGCGCCGGCGTGATAGGCGCCGAGGCCGAAGCCGGCGAGGAAGACGAGGCCGGCGAGGAGATATAGCCCGCGCGCCGGTTTCGGCGCCCGCGCCGCCAGGACGAGCCCGAGCAGCAGGATCGGCAGGCCGACGTAGTAGGGGATCCGCTCCTCGAGGCAGAGCTTGCAAGGCACGTAGCCGCCGATGAGCTGGAAGCCCCAGGCGCCGAGGATGGTGGCGAGACCGATCGCGAAGGCGAGCGCCGCGGCGCGCACGGGGGCTCGGACGGCGGGGTTCGGGCTGGTCATGGGGGCGGAAACCGGTTCGGCTGGGGCTGCGGCCCCCTGCCTAGCACCGCCGCGGCGGTCCCGGCAATCGGGGGAGACCGCGGAGGGCGGGGCGATCCGGACCGGCACGTCGCCCCGGGGGGCTGGGGGGCTGAAGAACCGGCGCGGCGGCCGATCCGGACGAGGGCGAGACTGCCCCCGCCCTCGGGCCGCCGCGTGGCGTCATCCGGGCGAAACCGCGGCGGCGCGCGGGTTTCTTGCGGGCGGCGGGCGTCGGGCCCTCGCTCGGCCTCAGGACGACAGCCGCAGCGTCAGGATGCGGCGGGTGATGTCGGCATAGGCGGCGGTCAGCGCCGCGGCGTCCTCGGCGTCGTAGAAGGCCGGCGCGCCGGCGATCTCGGAGGCGCAGGCCCGCAGCGTGTCTTTGGCGGCCGGTTCTCCGGCGAGGGCGAAGCCGACGGTGTAGACCGTGACGCCGTCGGCCTTCATGGCGTCGCAGACGGCGAGCGCCGCGTTGGCCGAGCGCGCCTCGTTGACGCCGCTCATGCTGCCGAGGAAGGTGTTGAACTTGCCGTCGGTCATCAGGATCGCGATCTTGCGGGTCTCCGGCGCTCCGAAGGCGGCGCCGGTATGGTCGGCGCCGAACACGTCGCGCCAGCGCGGCGAGAGCAGCCAGTAGGCCCAGGACGCGCCGAGATGGCCGGCGGTGGTGCCGCCGGTCTTCAGCCCCTTGATCGCCGCGCGCACGGCGGCGCTGTCGGTCGTCAGCGGCACCACGGCGGTGGTCGGGCAGGTGGTGGCCGCGCGCAGCCGGGCGGCGGTGGCGCTGGCGTCGCTGTCGGCGGTGGTGAGGTCGGCCCGCTCCATCACGCAAGCGGTGCTCTTGTTCGCCGAGACGGTGCGGGCGTAGGCGCCGGCGTTGACGCCGGCGGCGAAGGGCGCCAGCGCCACCTTGACCCGCGACGAACCCGACGGCGCCGAGGCGTAGACCTTGTCGACGAGGTCGGTCGCGGCGGTGCGCAGCGCGGCGATCTTGACCTTGCCGTCGGTGGTGTACTCGTCCATCGACCCGGTGGTGTCGAGCATCATCGAGAGCTCGATGGTGTCGGCGTCGAGCTGCGACGACGAGGTCGAGCGCACGGTGATGCTGTCGAAGCCGAACACGGTCAGGAAGGCGGTCGGCACTGTCGCGGTGGTGGTGACGCTGACGCGGCCCTTGGCGGGGTCGGTCACGACCGTCGGGGTCGCCGCGGAGAAGCCGCGGGCCGCCTCGGCGGCGTAGTTCGCCTCGAAGTTCCGCGTCGCCTCGTCGGCGATCCGTTTGGTGTCGGTGATGCCGGAGACGTAGAGCTTGGCACCGGCCAGCGAGGCGGCGTCGACCGCGCCGTCGAGCCGCGACTGCACCTTCAGCGCGACGCCGTAGTCCACCGCGCCGCCGACCGCGAGGCCGAGCACCGACATCGTGCAGGCGAACACGACCGCCAGGGTGCCGCGGTCGTCGCGGCGGAAATCGGCGGGGCGGCGGGACGGGTGGACGCGGAGCGGGAACATCGGTGGCCTCCGACGAACCGGTCGGGATGCCGGTTCGCCGCAGCTACCGCAGGATGCGTGCCGACCCCGCCCATCCGCCCGCGTTAACGGTTCGGCAACCGCCAAGCCCTTGACACGTCGGATTCGTGTCGAATGCCGCGGAGCCTGTTCACCACGCGTTAGGCATGTCTCTTGAGACCTTGTTTACGAAGACCCGCCCGGCCTCGCACGCCCGGCCGTTCGCCGTGCCCGCGCCGTCCCGGAATGGCACGCTCCGTTCCGGGTCCGGCGAGACGCGGAGTCGGTCAGAAGTCGGCGGCGAGGCCCTTGATCTCCCAGTCGCCGTAGCGCACCGGCTCGAGGCCGCCGCGGCCCCGGATCTCGCGCGGTGCCGGCTCGGCGGCCGCGGCGGCACGGCGCGCCTCGGCCTCCTCGAGGGCGCGGCGGGCGGCGGGCGAGAGTTCGCGCGGCGCGGCGGGCGTCGCGTCGGCGGTCGTGGCGGTGTCGGGCGTGTCGGTCATGGCCTCGTGGTTCCCCTGGGAACGGTGGTCGGGCGCCTCTTCGCTTGATGCACCGGCGCCGGCTTCCCATCATATAGGTCGTTCGGCGGATCTCCGCCGCGGGCGTGCGGCCCGCCCGTTCCCGGCCGCCACCGGGACCGCCATGAACGTCTTCCGCACCGCCCTGCTCCTCGCCGCCATGACCGCGCTGTTCATGGGTGTCGGCTATCTGGTCGGTGGCCAGGGCGGCATGGTGGTCGCCTTCCTCGTCGCCGCGGCGATGAACCTCTTCAGCTACTGGAACGCCGACAAGATGGTGCTGCGGATGCACGGCGCCGTCGAGGTCGACGCCGCGACGGCGCCGCGCTACCACGCCATCGTCCGCGAGCTCGCCGCCCGCGCCGGCCTGCCGATGCCGCGGGTCTACCTGATCGACAACCCGCAGCCGAACGCCTTCGCCACCGGCCGCAATCCGGAGAACGCCGCGGTCGCCGCCACCACCGGCCTCCTCGACATGTTGACCCCCGACGAGGTCGCGGGCGTGATGGCGCACGAACTCGCCCACGTGAAGAATCGCGACACGCTGACGATGACGATCACCGCCACCATCGCTGGCGCAATCTCGATGCTGGCGAATTTCGGGCTGTTCTTCGGCGGCAGCCGCGACGAGCGCAATCCGCTCGGCTTCGTCGGCGTCCTCGTCGCGGTGATCGTGGCGCCCTTCGCGGCCATGCTGGTGCAGATGGCGATCTCGCGCACCCGCGAATACGCCGCCGACCGGCTCGGCGCGGAGATCTCGGGCCGTCCGGACGCGCTCGCGTCCGCGCTTTCCAAGATCGCCGGCGGCGCGGCGCACATTCCCAACATGACGGCCGAGGCGAATCCTGCTACGGCCCATCTCTTCATCATCAATCCGCTCTCCGGCGAGCGCATGGACAACCTCTTCTCCACCCACCCGGCCACCGAGAACCGCATCCGCGCGCTGATGGACTACGCGCGGTCCGCGGGGCTTTCGGCCGGCCCCGCCTACGGCGGCGGCGCCCCCGGCGCCGCGCCGCGCGGGCCGTGGGGCGGGCGGGAGGACGGCGGTTCGGCGCCCGGCCGTGGCGGCAGACGTGGGCCTTGGGGATGACGCCTCCGAGCGGTGGGAACGGACCCGGGGGCGATCGTCCCGGGGGTGGTGGTGCCGGCGGCAAGGGCCGCCGGCCCGGCGGCGAATTCGGCGGCCGCGGACCGCGTGGCGGTCACGGCGGCGGTCCGAAGGGCGGACCCGGCGGTGATCGCGGCGGCCGTGGTGTGGGCCCGCGCGGGCCCGGTCTCGACGGCGGCCGTTCGCCCGGCGCCGCGGGAGACGGGCCGCGACCGCCCCGGCGCGACCGTCCGGCCGAGGCCGGCGCCGGCTTCGCCGGGCCGCGCGGCCCGCGGTCCGAGTCTTTCGACCGTCCACCGCGCGCGGATCGTCCAGACCGTCCGCCGCGCGCCGAGCGTCCCGCCGGTGCCGACGGCGGTCCGCGCCGCCGCGACGAGGCCGGCGCCCCCCGTCCGTACCGCCCCGCCGGCGACGACCGCCGCGGTCCGCCGCGCGGCGAGGGCCAGGGTCCGGCCCGCGGCCCGCGTGCCGAGGCCGGCCAGGGTCCACGCGGCCCCCGCCCCGAAGGCGGCCGCGGCCCGCGTCCCGAAGGTGGCCGTGGTCCGCAGGGCCGTGGCGACGATCGCCGTGGTCCGCCGCGCGACGACCGCCGCGGCCCGCCGCGCGGGCGGCCGCCGCAAGGCCGCACGCTCGGCCTCGAGGCCCGCAAGCTCGCGGTCGACCTCGTCGTCGGCGTCCGCAAGGGCCGTCTGCTCGACCAGTTGCTCGACGAGGGCTTCCTCGCCCGCCGCTACCAGACGCTCGACGCCCGCGACCGCGCCCTGGTGCGTGCCGTCGTCGGCGTGGCGCTGCGCCGCCACGGCCAGATCGAGGACGCGATCGGGCGCTACCTGCAGCGTCCGCTGCCCGACAAGGCCCTGACGCTGAAGGCGATCCTCGAGGTCGCCGCCGCGCAGATCCTGTTCATGGACGTCGCCGACCACGCCGCCGTGGCGATCGCGGTCGACCTCGCCGGCGCCGATCCCGACGCGGCGCCCTACAAGGGCCTCGTCAACGCCGTCCTGCGCCGCATCGGCGCGGAGAAGGGCGACATCCTGCGTGCGCAGGACGCCGTCGCCCTCGACACCCCGGCGTGGCTCTTGGAGCGCTGGACCGCCGCCTACGGCGCCGAGACCGCGCGCGCCATCGCCGCCTCGCACCTCGTCGAGCCGAGCCTCGACCTCACCGTCAAGTCCGACCCCGAGGGCTGGGCCGCCCGCCTCGGCGGCATCGTGCTGCCCACCGGCAGCGTGCGTCTCGTCTCCTCCGGTTCGATCGACAAGATCGAGGGCTACGACGAGGGCGCGTGGTGGGTCCAGGACGCCGCGGCGACCATCCCGGTGCACCTGCTCGGCGACGTCGCCGGCCGCAAGGTCGCCGACCTCTGCGCCGCCCCCGGCGGCAAGACCGCCATGCTCGCCCACCGCGGCGCCGACGTCACCGCCGTCGACCAGTCCGAGCACCGGCTCGGCCGGCTGCAGCGCAACCTGTTCCGGCTCGATCTGAAGGCCTCGGTCGAGGTCGCCGACGTCGCCGAGTGGCTGCGCGGGCCGTTCGACATGATCCTGCTCGACGCGCCCTGCACCGCCACCGGCACGCTGCGCCGCCATCCCGACGGCGCCCTCTCCAAGGGCCCGGAGGACGTCGCCAAGCTCGCCGCGCTGCAGCGCCGCCTCCTCGACCAGGCGATCCGGCTGCTCCGCCCGGGCGGGCTGATCGTCTATTCGGTGTGCTCGCTGGAGCCGGAGGAGGGCCCCGACCAGATCCGCCGGCTGATGCTGATCGACGCCCCGGTCGAGCGCGTCCCGGTGACGGCGGACGAGGTGTTCGGCCTCGCCGAGATCGTCACCGAGGAGGGCGACGTCCGCACTCTGCCGTCGCACCTGCCGAATGCCGATCCCCGCCTCGCCGGCCTGGACGGCTTCTTTGCTGCACGTTTGCGCAAGAAGATCTGAGATAGGTCGCTTTTGCCACTTGCCGTTGGCGTAAGCCGCCGGCACGATCCGGGCCCGACGGAGGACGGCATGGCGAGCGCGGACAGGGACGACGACTGGTACGAGCGCGAGTACAATCCGCGGGTCACGGTTGCCGAAACGGCCGCCCTGCTCGCGGCTTGGCCGGTGCGCTCGGCCGCCGTGACGGCCCGCCGGCGGCCGACCGCCGCCGACGTCGCCTACGGCCCGCATCCGCGCGAGATCTTCGACTTCCACCGCGCCGAGCACGCCCGCGGCGTGCTGGTCTTCGTCCACGGCGGCTACTGGCGCGCCTTCACCAAGGCCGAGACCGCGTTCCTGCTCGACGGCTTCCTCGACCAGGGCGTCTCGGTGGCGCTGGTCAACTATCCGCTCTGCCCGGAGGTGACGATCGCCGCCATCGCCGAGAGCGTGCGCCGCGCCTTCGCCGTCCTCTACGCGGACGTCCTCGACGCCGCCGAACGCGCCGCCGTGGTGGTCTCCGGCCATTCCGCCGGCGGCTATCTCGCCGCGGACCTGATGACCGTCGACTGGACGGCCGTCGGCCTGCCCGCCGACCCGATCCGCCTCGTGCTGCCGATCTCCGGCCTGTTCGAGCTCGAGCCGCTGATCCGCACCTCGATGAACGCGGCGTTGCGGCTCGATGCGGCGAGCGCGCGCGACTGGAGCCTCGTCGACCGTGCGCCGCGGGTCCGTGCCGCCTTGGCGCTCGCCGTCGGCGGCGACGAGAGCGCCGAGTTCCACCGCCAGTCCGCCGCCCTCGCCGCCGCCTGGAGCGGACGGACGCCGCGGCTGATCTCGGTGCCCTCCGCCAATCATTTCACCGTGCTCGATTCCCTCGCCACCCCCGGCGCGCTGCTCAACACCCTGGCGCTCGACGGCTTCAGCATCGGCTGAACCCTCCGGGACGCCCCCTCGCCGGAATCGCTTTTTCCGCGTTCCGGAAACACTCTGGTAACCACGGGTCGCCTTCAATCGTCGAGCGTGGCAGACGCACATCCCGCCGCGGGTGATTCGCGCCCGCTCGAGGCGGCGGCGCGACCAGGGTCGCGAAGGGGTGGATCGAGGTAGGGCGCGAAGGGGCCGAGGGATGGCGTGGGAGTCGGTCAGCGGCACCGCCCGGCTCCTGTCGCATGCGGCAGGGGTGTCGCTCCGCCGTGCCGTCGTCGCGCTCGAGGCCGGCCCGTTCGCCCGCTGGCGCTGGCCGGGGCCGACGCCCGAGCGCCTCGTCATCGCCCCCCAGGACATCCGCACTGCCGATCCCACCCAGGCCGCCGACATCTACGCCGGCCTGTTCGCCTTCGCCGGCAAGTCGGTGCAGACCGGCGGGCGCTCGCCCTTCGAGGTCGAGGCGCCGTCCGAGGCGTGGACGCGCGACCTGCACGGCTTCGGCTGGCTGCGCCACCTGCGCGCCGCCGACGGCGCCCTGACCCGCCAGAACGCCCGCGCCCTCGTCGCCGACTGGATCGCCCAGGAGACCCGCGCGCCGCGCCCCGCCTTCGAGGCCGAGGTGCTGGCCCGCCGCGTGCTCGCCTGGATCACCCAGTCGCCGCTGATCCTCGAGGACGCCGACCGCGGCTTCTACCGGCGCTTCCTGCGCTCGCTGGTGCGGCAGGTCCGGCGCCTGCGCGTCGGCTTCCTCGGTGCGCCCGACGGCTATCCGCGCCTGCTCTCGGCCATCGCCGTCGCCGAGGCGGCGCTGTCGATGGAGGGTCAGCAGCGCCTCGTTCGCCAGGCGACCCACCGGCTCGACCAGGAACTGCTGCGCCAGGTCCTCGCCGACGGCGGCCACGTCGGCCGCAACCCCGGCGTCGTGCTCGACCTCCTCGCCGACCTCCTGCCGCTGCGGCAGGCCTACACCGCCCGTGGCCTCAGCCCGACCGCGCCGCTGCTGACCGCCATCGACCGCATGATGCCGATGCTGCGCTTCTTCCGGCACACCGACGGCGCCTTCGGCCACTTCAACGGCATGGGCTCGACCTCGGCCGACCTGCTCGCCACCGTGCTCGCCTACGACGACACCCGCGGCCGGCCGGTGCAGAACGCCTCCTGGTCGGGCTATCAGCGCCTCGAGGCCGGCGGCGCCGTGGTGCTGATGGACACCGGCACCGCGCCGCCGCTGCCGCTGAGCCGCAACGCCCACGCCGGCTTCCTGTCCTTCGAGCTGTCGTCCGGTCAGCACCGCTTCGTCGTCAACTGCGGCGCCAGCGCCGACGAGCGCTGGCACGCCGCCGCGCGCTCGACGCCGGCCCATTCCACCGTCACCGTCGCCGACGCCTCGTCGGCGCGCTTCCTCGGATCGTCGGCGCTGCGCCGCCGCTTCGGGGCGCTGGTGGTGGCCGGCCCGAGCGCCGTCCCGGTCGAGCGCGAGGACCGCGCCGACGGCATCCTCGTCACCGCCCGCCACGACGGCTACGTCCGGCCCTTCGGCATCGTCCACGAGCGCAGCGTCCTGCTCTCCGCCGACGGCGACCAGTTGCTCGGCGTCGACCGCCTCTCCGGCGCCCGCCGCGGCGGGCCGGACCGCTTCGCCGTCCGCTTCCACCTCCACCCGGCGATCCGCGCCACCCGCACCTCCGGCGGCGAGGTGCTGCTGGTCGCCCCCGACGGCGAGGCCTGGGTGTTCTCCTCGCCGATGATCGAACCCGAACTCGCCGAGAGCATCTACCTCTCCGACGTGCTCGGCCGCCGCCGCGCGGTGCAGATCGTCGTCGCCGGCCGCGTCGGTCTCACCCCCGAGGTCAACTGGACGCTGACCCGCACCGCCCTCGGCCAGCGCGGCCGCCCCGCCCGCGGCCGCGTCGTCGGCGGCGCCGACCTGTTCGACTGAGCAGGCACCCGACCCCTCCGATTTGCGGTGGTCCGCTCGTCCTCCGCGCGGGTTCCGCGGGCGGGCCTTTCGTGCTATCGGCCGCGCCGAGCACGATCCCCTGGCGGAGACCTTCCATGACCGCGCATCCCAACCGCATCCTGCCGAAGCGGGCGCTCCTCTCGGTGTCGGACAAGACGGGGCTGGTCGACTTCGCCCGCGCCCTTGTCGAGCGCGGCGTCACGGTGCTGACCACCGGCGGCTCCAAGGCGATGCTGGCCGAGGCCGGCGTGCCGGTCACCGAGGTCGCCGACGTCACCGGCTTCCCGGAGATCATGGACGGCCGGGTCAAGACGCTGCACCCGAAGGTCCACGGCGGCCTGCTCGCCGTCCGTCACGAGCCGGCCCACGCCGCCGCCATGGCCGAGCACGGCATCGAGGGCATCGACATCCTGGTGGTCAACCTCTACCCGTTCGAGGCCACGGTCGCCCGCGGCGCCGGCGTCGACGAGACCATCGAGAACATCGACATCGGCGGCCCCGCGATGATCCGCGCCGCCGCCAAGAACCACGCCTACCTGACCGTCGTGGTCGAGCCGGCCGACTACGGCCGCGTCCTCGCCGAACTCGACGAGGGCGGCGTCTCCTTCGAGACGCGCCGCCGCCTCGCCTTCAAGGCCTTCGCCCGCACCGCCGCCTACGACGCCGCGATCTCGACCTGGTTCGCCCGCTTCCTCGGCGGCGAGACCGGCGACTTCTTCGCCGTCGGCGGCCGCCTCGCCGAGGCGATGCGCTACGGCGAGAACCCGCACCAGTGGGCGCGCTTCTACCGCACCGGCGAGACCCGGCCGGGCGTCGCCACCGCGCGCCAGCTGCAGGGCAAGCAGCTCTCCTACAACAACATCAACGACACCGACGCCGCCTACGAACTCGTCGCCGAGTTCGACCCGGCGGAGGCGCCGGCGGTGGTGATCGTCAAGCACGCCAACCCCTGCGGCGTCGCCACCGGCGCGACGCTGGCGGAGGCCTACGAGAAGGCGCTCGCCTGCGACCCCGTCTCGGCCTTCGGCGGCATCGTCGCCCTCAACGGCCGGCTCGAGGCCGACGCCGCCGCGAAGATCGTCGAGATCTTCACCGAAGTGATCATCGCCCCGGACGCCAGCGACGAGGCGATCGCCATCGTCGCCGCCAAGAAGAACCTCCGCCTGCTGCTCGCCGGCGGCCTGCCCGACCCGACCGCCGAGGGCCTGTCGGTCCGCACCGTTTCCGGCGGCCTCCTGGTGCAGTCGCGCGACAACGGCCGCGTCGACGTCAACGACCTCCGGGTGGTGACGAAGCGCCGGCCGACCGAGGCCGAACTCGCCGACATGATCTTCGCCTTCCGCGTCGCCAAGCACGTCAAGTCGAACGCCATCGTCTACGTCCGCGGCGGCGCCACCGTCGGCATCGGCGCCGGCCAGATGAGCCGGGTCGACTCCTCGCGCATCGCCGCCCGCAAGGCCGAGGACGCCGCCGCGGCCGCCGGCTCGGCCGAGCCGGCGACCCGCGGCGCGGTGGTCGCCTCCGACGCCTTCTTCCCCTTCGCCGACGGCCTCGAGGCCGCGGTCGCCGCCGGCGCGACCGCGGTCATCCAGCCGGGCGGTTCGATGCGCGACGACGAGGTGATCGCCGCCGCCGACGCCGCCGGCCTCGCCATGGTCTTCACCGGCATGCGCCACTTCCGGCACTGACGTCGGTCTCGCGACGACCCGACTCGTCGGGCCGTCGCGAGGTATCGGCCATCCGGCCGGCGCCCGGTCGGGCGCTTCTCGCGCGCAACGCTCCGACCGGAGGTCGGCGCCCTGCGCGCTCGATACGTTTGCCCAGCGTCACCGCGGCGTCCGCACGCCGGCGAGCAGCACCGCCCCCACCACGAAGAAGGCGACCAGCGGCGCGACGCCGAGCCGCTGGCTGCCCGAGAGGTCGGTGGCGAGGCCGACCATGATCGGCCCCATGAAGCTGGTGATCTTGCCGGTGAGGGCGAACAGGCCGAAGAACTGCGCCGTGCGGTCGGGTGGCGCGAGCCGGCAGAGCAGCGTGCGCGAGGCCGCCTGCACCGGCCCGGCGGCGAGCCCGATCAGGCAGCCGAGCGCCACGTAGACCTTTTCCGGCAGGCTCGCCCACAGCCCGTCGCCCGGCACCGGCCCGGCCGCCGGTAGCACGAACAGCACCGTGTCGCGGGTGGTGCCGAGGATGCCGAGCGCGGCGAGCGTCAACAGCGCCAGCGACCCCGTCACCACCGCCTTCGGCCCGAGCCGGTCGTCGAGCCGGCCGCCGGCGAGGGCGCCGATCGTGCCGGTGACGGTCAGGAGGATGCCGAACACGCCGATCTCCACCGTGGTCCAGCCGAAGGCGCCGGCGGCGTAGACGCCGCCGAAGGCGAACAGCGCGATCAGGCCGTCGGTGTAGATCATGTTGGCGATCAGGAAGCGCGCCGCAGCCGGGTGGTGGCCGAGTTCGGCCAGCGTTCCCCGGAGCGTGCCGGCGGCGCCGCGGACCGCGGCGCCGAGAGGACGGCCCGAGCGCGGCCGGTCGGGCGTCCACAGCACGAAGGGCAGGATGAACAGGCAGAACCACAGCGCCGAGAACGGCCCGCTGGCACGGTCGCCGGCGCGGGTGGCGGGGTCGAGGCCGAGGATCGGGTCGAGCCCGGCCAGCGTCCGCCCGGTCTCGGGCGAGGCGGCCATCAGCGCCAGCGTCGCCGCCAGCGAGACGAGGCCGCCGACGTAGCCGATCGCCCAGCCGCGCCCCGACAATCGGCCGAGCCGCTCCGGCGGCACGAGGTCCGGCATCATCGCGTTGTTGAAGACGGTGGCGTATTCGACGCCGACGGTGCCGACCGCGAAGGCGACGAGCGCGATCGCCACCGCGTGCGGCGTCCCGGGCGCTGTCCACCACAGCGCCGAGGCCGCCAGCGCCATCATCAGGCCGAAGCCGATCACGAAGGGCTTGCGCGGGCCGGCAGCGTCGGCGACCGCGCCGGCGAGCGGCGCCGTCAGCGCGATCAGGAGGCCGGCGGCGCCGGTGGCGTAGCCCCACCAAGCCTGCCCCGACACCGGGTCCGGCGCCACCGCGGCGACGAAATAGGGCGCGAAGACGAAAGTGGTCACCAGCGTGAAGAACGGCTGGGTCGCGCAGTCGAACAGCAGCCAGCCGAGGATGCCCCGGGGCGGCGTCTCCGGCCGCCCCGTCCCGTCGCCCCGTCCCGTCGCCATGCCGCCCCTCTCCGTCCGCCGGACCGAAACCCGGAGAAGAGCGGACCGACGACGCCCTGGCAAGCCCGCCGAGGGCGCGGTCAGAACGGCAGGCGGCCGCCGCGTTCGTCGTCGACGTGGGCGCGGACGATGGCGTCGAAGTCGGCGTCGGCGGTGAAGCCGAGGTCGAGGGCGCGGCGCGCGTCGAAAGCCGAAGGCCATACCGAGACGATCCGCCGGATCGTCGGGTCTGGCTCGCGCCGGATCAGCGCCACCGCCTTCGGCCCGGCGATCCGCTCCAGGGCGGCGATCTCCTCGGCCACCGTCGCCGAGACGCCGGGCATGGTCAGCGTGCGCCGCGCCCCGAGCAGGCCGGTGTCGAGCGCGGCGGCGTGCAGCAGGAATCCGACCGCCGCGCGCGGGCTGGCGAACCAGTGCCGAACGTCGTCGTCGACGGGGAGCACCGCCTCCAGCCCGGCGAGCGGTTCGCGGACGATGCCGGAGAAGAAGCCGGATGCCGCCCGGTTCGGCTTGCCCGGGCGCACGCAGATCGTCGGCAGGCGGATGCCGACGCCGTCGACGAAGCCGCGGCGCGAATAGTCGTCGAGCAGCAGTTCGCCGATCGCCTTCTGGGTGCCGTAGGAGGTCTGCGGCGTGGTGTGGAAGTCGTCCGGGATCGGCAGCGTGCCGTCGCCGGGGAATGGTGGGCCGAACACGGCGATCGACGAGGTGTAGACGAGGCGCGGACGCCAGCCGCCGCCGGCGGCGCGGATCGCCTCGAGCAGCATCCGCGTGCCGTCGAGGTTGACGGCATAGCCGCGCTCGAAGTCGGCCTCGGCCTCGCCGGAGACGATGGCGGCGAGGTGGACGATCAGGTCGTGCCGCCGCTCCACCAGCCGCTCCGCCTCGCCGGGCGCCGCGAGGTCGCAGGCGACGCTCTCGACCGCGAGCCCCGCACCGGCCGGCACCGCCGGTGCGGCGACGTCGGCGAGCGTCAGCCGGTCGATCGGCCGGCCGGCGATCTCGCCGGCGGCGA
This sequence comes from Oharaeibacter diazotrophicus, assembly GCF_004362745.1. Classification (NCBI taxonomy): domain Bacteria; kingdom Pseudomonadati; phylum Pseudomonadota; class Alphaproteobacteria; order Hyphomicrobiales; family Pleomorphomonadaceae; genus Oharaeibacter; species Oharaeibacter diazotrophicus. The sequence goes on along the minus strand of NZ_SNXY01000008.1, from coordinate 175,314 downwards.
GCAGCCGGTCGGTCAGCTTGCGGCCGATCATCCCGCCGGCGCCGATCACGAGCACGTCCATGGCCTCTCCTCCGAATCCCCCCTCGGAGCGCCACGCTACACGAAACCGCGCTCAGCCGGCGACGTCGGCGACGAGACCGGCGGCGACGATGAAGCGCGTCACCGACGGCTCGCCGCGGGCGAGGTCGGCGATCCCCGCCCGGATCCGCTCGGCGTCGACGCCGCGGCCGGCGAGCCAGCCGTCGAGGCCGCCGCCGGCGGCCGCGGTGGCGATCCGCCGGAACGCGTCGGCGAGCATGCGCCGGCCGCGGTCGAGCGCGAGGCCGTCGACATAGTCGCGCGGGGCGAGCCGGCGGGCGAAGCCGTCGAGGAGGTCGAGCGCGAAGGCCTCGGACACCGCCCGTGCCGCCGCCGCCGCCTGCTCCACGGAGGCGCCGGACGCCTCCGAGACCGCGACGACGTCGAGGGCGACGAGGTCGTGGTCGAGCATGGCGATCCGCCGCGCCACCTCCTCCGGCACGCCGGCGGCGATCAGGGCCGCCTCGGCGGGGTCGACGGCGTCGCCGCGTCGGTCGGCGACCACGGCACGGTGGCGGCGGATGCCCTCGGAGAGCCGGCGTGCCACCGCGCCCGGATCGCCGGCGGTGCGACCCGCCCGGAGCAGCCACAGCGCCGCCGCGGTCAGGGCATCCTGGATCCGGGTGTAGAGGTCGAGCTGAACGGTGCCCGGCACCAGCGTGTCGAGGGCGTCGACCGCGGCCTCGAGATGGCCGAGGCCGAAGGCGTCGAAGCCGATCAGGAAGGCGCGGACGATCGTTTCGGTGTCGGCGCCGGTCTGGTCGGCGAGGCGGACGACGAAGGTCGGGCCGCCGCGGTTGACCACGGCGTTGGCGAGCCGGGTCGCCACGATCTCGCGCCGCAGCCGGTGGCCGCGGATGTCGTCCGCGAAGCCCTCGCGCATCGCCGCCGGGAAATAGGCGAACAGCTCGTCCTCCTGCGACGGTTCGTCGGGGACGTGGCCGGCGAGCAGGTCATCGTAGAGCACGATCTTGGCGTAGGCCATCAGCACGCCGATCTCAGCGCGCGTCGCCGGTTTGCCGGCGGCCTCGCGGCGGGCGAGCGCGGCGTCGTCGGGCAGGAACTCGACGGCGCGGTCGAGCCGGCCGCGGCCCTCCAGCACGTGCATCAGCCGGCGCAGCTGGCCGAGTTCGGCGACGCCGCGCCGCTCGGCGAGCGAGACGCAGAGGCTCTGGCGGTAGTTGTTGGCGAGCACCAGCCGGGCGACGTCCGGCGTCATCGTCTCCAAGAGGGCGTTGCGGTCGGGCAGCGTCAGGCGGCCGTCGCGGACGGCACGGCCGAGCGCGATCTTGAAGTTGACCTCGACGTCGGAGGAGTTGACGCCGGCGGAGTTGTCGACGGCGTCGGAGTTGCAGCGCCCGCCGGCGAGACCGTAGGCGATGCGCGCCTTCTGGGTCATGCCGAGGTTGGCGCCCTCGCCGACCACCTTGGCGCGGAGTTCGCCGGCGACGACGCGGATGGCGTCGTTGGCACGGTCGCCGACCTCGGCGTCGCTCTCGTCGGCCGCCTTGACGTAGGTGCCGATGCCGCCGAACCACAGGAGGTCGACCGGCGCCTTCAGGATCGCCGCCATCACCTCCTGCGGCGTCGCGCGCGGCTTGTCGAGGCCGAGCAGCGCCTGCACCTCCGCCGACAGCGGGATCGCCTTCAGGCTGCGCGAGAACACCCCACCGCCGGCCGAGATCCGGCCGGTGTCGTAGTCGGCCCAGGACGAGCGCGGCAGCGCGAACAGCCGGGCGCGCTCGGCAAAGGAGGTCGCGGGGTCGGGATCGGGATCGAGGAAGATGTCGCGGTGGTCGAAGGCGGCGACGAGGCGGATCGCCGGCGACAGCAGCATGCCGTTGCCGAAGACGTCGCCCGACATGTCGCCGACGCCGGCGACGGTGAACGGGCTGGTCTGGATGTCGCGGTCCATCTCGCGGAAGTGCCGCTTCACCGCCTCCCAGGCGCCGCGGGCGGTGATGCCCATCTTCTTGTGGTCGTAACCGGCCGAGCCGCCGGAGGCGAAGGCGTCGGACAGCCAGAAGCCGTGGGCGTCGGCGATGGCGTTGGCGGTGTCGGAGAAGGTCGCGGTGCCCTTGTCGGCGGCGACCACCAGATAGGGATCGTCGCCGTCGTGGCGCACCGTGAGGGCCGGCGCCACCACGTGGTCGCCGTGGATGTCGTCGGTGAGGTCGAGCAGGGCCGAGACGAAGCGGCGGTAGGCCGCGGTGCCGGCGGCGAACACCGCCTCGCGCCCGCCGCCCGCCGGCAGGCGCTTCGGGAAGAAACCGCCCTTGGCGCCGACCGGTACGATCACCGCGTTCTTGACCTGCTGCGCCTTGACGAGGCCGAGCACCTCGGTGCGGAAGTCCTGCGGCCGGTCCGACCAGCGCAGGCCGCCGCGCGCCACCTTGCCGAAGCGCAGGTGCACGCCCTCGACCTCGGGTGCGTAGACCCAGATCTCGGCGAAGGGCCGCGGCTCCGGCAGGCCGTCGACCCGATGCGGGTCGAACTTCAGCGAGATCTCGCCGCGCGGTCGGCCGTCGGCGCCGAGCTGGTAGAAGTTGGTGCGCATGGCCGCCTGGATCAGGTTCCTGAGCCGGCGAAGGATTGCGTCGTCGTCGAGGCTTGCGACCGCGTCGAGCGCGGTGTCGATCTCGGCGGAGATCCGGGCCTCCGCGACGGCGCGGTCGCCGGCGAGCGCCGGGTCGAAGCGGGCGCGGAACAGCGCGACCAGCGCGGTGGCGATCGCCGGCTGACGGTTCAGCGCGTCGGCGACGTAGCCCTGCTCGTAGGGGATGCGCGCCTGCTGCAGGTAGCGCGACAGCGCCCGGATCAGCGCGATCTCGCGCCAGGCGAGGCCGGCGGAGACGACGAGGGCGTCGAGCCGGTCGCTCTCGGCGGCGCCGAACCAGATCGCCATGGCGAGCGCGCGCAGCGGCTCGCCGTGGCGGGCGAGGTCGATGGCGCGGCCGTCGGCGCGCTCCAGCGCCATGTCGTGCATCACCACGCCGCGGCCGTCGAAGGCGATGTCGACCGAGCGCTCCTCGATGACGCGGAAGCCCATGGCCTCCAGCACCGGCACCCGCAGCGACAGCGGCACCGGCCCGCCGGCGTGGAACAGCTTCAGCGCCACCTCGGTCGGTGCCGCGCCGGTCGGCTTGCGGAACACCAGCGACACCCGCCGCTCGCCCGTCAGACGCTCGAGTTCGGCGATGTCGGCGATGGCGTCGTCGGCGCCGTAGACGGCCCGGTAGGCCGGCGAGAAGGCACCGGCGAAGCGCTCGGCCACGGCGCGGGCGCGGTCGGGCAGGAAGCGGACGCGCACGGCGTCCTGGAAGGCGTCGGCCCAGGTGCGCACGATCGTGGCGACGGCGGCCTCGAGGTCGGCGCGCGCCGGGTTCGGCGTCTCGCCGCCGTCGCGGCCGACGATGAAGTGGACCCGGGTCAGCGTGCCCTCGGGGAAGGCCGGGTAGAAGGCGGAGACGCGGCCCTGGAACACGGTGCGGAAATGCTCGCCGAGGGCGATGCGCACCTCGGTCGAATAGCGGTCGCGCGGCACGAAGCACAGGATCGAGACGAAGCGGTCGAACTTGTCGCGGCGGGCGAGCACCCGGATCCGCGGCCGCTCGCCGAGTTGCAGGATGGCGATGGCGAAGTCGTGGAGCGTCTCGCCGTCGATCTGGAAGATCTCGTCGCGCGGATAGCTCTCCAGCACGTTGAGGAGGGCCTTGCCGGAATGGCTGTCCGGGTCGAAGCCGGCGCGGTCCATCACCGCCTGCGCCTTGCGGCGCAGATACGGGATCGCCAGCGGCGAGCGGGTGTAGGCGGACGCGGTGAACAGGCCGACGAGGCGCAGTTCGCCCACCAGCGTGCCGTCGGCGGCGTAGTGCTTGACGCCGACGTAGTCCATGTAGGCGCGCCGGTGCACCCGGCTCTTGACGTTGGCCTTGGTGACGATCAGCGCCTCGGGCCGGCGCATGAAGTCGCGGATCTCCGGCGTCACCTGGACGAGTTCGCGGCCGCGCCGGAGCACCCGCACCTCCGGGTCGGCGAGCAGGCCGAGGCCGCTGCCGGCCTTCAGCGCGATCCGGTCCTCCTCGCCGCCGGCGAGGTCGACGTCGTAGTCGCGCATGCCGAGGAAGGTGAAATTGTCGTCGGCGAGCCAGGACAGGAACGCCACCGCCTCGGCGACCTCGTCGCGGTCGAGCGCCGCCGGCGGGTTGGTGCGGTAGCCCGCGATCACACCGTCGAGCCGCTCGCGCATCGCCGGCCAGTCGGCGACGGCGGCGCGCACGTCCGTGAGCGTGGCGTCGAGCTGGGCGGCGAGGTCGGCGCGGGCGCGGGCGTCGGGCAGGCGGGCGACATGGACGTGGATCAGGCTCTCGCGCAGCGCGCCGGGTGCGCCGGGCTCGGCGAAGCCGGTGAAGCGGCCGTCGCCGTCGCGGTACACCGACAGGATCGGGTGGACCAGGAGGCGCACGTCCATGCCCGCCTCGGTCAGCGCCAGCATGGTGCTGTCGACGAGGAAGGGCATGTCGTCGTTGAGGAGTTCGACCACCGTGACGCCGGTGTGCGCCGTGCCTGCGCCGCCGAGGTCGGGATCGTGGATACGGATACGGTGGCGGCCGGGCTCGCGGGCGCCGAGGTCGTCCATAGCCGCGGCGGCGAAGCCGGCGAGTTCGGCGGCGGTGTAGCGCGTCACGTCCTCGGCGGCGCCGCGGGCGAGGAAGACGCGCAGGAAGTCGCCGCGCTCCGGCCCGCCCGCCGCGGTCGCCAGCGCCGCCGCCTCGTCGATGCGGGCCTGTTCGAGTGTGTCGAGATCGATCTGCATGTCGCGCCTCCGGCCGTCGGCCTCGGGTCCCCGGCGAGGGGCCTCGCGACCTTCTTAGGCGCATCCTCCGGTGGCCTTAAGTGCTAATCCGGTCTGCGTCATCCCGTTTCGGAATGCCCCCGTCCACCGTCCCGGTCGCCGCGAGCGACGCGATGAGCCGGCTAAGGAGCGTCGCCAATGTCGCGCGCTCGGCGCCGTCGAGCCCGGCGAGCATCCGGTGCTCGTTGGCGACGTGGACCGCTACGACCTCCTCGACGAGCGCGAATCCGGCCGCCGTCAGCTCCACCAGCACGCCGCGGCGGTCGTCCGGGTTGGGTCGCCGCGCGATCAGGCCGGCGCGCTCCAACCGGTCGAGCCGTGCGGTCATCGCGCCCGACGACACCATGGTGCTCTCGTAGAGCGCCGTCGGCGTCAGCCGGTGCGGCGCGCCGGAGCGGCGCAGCGTCGCCAGCACGTCGAACTCGCCGGGGGCGAGGCCTGCGCGGGCGAACACCGCGCGGATCCGCTCCTGCGCCAGCGCGGCCGCCTCCGAGAGCCGCCCGAACACCGCCATCGGCGAGACGTCGAGGTCCGGCCGCTCCCGCCGCCACTGCGCGATCGCCCTGTCCGCCCGATCCATCCGGTCCTCCGATATGTCTCGACATCGAGTATCTTGACACAAAGGTAAACCCGACCGAGGATCCGCGTCCACTCCCTCCCGGACACCGCCGCCGGGTTTTCGCGCGCCGCGCCGGTTGCGACTTTCCGGCCCGGCTCCGCCACAGGTCCTCGTCCGATGTCCCCCCGCTTCGATTCGCCGCTCGTCCTCCTGCTCGTCACCGGCACGCTGCTCGGCCTCGCCCCGCCGCTCGGCAAGGCCGGGATCGCCGCCGGCGTGCCGCCGCTCGGCTGGGCGCTGCTGATCTCGGCAGGCACGGCAGCGGTGTTGACGGCGATCCTGGCGGCGCGCGGCACCCCGCCGCGCCTCGACCGCGCCCGCGCGGTCTACGCGACGGTGACGGCGGCGCTGTCCTACGCCATCCCCAACGCCCTGATGTTCCTCGCCATCCCCCATCTCGGGGCGGGCTACGCCGGCATCATGCTGACGCTGTCGCCGGTGACGACGCTGTGCATCGCGATCCTCTGCCGCGTCCGCCGGCCGACCGCGCTCGGCGTCGCCGGCATCGTGGTCGGGTTCGTCGGCGCCGTGGTGGTCGCCTCGACCCGCGGCGAGGTCGGCCGCCCGGCCGATCCGCTCTGGGTCGCCGCCGGCCTCGCCATGCCGCTGTTCCTCGCCTCCGGCAACGTCTACCGCAGCCTCGGCTGGCCGCCGGGCGCGACGCCGACCGAACTCGCCGCCGGCAGCCACCTCGCCGCCGCCGCGATGCTGCTCGCCGCGCTGGTTCTCGCCGGCGACGCCGGCGGCCTCGTCCGGATCGCCGACGTCCCCGGCCTCGCCCTCGCCCAGGTCGCCGCCTCGGCGGCGATGTTCGCCTGCTTCTTCCGCCTGCAGGTCGCCGGCGGCCCGGTCTATCTCAGCCAGATCGGTTACGTCGGCGCCGCCGTCGGCCTCCTCGGCGGCATCGCCTTCCTCGGCGAGCACTACGGCCCGGCCACCCTCGCCGGCGCCGTGGTGATCGCCGCCGGCGTCGCCATGACCACCGTCGCCCAGCGTCGCGCTACGGCCTGAGCGCGGGCGGCCGACGTCAGGCGGCGAGCGCGCCGAGCCCGATCCGCTTCAGGACGACGCCGACCGCGAGGCACGCCGCCGTCGTCGCCGCCACAACCGCCGCGGCCGCGGCGAGGCCCGCCGATCCGGACGGCGGCGTCGTGCCGGCGGCGGCGGCGAGGCGGTCGAACCCCACGATCACCAGCGGGTTGAGGCAGAACACCACCAGCGTGTTGCGGCCGAGGAACTCGAGCGGCCGGCATCGCAGGCCGCGGAAGGCCGGGCCCGCGAGCAGGATCGCCGCCACCGACGCCGTCAGCACCGGCAGGTTGAGGTAGGGGCTGCGATCGGCCGGCAGATCGGCCGTGGCGAGCGCGAACGGGATCGCGGCGAAGCCCGCGAGGGCGAGCGGACGGGGGATCCGCCCGGCGAACCGCTCGGCGCGGCCGGCGTCGGCGAGGAGGAGACCGAGGGCGCCATAGGTCGCCCACCAGAGGAACGGCCGATCGGAGATCTTGCCGAGGACGGGGGAGATCGCCAGCAGCGGCCCGGCCGCGGCCACGAGCAGCGCCCCGCAGAGGGCGACGGCGACGAGCAGCGCCGGCGGCGGGCGCCGCGACGCCGCGAGCGCGACCAGCGGCACCAACTGGAACATCACCAGGAAATAATACTGCCCGGCCCAGGCATAGCCGCCAAGGTGGCCCGTCGCCACGTGGAGCAGGTCGAAGCTGCCCGGCGCGCCGAGAACGGCGGCGTAGAGCAGGCTGTAGGCGAAGAAGGGCAGGGCGAGGCGCTTCGACCGATCGGCGGCGAGCCGCCAAGGGTCGGCGCCGGGCCGGGCGACCGCACGGGCGAGATGGAGGCAGCCGTAGAAGACGAAGACCGGAACGGCCCAGCGCGAGGCGGTCGCGAGGGCGAGCGTGGTCGCGGGGTCGAGCACCACGTGGCCGGCGTGGATCGCCACCACCGCGAGGATGGCGAGCGCCCTGACGATGTCGGCGCCGCTGTCGCGGGCCTTCGCGACATTTCCGGTCGAGGCGAGGGTCGGGGCGGCCGGGCTCGGGATGATGCGGCCTCCCGCAATGGACGCGACGCCCGGCGGCACCGCGCGGCGCGAGCATGTGGTGCGTCGGGACGGCGGCCGGTCGGGTCGCCGTCGGGTGACCGGAACCGCACGCGTCCCGACCGTCGGGACGCGTGCGCGCCGGACCTCAGTCCTTCTTGGCGGCCTTGGCGGCCTCGATCGCGGCGACGATCAGCGAGCGCGACTCCTCGGCGTCGCCCCAGCCGATGATCTTGACCCACTTGCCGGGCTCGAGATCCTTGTAATGCTCGAAGAAGTGCTCGATCTGGTGGAGGGTGATCTCCGGCAGGTCGGTGTGGTTCTGCACCTTGTCGTAGCGCTTGGTCAGCTTCGAGGAGGGGACAGCGATCACCTTCTCGTCGTGGCCGCTCTCGTCCTGCATCTTGAGGACGCCGATCGGCCGGCAGTTGATGATGGCGCCCGGGATGATCGCGCGGGTGTTGATCACCACCACGTCGATCGGGTCGCCGTCGTCCGACAGGGTGTGCGGCACGAAGCCGTAGTTCCCCGGGTAGCGCATCGAGGTGTAGAGGAAGCGGTCGACGTACATGGCGCCGGCTTCCTTGTCCATCTCGTACTTGATGGGCTCGCCGCCGATCGGCACCTCGATGATGACGTTGATGTCGTTCGGCGGGTTCTTGCCGATGGGAACGGCGTCGATGCGCATCCGGTGCTCTCCCGTGAGGGGCCCGCGCGGGCCAGAAAGTCGCGCGTGTGTAGCCGGATCCCGGCAAACCGGCAAGTCGCCTATTGTGCAATGCAGCATGAGGCGCCCGCGGCCCGGCGGACCGGCGCGCGCCGAACGTCCGCGGCATCGACGGGCGAAGCCCCTCTCGCCGACGCCAGGCCGTGCCTCGCCGACCTGGACTCTGGTCTGCGCCGCGCATACACCGGTGCGCTAAACCGGCGCATGCAAGATTGGCCATGATTCTCGTCCTCACCTACGGCAAGGTCTGCACGACGTCGCTGCGCCGTCTCCTGGGGGCGAACTTTCCCGGCCGCTTCGCCTTCAGCCACGGCCTCGGATCCTGGATCGTCGATCCGCTCGAGCGCTTCGCGGCGGCGACCACGGCGGACACGTCCGGCCTGCGCGCCGCCTTCGACAACGCTCCGATCCGCGCGATGATCGAGCGCGCCCGTGCGGCGGGTGAGACGCTGACCGTCGTCAGCGGCGTCCGCGATCCCGTGACCCGCTCCCTGTCGGTCGCGATGCAGAACCTCGAAGCCGGCTTCGCCGACTGCCTCGGCCCCTCGCCGGAGGCGTCGGCCGACATGCTCGGCGGCCGGATCGCCGATCTCTGGCTCCGCGACACCGCCGACGACGATCCCGTCCGCGGCTTCCTCGAGCGGATGATCCGCGCGCCGGCCGACTGGTTCCGCGAGGAGCTCGAGACGCCCTTCGGCTTCGATCTCGCCGCCGCGGGCTTCGACCGCGGCCGCGGCTACGCCATCCACGAGCGCGACGGCGTGCGCCTGCTGCTGTTCCGCCACGAGAACGCGCCGGCCGCGATCGAGGCCGGGCTGGCGGAACTCTTCCCCGGCATCGACGTCGCGCTGCCGCACGACAACGACGGCACCGCCAAGCCGACGGCCGCGATCTACCGCGCCCTGCAGCGCCGCTTCCGCCTGCCGCGGGCGGCCCTGCAGGCGATCTACGACCACCCCCACGTCCGCGCCTTCTACGGCGAGGACGAGATCGCCGCCGCGATCGACCGTTGGGCCGAGCCGGCCCCGCGGCGCGCCTGGGTGCCGCCACCGCCGCCCGCCGCGCCGCGCGCCGCCTTCTCGGCGGCGGTGTTCGTGCCCCTGCGCAACCATGCCCGTTGGATCGGCGCCGAGCTCGACAGCCTGTTCGCCCAGTGGCGGCCGGACGTCGAACTGGTGCTGGTCGACGACGGCTCCGACGACGGCAGCCTCGCCGCCGTCATGGACCGGCTCGGCGGCCGGCCCGATGTCGCGGCGACGGTGATGCGCAACGGCAAGGCGCTCGGCCACGGCATGCTGGCGACCGTCACGGCGCTGACGCGCGCGCCGGTGATCGTCCAGGCCGATAGCGACGACATCGCGCTGCCGGGCCGTCTCGACGTTCTCCTCGGCCGCTTCGCCGCCGAGCCGGACCTGCGCCTCGTCACCTCCAACGCGGTGCTCCTCTCCGAGGGCGGCATCCCGATCGGCCTGCTCGACACCCGATTGTCGGACACGGTGCTCGACGACCCGGTGGCGCTCGCCGACATGCAGGAGGCGCCCTACTGGCTCGGCGCCACTTCCGCCTTCCACCGCTCGGTGCTCGAGGCCTTCCCGCCGCTCGACCCGGATCTCTGCCCCTACGGGCTCGACCTCCTCACCGGCTACCGCGCGACGATGCTCGGGCATCAGCGCTATCTCGCCCGGCCGCTGGTCGGTTGGCGCCAGCACGCCCGCAACAGTCACCGGGCGATCGGTGCGCACGGCGCCGATCCGGTCTCGCTCGAGCACATGGGCGCCATCCACGTTATGGTGCGCGCCCAGCGCCTGCGCGACCTCGCCTGGCTGCGCGACCAGGGCGGCATCGCCCCGGAACGGGCGGCGGTGATCGCGGCGCGCTGGCAGGCGGACCAGCACTCGACCCTCGACACCTGGATCCGCGCCCGCAACCGTCTCACGGGCGCGCACGCCGCCCCGGCGCCGCGCGTCGAGGCCGCCGCGGAGCAGGCGCCGCACGTGCCGGCGGTGCCGCCGATCCTCACGCTCCGGCGCGGCGTCGAATGCTCGACCGGCTCGGCGGGCGCCGCCCTGGAGCGCTGGCCCGGCATCCGCCGCCACGACCGGTCCTTCGTCTGGACCGCCCGGCGAACGGCCGTGGTGCTGCGGGTGCCCGATCCCGACGCCACGGCCCTGGTGGTCACGCTCGCCGGCCTGCCCTTCGTCGACCGTCAGCAGGTCGCGCTGTCGATCGACTTCGGCCCGCCGGTCGAGACGACCGTGATCGCCGGCGAGGCGCGGCGGGTGACCGTGCCGCTGGTGCGGCGCCTCGATCCGGCCGGCGGGCTCGTCACGCTGACGGTGCACGCCCCGGCGGCCGCGGTGCTGTCCGAACTCGATCCGACCAGCCGGGACGGCCGCCTGTTCGGCGCCGCGCTGTTCGCCCTCGAGGTGATCTGAGCGAACGCGCGGCACCCCGCCGGGGCGCCGCGAGACCGTCGAAGGGACTTTTTTGCCCATGTACCGACACCCCGTTCTCGACCCCGCCGCCCCCGAGGGCGTGCTGCTGATCGGCGGCGGCCGCAACGCCCGCAACCTGATCTGCATCTTCGAGACGGCGGGCGCGCCGATCCGTGGCGTCGTCGACGACCGTCCGGCCGGGATGGTGCTCGGCCACGACGTCGGCACGATCGACTCGGTCGACGGCGCCGCGGTCGACGCCTTCCTGACGGTCGCCGATCCCGACCACGCCGCCGCCATCCGCGCCCGTCCCGCCCTGCGCAACTGCCGCTGGCCGCGCTTCGTGCACACCTCCGCGGTCGTGTCGTCCCACGCGACCCTCGGCGAGGGCTGCTACGTCGGCCCCTTCGCCGTCCTGACCGACGTCGTGCTCGGGCGCCACGTCCACCTGTTCGCCCACAACGTGCTCGGCGCGCGGGTCGAGGTCGGCGACTTCACGGCCATCCTGCCCCACGCCACCGTGGCGAGCGACACCCGGATCGGCGCGCGCTGCACGGTCGCCATGGGCGCACGCATCCACGCCGGCCTCACCATCGGCGACGACTGCCGGATCGGCGCCGGCGCCATCGTCCGCCGCGACATGCCGGACGGTTCGATCGCGCTGCCAGAGAGCCGGACGCGGGTGCGCTCCCGCCTGTCGTTCCGCCGGCCGGGAGCGGACGGCGCGTGATCGGCGCCCGCGCCGGGCGCATGACGGAGGGAAGCCCGGGCCTCAGGGGGGTGCCGCGGGTCGCCGGACGCCGCAGGGGCGGCGGTGAAGGTCGAGATGACGAAGCTTTTCCAGTACCACGCCGGAAACCATCCGCTGGACGCCATCACCAACGCCATGCTGCTGCTCGCCGAGCGGCTCGGTCGCGTCGGGCTGGCCGGCTCGGTCGGCACCTGGAACGTCCACCGCGACCTGGCGGGCCGGATCGAGCGCTTCTCCGCCGACGCGCTCGGCCCCGACGACGTCCTGCTGATCCACCATTCCGCCGACAACCCCGTGATCGACGAGGTCGTCTCGGCAAAGTGCCGCAAGATCCTCGTCTACCACAACATCACCAAGCCGGCCTTCTTCGGCCCCGGCGACGAGGTCGTCCGCAGATCCGTCGTCGAGGGCTACACCCAGTTGGCGCGGTTGCGCGGGGTCGTCGACGGTGCGGTGTGCGACAGCGCCTTCAACGCCCGCGCCCTCGTCGAGCGCGGCTTTTCCGACGTCGAGCCGATCTGCCTGCTGGCCGACTTCGAGGGCCTGCCCGACCGTCCCCACCGCGCCCGGCCCTACCGCCACCGCGACGACGTCTTCCACGTGCTCTTCGTCGGCCGGATCTGCCGCAACAAGGGGCAGCACGACCTGATCCGCGCGGTGCCCGCGATCGAGCGCGCGGTCGGCCGGCGCGTACGGCTGACCCTGTGCGGCCACGCCGACCACGGTCGCGACCATCTGCGCGCGCTGCGCGACGACACGGCCCGCCTCGGCCTCGGCGACCGTGTCGCCGTGGTCGGCGCGGTCCCGAACGAGGAGCTCTACGGCCTCTACCGCGACGCCGACGCCTATGTCTCCTACAGCCGGCACGAGGGTTTCGGCGTTCCCCTCGTCGAGGCGATGGCCTTCGGCGTCCCCGTCTTCGCCCTGCGCGCCGCCGCCGTGGCCGAGACCCTCGGCGGCGCCGGCCGTCTCCTGGAGAGCCCCGACCCGGAGGAACTCGCCGCCGCGATCGCGGAGGTCTTCCGCACGCGGTCCGGCCTTCGCGGCCTCGTCCGGCGCCAGCGGGCGCGCGCCGCCGAACTGTCGATCGACCGAAGCCTGCCGAAGCTGCTCGCGTTCCTCGACCGCCGCTACGGCCTGTCCCTTTCGGCGGCCCTGGTGCCGACACCCGCGCCGTCCGGCCGCCGGCAGGTCCTCGTCGAGGGCCCCCCCGAACCGGCTAGCACTCCGGCCGGCTTCGACGACGCCTTCGCCCGGGCGCTGCAGGCGATCGACGCGACACCCGTCCACGCGGCCGATCGCGTCGACGAACCGGACGCCGCCCCGGCCGCCGGCACCGCCGCCCCGCTCTCGATCGCCGCACCGAGCGTCGGCTTCCGCGACGCCGCGGCACCGACCGCACGCGGCCAGTTGGCCGACCTCCGCCTGCAGCGGCTCGCCGGCGGCGGGAGCCGGCTGCCGTCGTGGCTGGTGCGCCAGGTCAACGCTGGCCTCGACGGCGTCCTGGTGTCCGGGCGCCACGGCGCCAAGGTCTGCCGCGACAGCGGCGTCCGCGTGCCCGTCGCGGTGATCGACGACGGTTCCGCCGCACCGGCGCCGCCCGCGGCGACGCCGCGGGCGCGGGGCGAAGGGCCCTTCGTCTTCCTGCTCGTCGCCTCGGGACACCCCGACGAGGAGACCCACGCGGTGCTGAAGGCCTATGTTTCCGCCTTCGCCGCCACCGACGATGTGGTCCTGGTCGTCGCGGCCGGCACCGACCCGTCGACCGGCGTCCAGGCCGTGGTGGACCGCATCCGTGCCGAGCCGGACGCGCCGCGCGTCGTCGTCGACGGCGCCGAGCCGACGCCGGCGCGCCTCGCCGCGCTCTGCCGCGCCGCCGACGCCGTCGTCCCGCCGACCGCCGGACCGGTGGTCGAGGCCGTCGCCGCCGCCGCCGTCGCGGCTGGACGACTGGTGATCGCGCCCGCGATCGGCGCGCGGTTCGACCCTCGCCGCGGGGGGCGGGTGATCCGCGTGCGGTCGCGTTTCGTCGCGTCCGGCGATCCCGACGCGGAACCGGGATCGCACCGGGTCGCCTTCGACCGGCTCGACCTCGCGCGGGTGCTGAGAGCGGTCGCATCCGGGCGTGCACCGGGATCGGCGGAGCCGGAGAGAGAACGAGGGGAGGGGGAAATGCCTTGCGAGCACGTCGCGGCCTTGGTCGATCGGCTGGAGGCCCCACGGCCGACGAAGGAGCGGATCCGCCTCGCCGCGATCGCGCGCTACGACGACGGCCCGTCCGGCGACGTCGCGGCCATCGCCCGCGCCTTGCCCGCCGGGCCCTACGAGGTCGAGCACTGGGGCGCCCGGGACGCGGCCGAAGCCGCGCCCGGGACCGTCCGTCGGCTGTGGTCGCCGCGGGCGGGCGATTTCGAGTCGCTGTGCCGCCGCGCGGTCGACGAGCGCTTCGACGCCGTGCTGGTGGGCCACGACCCCGCCGCCTTCGCGGCCGACGACTTCGTCCGCGGCCTCGCCCATTTGCGCGTCCACCGGATCGTCGTGCACGTCGTCCTCGACGAGGCGCCGGAGGACGGCGCCGATGCGCGCGAAGCCTTCCTCCGCGACCACGCGGCCGAACTCGCCGCCGTCGACGGCGTCTTCGTCCACACGCTCGCCGACCTGAACCGTCTCGCCGAACACGGCCTCCACGACAGGGTGACGCTGCTGCCCCGCGTCGTCCCCGATCTCCCGGTGCTCGCGCGCGACGGGCTGCGCCACGTCCTCGGCCTCGCGGCCGACGGACCGATCGTCCTCTCGGTCGGCCCGCCGCCGCCCGACCTGATCGAGGCCTTCGCCCTGTCGCGCGGGCGCTTTCCGCGGGCGCAACTCGTCCTCGCCGCGTCGGCGGGGTCCGCTGCCGACATCCGCTGTCTCGATGCGACCTGCCGCGAGCTGATCGCCCTCCACGGCCTCGCCGACCGGGTCGTCGCCGCCGACGCGGCGCTGGCGGTCGAGCAGGTCCACATCCTCGCCGCGGCGTCCGATCTGGTCGTCGTCCCCGGCGGCGGATCGCGGGCCGAGACCGGCGCCGCCATCCGCCGTACCCTCGCCGCCCGTCGTCCGGTCCTCGCCGTCGGCGCCGACTTGGCCGAGGACGTGCTCCCCGTCGTCGCGCGGGCCGAGCGCGGCGATCCCGAAGGCCTCGCCGAGGCGATGCTCGCGATCCTCGGGTCCGAGCCACGGCTCGCCGAGGCCGACGCGCTCGCGGAGGCCTTCGTCCGCGGCCGGACGGCGCGGGACGTCGCCGAGATCGTCGTCGGCGCCGTCGAGCAGGCCGTGATGCACCGCGACGGCGTCGAGCGGCCGCTGTTCACGCTGGCGGCCGGTCCGCCGCCGGTGGCGCGGGCCTCCGAGACCGTGCTCGGCCGGCGCCGCGGCCGCGAGCTCCTCGCCGGGCTGCTCGGGCGCGCGCCGACCGACGCCGAGGTCGCCGGCATCGACAGGGCGCTCGCCGCCGGCGTTCACCTCGCCCGGGCCGTCGACGAGCTGATCGCCTCGGACGAGTATTTCGAGGCCGTCCACGCGAACCCCCGGCTGCTCGCGGCGCTGGCCCTGCCCGGCGTCGACCTCGCCGAACTGCGACGCCTCGACGGCCGCGCCTTCGTCGAGGCCTGCTACCGCGAGATCCTCGGCCGGGCCGGCGACGAGGGCGGCATCGCGCAGTTCATGCGGGCGTTCGAGCGCGCCGCGCCCGACGACGCCAAGCGCATCGTCGTCGACGTCATGACGGCCTCGCCGGAGTACCGCGACGCCGTCGTGCCGCGGATCGTGGTCGACTCCCAAGCGGGGGACGGATCGTGACCGCGCCGGCGGACCGCCCGGGCCGCGAACGTCCCGGCCGCGATCGGCTCGTCGGCGTGCGCGCGGTCGTCTTGAACGTGGTCGAGGCCGCCCTCGCCGAGCCGGCGTCGGCGTCGGCGGCCCGGGTGGCCCATCTGCGCAACGCGCTCAACTGCTTTCCCGAGCTCCGCGCCGACGTCGCCGCGCGGCTGCGCCGCGCCGGCCGGCCCGACGAAGTCGACCGCTTCGTCCACGGCCTCGCCCCGGCCGACGGCCCCGGGCCGGCCGCCGACGTCCGCTGGTCGGACCTGCGCTCGGGGGAGGCGGTCGAGGCGATCGTCGCCGCGGCGAGCGGCGGCGTCGCGGGCGCGGTCGCGCCCGGCGACCGGCTCGTGCTGGCCGCCTCCGTCCTGCTGCTGCGCCGCATGCTCGCCGACCCCGTGGTCCCCCCCGACGAAGACGTGCCCGCGGAGATCCGGTCGGCCCTCGCCGATCTGCGCCGCCACCTGCCGCCGCGACCGTCGCCGCCCGGTCCGCCCCGACCGGCGGTTTCGCTGGACGACCTTCTCGCCCGCCGCGCCGGCGACATTGATCCGTCCGCGGAGGACTAGCGGGCGCGCGATGGAGGAGGAGCGGAAGGGTCGAAGCGGGTGCAACGGCCGGGCGGCCCGCCGATCGCCCAAGGATCCGGTGGCGACCAGAGGTCCCGGGCGCTGCTCGCGCGCGAAAGCTCCGTCCACGGGTCGGAACGTCGCGAGTGCGGTATCAGCCCTGGTCCCAGCCGAACACGACCACGGGGAGCACGGTGTCGCCGATGCGTTCGCCGGTCTCGACCACGGGCCGACCGCCGCGGCGTTTGTAGAAGGCGACGGCGCCCTCGTTGGCGGCGAGGGCACGGACGGCGACGCCGGTGAACTTGAGGTCGCCGAGCAGTCGCCGGGCGGCCTGGAACAGCCGGCCGCCGAGGCCGAGGCCCTGGTATTCCGGCACGAGGTAGATCTCGTAGATCTCGCCCTTGTAGGGCAGCGTGCGCATCCGGCTCGGCCCCAGCGTGGCGTAGCCGACGATCCGGCGGTCGACCTCGAGCACGAGCACCAGCACGTGCCGGCGGATCGCCTTCTGCCACCACGTCGGGCCGCGGCGCTCGACCATCCGTTCGAGGTCGATGCCGGGCAGGATGCCGCGGTAGGCGTGGCGCCAAGCGCCGTCGTGCACCGCGGCGATCCCGGCTGCGTCGTCAACCCTGGCCCTGCGGACGTCGATCGACAGCGTGCTCATGAGGGTGAGCTTAACCCGGGGAGTCCGGTCGCGGAAGACCCGTCGCGCGCCCGCGTCACGCCGTCCGGATCACGACTTCGCCAACCGGGGCGAGCGGTCCGCGGCGGCGGTCCCCCCTTCTGTCGAGGGCGCCGCGGGGCCGGGTTCCGTACGAACGGACGGTCGGGTCAGAACCAGTTGCCGATGCGGTCCATCAGGCTCTTGTCGCTCGGCGTCGGCTCGGCGGCGGCGGCCGTCACCGGGGCCTGGCAGGGCGCGGCGGCGGTGCAGGCCGGTTCGCCGACGGCGGGGGCCGACGCCGCGAGGGCGGGACCGGACGGCGCCGGGGCGGCGAGCGGCGGGATCGCGGCGGCCGGCGTGACGGCGGGCGGCGCGGCCGCGACCGGGGCCGTCGCGACGGTCGGGTTCGGGCGTGCCGCCGCGGGCCGGGCGGCCGACGGGCGGGCGGTGGCTACGGTGGCGGCAGCCGCGACGGGAGCTGTCGCGACGGGAGCCGTCGCCGCGGGCGCGACGGCGGCGACGACCGGCTCGGGCGCGGCCTCGGCCGGCGGCGCCTCGTCCGATCCGAAGGAGAACAGCCGGCCGAACATCGCGCCGACGCCGGAGGACGGCGGCTGCGGCGCGGCCACGAGGGCGAGCGCCGGCTCCGGCTCCGGCAGGCGCGGATCGCGCCGGGGCAGCGGCGCCGCGTCGACGGCGGCGGTCGTGACGGGGTCGCCGGCGTCGGTCGGCGCCGGTGCGGTCGCGACCAGGGTGCCGGTGGCCGTCGGCTCGCCGCCGACGCCGGCGACGTTGCCGACGCTGGTGGCGGCGCTGCGCACGGTGTCGACCAGCGCGGTGATCAGCTTGCCGCCGTCGCCGCGCGGCTGCAGGGCGGCGATCCGCGCCTCCTCGGCGCGGCGGCGCTCGGCCTCGACGTTCTGGGCGATCAGGATCTGGCGGCGCTCCTCGGCCTCCCGCTCGGTGCGGAAGCGGGCGGCCATCACCACCGCCTTGTCGTCGTCGGCCTTGGCCTTGGCGGTGAGCGCCGCCACCAGTTCCGGCGGCTTGACCAGTTCGGGGCAGGCCGCGGCCGGGTTCAGCGCCGCCTTGGCGGTGGCGTTGAAGACGTACTTGCGGCCGCAGACGTCGACCCGCGGCTCCTGGCGCGTCAGCTCGAAGGTATCGTAGCCCTCCTTGAGCATGCGCCAGAACGGCATGTTGGGGTCGTCCCAGTGCCGCGCCATGTTCTCGGCGGTCATGCGGAAGGGATAGGCCTGCAGCTGGAACGCCTTCTGGCCGCCGCGGAAGGCGTCCCGCGCCAGGGTGTAGATCTCCTGGATCTGCGCGTCGGTCATGGCGTAGCAGCCGCGCGACGAACAGGCGCCGTGCACCATCAGCGCCGAGCCGGTGCGCCCGTTGGCGCGGTCGTAGGCGTTGGGGAATCCGGTGTTGAAGGAGAGGTGATAGGCCGAGTTCGGGTTCATCAGGCCGGGGGTGATGGTGTAGTAGCCCTCCGGCGCCTGACGGTCGCCCTCCTTGATCTTCGGCCCGAGCCGGCCCGACCACTTGCAGATGTCATAGGTGGCGAGCAGGGCGTAGCGTCCGGTCCGGTCCTTGCGCCAGACCTCGAACTTGCTCTCCTCCTTGAAGATCCGCATCAGCACCGGCGCGTCGGACGCGATGCCGAGCCGGCTCATCGCCTCGTTCATCTTCGGCCCGAGCGGACGGGAGGCCTTGGGGCCGTAGCCGAGTTCGTCGGCCTGACAGCCCGCCAGCGTCGCGGCGACGACCAGCGCGCCGACGAGGCGTGGCAGCCGGCCGATGGCGGCCTTGCCGGAGAAGGGCTTGCCCGAGAGGATCTTGCCGAGGAGAGCGCGCATGCGTCGGTTCGCCGTCGATGTGGGACGCCCCCCCGCGCCCTGGACCACCGCCGGCCCCGGGCCGGCATCCGACCCGCATCCTCGGGGGATACGGTTACCGAAAGGTTACCACGACGGGAGCGTCAGAGCTTCAGGTCGCGCCCGATCGCCAGGAACTTGTCGCGCCGGGCCTTGCGCACCTCGGCCGGGGTCAGCGGGTCGAACTCGGCGAGGCCGGCCTCGATGGTGTCGCCGGCCGCCTTCATCACGGCGGCGGGGTCGCGGTGGGCGCCGCCGACCGGCTCCTTGACGACGCCGTCGACGATGCCGAGCCGCTGCAGGTCCTGCGCGGTGATCTTCATGCCGGTGGCGGCGTCCTGGGCACGGGCGCTGTCCTTCCACAGGATCGAGGCCGCGCCCTCGGGCGAGATCACGCTGTAGATGGCGTGCTCGAGCATGTAGGCCCGGTTGGCGGTGGCGATCGCGATCGCGCCGCCCGAGCCGCCCTCGCCGATCACCAGCGCGACGTTGGGCTGGCCGAGGCGCAGGCACGCCTGGGTCGAGCGCGCGATCGCCTCGGCCTGGCCGCGCTCCTCGGCGCCGATGCCCGGATA
Source organism: Oharaeibacter diazotrophicus (assembly GCF_004362745.1). NCBI lineage: Bacteria > Pseudomonadati > Pseudomonadota > Alphaproteobacteria > Hyphomicrobiales > Pleomorphomonadaceae > Oharaeibacter > Oharaeibacter diazotrophicus. The sequence continues at coordinate 156,244 of NZ_SNXY01000008.1, read as the reverse complement.
GGCGCCGGCGGTGTCGACGAAGGCGATCACCGGCAGGCGGAAGCGCTCGGCGAGGTCCATGACGCGGACCGCCTTGCGGTAGCCCTCGGGCCGGGCCATGCCGAAATTGTGCTTGATGCGGGTCTGGGTGTCGTGACCCTTTTCCTGGCCGAGCACCGCGACCGGGCGGCCGCGGAAGCGGCCGAGGCCCGCCAGGATCGCCTCGTCCTCGCCGAAGGTGCGGTCGCCGGCGAGCGGGGTCCAGTCATCGATCAGGCTGCCGATGTAGTCGGCGGCGTGCGGCCGGTCGGGATGGCGGGCGACCAGGGTCTTCTGCCAGGGCGTCAGCTTGGCGTAGAGGTCGGCCAGCGCCTGGGCGGCCTTGGCCTCGAGCTTGGCGATGTCGTCGCCGATCGCCACGGCGTCGCCGGACTGGCCGAGCGCCTTCAACTCCTGGACCTTGCCGTCGAGGTCCGCCACCGGCTTTTCGAATTCGAGGTAGCTGCGCATCCGGTTCTCTCGTCGGGCCCCCGGCGTCGTGGGGCGGGCGGCTCGCGATGGGCGAAGCGACGGCGGCGCACACTGGCCGCGACGCTCGCTCCTGTCAACGGCGATCGCGGCGAATCCAAGGCGGGGCTCAGCCGCCCGACAACGGGTGGTGGTCGGCGACGAGGGCGGCGAGCCGGTGCTCGAGCACGTGGGTGTAGATCTGCGTCGTCGCGATGTCGGCGTGGCCGAGCAGCTCCTGCACCACCCTGAGATCGGCGCCGTTGGAGAGCAGGTGGCTGGCGAAGGCGTGGCGGACGACGTGCGGCGACACCTTGGCCGGCGCGATGCCGAGCCCGGCGGCGAAGGCCTTCAGTTCGCGCGCGAAGGCCTGCCGGGTGACGTGGCCGCTCTCGCTCTCGGCCGGGAACAGGTGGCGCCCGCCCGCCCCGCCGGCCGCCTTCAGCGCCGCGCGATAGGCGAGCACCGCCTCGCGGCCGCGGGCGCCGAGCGGCACCAGCCGTTCCTTGCCGCCCTTGCCGCGCACCGTCATCGCGCGGGTGTCGGCGCGCACCGCCGCCGCGGGCAGGCCGACGAGCTCGGACACGCGCAGGCCCGAGGCGTAGAGCACCTCCATCATCGCCGAGAAGCGCAGCGTGCGCAGCTTGTCGCGCGGCTTCTCGGTGTCGGCGGCGGCGAGGAGGGCGGCGGTGTCGAGCATCCGCCCGACCTCGTCCATCGACAGCACCTTCGGCAGCGGCCGCGCCGGCTTCGGCCGGTCGACGGTGGTGGTCGGGTCGTCGGACCGGCGCCCCTCGGCGAACAGGAACTTGTGCAGCTGGCGCACCGCCGACAGCCGCCGCGCCTGGGTGGTACGGGCGAGGCCGCGGGCGGAAAGGTCCGCCACGAAGGCAGTGACGTCGGCGCGGCCGGCATCCGCCACCGAGCGTCCGCGCGCCTTCAGGAAGGCGGCGTATTCGGCGAGGTCGCGGCCGTAGGCGGCGAGCGTGTTGGCCGCCGCCCCGCGTTCGACGGCGAGCGCCTCCAGGAAGGCCTCGGTGAGATGGGCAGCCATCGGCGCCTCCGTGGCTGTCACCGGTCCGACGGCGCCGGCTTGCCGGCGTCGCGGATGATCCGGGAATCGATCGGCTCTGTGATGGTGCGCGTCCTCGGCGCGACCAGGTTCGCCAGCGCCATCATGGCGCCGACCACCAGGGCGACGGCGATCACGACGGTGCGGGCGAAGCGGCTGAGCGTCGGCATGGCCGCCATCCTCGGCGAAGACGGTTAAGGAGAGCGAAAGCCCGGGGGAGGGCGCGTCGGCGGACCGGGCCGCGCTTGACAGGACGGCCGGGCCGGTCCCAAGAGAAATTCATGAGCGAAGCCACGACGGACGCCGAGACGGCGTCGCACCCGACGGCCGCCGACGCCGACCGTGTCCGCGGGCTGCTCGCCCGCCTGGGCGAGCGTTCCATCGTGCTGGTCGGCATGATGGGCGCCGGCAAGACATCGGTCGGCAAGCGCCTCGCCGCCCGCCTCGGCCTGCCCTTCGTCGATGCCGACCACGCCATCGAGGAGGCCGCGGCCAAGACCATCCCGGAGATCTTCGCCGAGCACGGCGAGGCCTATTTCCGCGACGGCGAGCGCCGCGTCATCGCCCGGCTGCTGCGCGAGCGCCGTCAGGTCGTCGCCACCGGCGGCGGCGCCTTCATGAACGCCGAGACGCGCGAGGCCATCCGCGCCGCCGGCGTCTCGGTCTGGCTGAAGGCCGACGCCGACGTGCTGTTCGAGCGCGTCAAGCGCCGCGCCAACCGGCCGCTGCTCCAGACCGAGGATCCCGAGGGCACGCTGCGCCGCCTCGTCGCCGAGCGCTACCCGGTCTACGCCGGGGCCGACCTCACCGTGCTCTCGCGCGACGTGCCGCACGAGGCCGTCGTCGAGGACGTCTTCACCGCGCTCGAAACCGGGCTCGCGCCGCAACACCGACCCGCCGAGGGCACCCGATGACCGCCGACGCCGTCCGTGTCCCCGTCTCGCTCGGCGAGCGGTCCTACGACATCGTCATCGGCGACGGCCTCCTCGCCGACGCCGGCAGCCTGTTCCGCGCCGTGCTGCCGAAGGCGCGCGCGGCGATCGTCACCGACGTCAACCTCGCCAACCGCCACCTGCCGGCGCTCGAGAAGGCCTTCCTCGCCGCCGGCGTCGAGGCGAGCGCGATCGTGATCCCGCCGGGCGAATCCTCTAAGAGCTTCGAGGTGTTCGAGCTCGTCGTCGATCAGATGATCGGCGGCCGCTACGAGCGCGGCGACGCGGTGGTGGCGCTCGGCGGCGGCGTCGTCGGCGACCTCTCCGGCTTCGTCGCCGGCGTCGTGCGCCGCGGCATGCGCTTCGTCCAGATCCCGACCTCGCTGCTCGCCCAGGTCGACAGCTCCGTCGGCGGCAAGACCGGCATCAACGTCCGCCACGGCAAGAACCTCGTCGGCGTCTTCCACCAGCCCGACCTCGTCATCGCCGACACCGGCGTGCTCGACACCCTGTCCGAGCGCGAGTTCCGCGCCGGCTACGCCGAGGTCGCCAAATACGGCCTGATCGACGATCCCGACTTCTTCGCCTTCCTGGAGGCGAACTGGCGCGAGGTCTTCGCCGGCGGCCCCGCCCGCGGCCACGCCATCGCGGTGTCCTGCCGATCCAAGGCCGCGATCGTCGCCCGCGACGAGCGCGAGACCGGCGACCGCGCGCTGCTCAACCTCGGCCACACCTTCGGTCACGCCCTCGAGGCGGCGACCGGCTATTCCTCCGCGCGGCTCGTCCACGGCGAGGCGATCGCCATCGGCATGGTGCTGGCGCACGACTTCTCCGTGCGCATGAACCTGATGGGCCCCGAGGACGCCGTCCGTGTCCGCCGTCACTTCGAGACCGTCGGCCTGCCGACCCGGCTCGATCAGGTCCCCGGCGGCCTGCCCGACGCCGACGGCCTGATGACCCTGATCGCCCAGGACAAGAAGGTCGCCCGCGGCGCGCTCACCTTCATCCTCTCGCGTGGTGTCGGCCGGTCCTTCATCGCCCGCGACGTTCCGCCCGAGGCTGTCCGCCACTTCCTCGCCGGCGAACTCGGCGCGGCCTGACGCGCCCGACCCCCGTGGCCGGCCCCGCCGTTGCAGCGATGTCGCGTCGGCGCGCGGATGCGGCCGGCCGGTGTCTGCCGCAGTGCAAAAGGCCGCCCGGGCGTGCTATCCCTGCGGTGGACAGGGACCGGGGCGGGCACCCGCCGGGATAATTCGATGCGATCGACGAGGGGGCACGGCGCTTGGCTGCGGCTCCGCGGCAGGCTGGCCGCGGCGGCCCTCGCCTCGTCGGTGGTCGCGCCCTTGACCATCCTCCCGGCGATCGCCGCAGCCGCGGAGGTGTCCGGACCCGTGGACGCCCGCTGTGGCGGCGAGACCGTCGCGGCGGCGCGGGTGGCCGGGGACGCGGCCGACGCGACCCCGGGTCTCCTCCGCCCCGCCACCTTCCGGCCGGTGCTGCCCTTCGCGGCCACCTCCGGCGCCGGCCCGACCGGCGCCGCCCTCGAGGGCGTTCTGCTGCCGGCCGACGCCCGGCCCGCCGACCGCACGGCCCTTGCCGCGGCGCTCGCGGCCCTCGCCGGCCGTGCCGTCGTCGTCCACGGTGCCACCGCGCGGCTCGACCGCCGCGGCCGGATCGTCGGCGCCGTTTCGGTCGACGGCCACGGCCATCTCCAGGCCCGCCTGCTCGCCGCCGGCCTCGTGCTGTTCGACGGCGCCGAAAGCCCTTGCGCGACCGCCCTCGCCGCGGCGGAGGCCGGGGCACGGCGGGAGCGGATCGGTCTGTGGTCGGATCCCGCGCGTCCGCGCGCCGCGGCCGCACCCGCCGTCGGCCTGCCGGACTTCGCGATCCTGTCGGGACGGGTGAAATCGGTGGGCAAGAGCGGCCGGACCACCTATCTGAATTTCGGCGACCGTTTCGCGGAGGACCTCACGGTCCGCGTCGCGGAGCGAGTCGTCGCGGCGCTGCGGGGCGCCGGAACGGACGTGGACGGCCTTGCCGGTCGCCGCGTCCTGGTGCGCGGCTGGGCGAGCCCGCGCGCGGGGATCGACGTCGCGCTCGCTTCGGCGGCCGCGCTCGTCCCCGACGACGACGGCAGGGATCGGTGACGGCATGACGGAGGCGGTTCTGCGACGGCGGCGACGCTCGGGATCCGGTTTGACGGCGGGCGTGTTCGCGCTGCTCGCCGCGCTGGCACTGGCCGGTTGCGCGGACACCCTCGGCGGCGACGAGGGCGTCCGGGCGAGCGCGCTCGCGCCGACGCCGCCACCGCCCGCGGCCGAGACGCCCAAGGTCGATCCGGCCGAGGTGGCGATCGCCGAGCGCGAGCACCCGAAGATTCTCGCCGCCTTCGGGGGCACCTACGAGGACCGCGACGCCGAGATCGCGATCGCCCGTGCGGTCGGCCGTCTGGTCACCGCCAGCGACGAGCCCTGGCGCAACTACCGCGTCACCATCCTGAACTCGCCGGCGGTCAACGCCTTCGCGCTGCCGGGCGGCTACGTCTACGTCACCCGCGGCCTGCTCGCGCTCGCCAACGACACCTCGGAGGTCGCCGCGGTGATCGCCCACGAGATGGCGCACGTCACCGCCCGCCACGCCTTCTCGCGCGCCGAGCGCGCCCAGGCCGCGGCGATCGCCAACCGCGCCGTCCAGAACGTGGTCGACAATCCCGACCAGCAGAAGACCGTGCTCGCCAACACCCAGCTGTCGCTGGCGCGCTTCTCCCAGGAGCAGGAGCTCCAGGCCGACGCCATGGGCATCCGCACCCTGGAGCGCGCCGGCTTCGATCCCTACGCCGCCGCCCGCTTCCTGACCTCGATGGCGCGCTACGCCGCCTGGAAGACAGCGGTCCCGGCCGACGGCGGCAAGGACGGCACCGACTTCCTGTCCTCCCATCCCTCGACGCCCGAGCGGATCAGCCAGGCGGTCGCCGCCGCCGCGGCGGCCGGAACCGGCCCCGGCGACCGCGACCGCGACGGATATCTCACCCACGTCGATGGGTTGATGTTCGGCGACGACCCGGTCGAGGGCTACGTCCGCGGCCGCGAGTTCCTGCACGCCAAGCTCGGCCTCGCCTTCACGGTGCCGGCGGGCTTCCAGCTCGAGAACACTGCCCGGGCCGTGCTCGCCACCGACCCTTCGGGCACGGCGATGCGCTTCGACGGTGCCGACGTGCCGCGCGGCGGCGACCTCGTCGGCTATCTCACCGCCGGCTGGATCAACGGGCTCGATCAGGCGAGCGTGCGCACGCTGTCGATCAACGGCCTGCCCGCGGCGGTCGCTTCGGCTGCGGCCCGCGGCTACCACTACCGCATCGCGGTGATCCGCTTCGGCGACCAGACCTACCGCTTCCTGTTCGCTTCCAAGGTGCCGGGCCCCGCCTTCGACAAGGCCTTCCTCGACACCGTCGCCTCCTTCCGGGCGCTGCCGCCCGGCGAGCAGGCCGGCCTTCGGCCGCTGCACATCCGCGTCGTCACCGTCCAGCCCGGCGACACCGTCGAGACGATCGCCCGGCGGATGTCGATGATGGACCGCCCGGTCGACCTCTTCCGCGTCCTCAACGGCCTGGGGCCGGCCGACCAGCCGACGCCCGGCAGCAAGGTCAAGATCGTCTCCGAGACCTGAAAGGAATTCGGCGATCCCCTTGGGCCGCCGTCAAAGCACGGCCTCGATCAGGAACGGCCCGGGCTCGGCGACGGCGGCGGCGAAGGCGCGGCGGAAGCCGGCGACGTCGTCGCAGCGGATCCCGGGCACGCCCATGCCGCGGGCGAGCGCGACCCAGTCGAGCGGCGGGCCGTCGAGGTCGAACATCCGGCGGGCGTTGCGGCCGATCTCGGCGACGCCGACGCCCCGCATCTCGCCGTAGAGGATCGCGTAGGCGCGGTTGGACAGGATCACCGTGACGACGTCGAGGCCCTCGCGGGCCTGGGTCCACAGCCCCTGCACCGTGTACATGCCGCTGCCGTCGGCCTGCATCGACACCACCTTGCGCCCGGGCGCGCCGACCGCCGCACCGGCGGCGAGCGGGATGCCGATGCCGATCGCGCCCCCGGTGAGCTGCAGGAGGTCGTGCGGCGCCGCGCCGGCGGTGGCGGCGTAGAGCGGCGCGCCGGCGGTCAGTGCCTCCTCGACCAGCACCGCGCCCTCCGGCAGCGCCCGCGCCACCACCGCGGCGATCGCGTCGGCGTCGAGCCGGCCGTCCGCGGGATCCGGCGGCAGCGGCGCGTCGGGACCGGCGGGGATCGTCGCCGAGGCGTCGACGGCGTCGGCGAGAGCGGCGAGTGCCGCCGGCAGGTCGTCGGTGCCCTCGGCGAGGCGGACGATCATGCAGTCGGGTCGGGCGAGGAAGCTCGGCTTGCCGGGATAGCCGAAGAAGCCGGCCGGCGGCCGGGCACCGACGAGCACGACGAGGTCGAGGTCGGCGAGGAAGCCGGTGGCGACGTCGACCGGGTAGGGCACCTTCGGCGCCGCGGGGCGGCCGGCGCCGCGCTCGACGCGGGCGTTGAACATCTCCGAGAGGAGCCGGGCCCCGGTCGCGGCGGCGATCCGGGCGGCGTCCGCGAGGGCGGCACCGCGGAGCGCGTCGCCGGCGAGCAGCAGCCCGGCGCGGCGTCCGGCCCGACGGGCGTCCGCGAGTGCCACGGCGACCGCCGCGACCGCGGCGGCGTCGAAGCCGCGGCGGGCGGGCGCGGGACCGGCGACGGCGGCCGCCGTCTCGGGTCCCCAGGCGACGTCGGCCGGCAGGATCAGGGTCGCGATCCCGGGCGTCGCGCGGGCCGCCTCGAGGGCGCGGCGGGCGCCGGCGGCGACGCTCTCGCCCGGCGCGAGCCGCGTCACGTGGTCGGACATCGGGCGGGCGAGGCCCTCGATGTCGGTCGTCAGCGGCGCGTCGGCGGCGACGTGCCAAGTGGCGTGGTCGCCGACCACCACCACCATCGGCGAGCGGGCGCGGCGGGCGTTGTGGAGGTTGGCGAGGCCGTTGGCGAGACCGGGCCCGAGGTGGAGCAGGGCCGCGGCGGGCCGGCCGGCCATGCGGGCGTAGCCGTCCGCGGCGGCCGTGACGACGCCCTCGGCGAGGCCGAGGATGCAGCGCATCTCCGGCCGGCGGTCGAGGGCGGCGACGAAGTGCATCTCCGACGTGCCCGGGTTGGCGAAGCAGACGTCGATGCCCCCGTCGAGCAGCGCCCCGCACAGGGCTTCGGCTCCGTTCATGTCCTTGCCTCCCGCCTCGCCGCCGCGCCGCCGGACCCGGGTCCGGCGGCGTGGCGCACGCATCGTGGCGGCGAGGATAGCCGTCCGGCGCGCCGGACGCGACCGCCCCGCTCAGGCGGCGTTCAGTTCGGCGACGAAGGCGTCGACCTCCCGCCGCATCTCGGCGGAACGGCCGTCGAGGCCGGTCGACAGCGTCATCAGCTGGGTCGAGGCCGCGCCGGTCATCTCGGCGGCGGTGCCGACGCCGGCGATGTTGCCGGTCACCGACGCCGCCCCGGCGGCGGCGCGCTGGGTGTTGGCGGCGATCTCGGCGGTGGCGGCGCCCTGCTCCTCGACCGCGCCGGCGATCGCCGAAGCCGCTTCCCGGATGGTGGCGATGGTGCCGACGATCCGGCCGATCGCGCCGACGGTCGTGCCGGTCGCCGCCTGGATCTCGCCGACCTTGCGGCCGATCTCCTCGGTCGCCCGCGCGGTCTGGTTGGCGAGTTCCTTGACCTCGGCGGCCACCACGGCGAAGCCGCGCCCGGCCTCGCCGGCACGGGCCGCCTCGATGGTGGCGTTGAGCGCCAGCAGGTTGGTCTGGCCGGCGATGTTGGAGATCAGCTCGACGACCTCGCCGATCTTCTGGGCGGAGTCGGCGAGCGAGTGGACGCTGGCGGTGGTCGCCTCGGCCTCGCGGGCGGCGTCCTCGGCGACGTGGGCCGAGTGGTCGACCTGGGTGCCGATCTCGCGCACCGACACGGCGAGTTCCTCGGTGCCGGCTGCGACGGTGGCGACGTTGGTGGAGGCCTCCTCGGCGGCCCCGGCCACCGACTGGGCCTGCCTGGACGTCTCCTCGGCGGTCGCCGACAGGTTGCGGGCGGCGTCGGCGACCTCGGCAGAGGCGCGCACGAAGCCTTCCGCCAGCTGCTGCATCCGGCCGACGAAGCGCTCGGCGAGGCCGGCGCGGCGCCGATTGGCGGCGTCCTCGGCCGCCTTGGCGGCTTCACGGGCCTCCCGCGCCGCTTCGGCGTCGGCGAGACCGAGCCGCAGGGCGTCGAGGCCTTCGGCGAGCACGCCGATCTCGTCGCGCCGGCCGCGGCCGGCGATCGCCGTCGCGTAGTCGCCGCCGCGCAGCCGCGCCATCGCGTCGGTGACGCCGGCGAGCGGTCGGATCACGGTGACGCGCAGCACCATGAACGCCGCGAAGCCGATCGCCAGGGTGATCGCTACGATGCCGCCGATCGACCAGACCACGGCGCCGTCCGTGGCGACGCTGTTGTCCGCGCTGGTGGTCTGGAGCGCGGCGATGTTCGTCTCGTTGACGGTGGTCATGTCGCGCTGGTAGGCGGCGAGGGCGGTCTCGCAGGGGCCGGTCATCGCCGCCATGGCGGCGGCCTTCTCGGCGGGGTCGAGCGAGTCGGTGCGCTTCACGACCTCGCCGCATGCGCCGGCGAACAGCTTGTCGAAGCCGGCGCGAACGCCCTCGAACGTGGCCGCCTGCGACGGCTGCGCCGTCTTCGCCGCGTCGATGCGATCGTTGAAGCCCTTCACCATCTCGATCCGGTCGGCCTCGGCGGCGTCGACCGTGGCGCGATCGGTCGAGGCGGCCTCGCGGTAGATCGCGCTGCGCACCGAGGCGACGTAGCGGTTGGCGCGGGCGAGCTGGACGCTCGCCATCGCGTCCCCGGAGAGGAGCGCGCTGTAGCGCTGGTCGATGTCCTTCATCTGGAAACCGGCATAGCCGGCCCCGCCGATCGCCCCCAGACCCAGCAGGGCGATCATCGAAACGACCTTCGTCATCAGGGAGATGTTCTCGAGCGACATTGCGCGTCTCCTGCACCGTGATGCCGGAAACGTGGCCGATCGAGGTTAACGAATTCACTTCTCATGCGTGCATATATGAGGCGTGATACCACTTACAGATTATATACATCGCACTAGGACGTTCTGACGAGCGGGCGGCCGGAACGGATCGTCGCAACCGTGGCACCACCGCGAAGACGCCGAGTCCGGAGCCCCGCACCAAGGGACCACCCTCGCATCCGGGACCGCGACGCCTGCGCGGTCGGCGAATCGCCGGCTACCGCCGTCACGCCGGCGCCATCTCCGGGTGGGCGTCGAGCAGCGCCGAGCGCAGCTTCTCGAGCGCGCGGCTCTCGATCTGGCGCACCCGCTCCTTGGAGATACCGAGCTCCGCGCCGATCGCCTCCAGCGTCGCGCCCTCCTCGTCGAGCCGGCGCTCGCGCAGGATCCGCATCTCGCGTTCGGACAGCACCGTCATCGCCTGACGCAGCCAGCCGATCCGGCGCTCGCCGTCGATCTGGTCGCCGACGGTCTCGTCCGGCAGGGGCGCGTCGCAGACGAGGAAGTCCATCCGGTCGGCGCCGCCGCCCTCGGTCTCGCCGACCGGGGCGTTGAGCGAGGTGTCCGGACCGGAGATCCGCGCCGCCATGGTGGCGACGTCCTCGCGGCTGACGCCGACCGCATCGGCGATCCGGCGGTGCACCTCGTCCTCGGTCAGCGTGGCGTCGCCGGCGGCGATCTTGGCGCGCAGGCGCCGGAGGTTGAAGAACAGCGCCTTCTGCGCCGACGACGTGCCGCCGCGCACGATCGACCAGTTGCGCAGGATGTAGTCCTGGATCGAGGCGCGGATCCACCACGTGGCGTAGGTCGAGAAGCGGACGTTGCGTTCCGGCTCGAAGCGCGCGGCCGCCTCGAGCAGCCCGACGTGGCCCTCCTGGATCAGGTCGGGCGTCGACAGGCCGAAGTTGCGGAAGCGGGCGGCGATGGCGATGACGAGGCGCATGTGGGCCTGGGTCAGCCGGTGCAGCGCCTGCTGGTCGCCGGCGTCCTTCCAGGCTTGCGCCAATTGCTGCTCCTCCTCGCGTTCGAGGTAGGGCGCGCGCATGGCGGCGCGGACGAAGGAACGGGCGGCGGTGGGTGTCCTCGTCATGAGACGCTCCCTTCGGGTGGTCCGGCCCCGGAAACGTCCTCCTCTACGCATGATCGGACGGGCCGGATTGTGGCGGTGCCGCGCACGATCCCGTGTACGCGGCGGCACTGACGCGAACGTGATCGCACCGGCGGCCGGACCGACGTCCGGCCCGCCCCGCCCTCGCTGAACACGCGGACCGCGCGGCATGTTCCGCCCGGGGCGCGACGCCGCCCCGTCGGCGCCGGTACCCGCAGAGCCGGTGCGCCTGCCCGTGACCCGGCCACGAAACGCCGAAGGGCGCGGCCTCGTCCGAGGCCGCGCCCTTCGCGCGAAGTCGTTCGCGACCGTCCGTCGGACGGCCCCGGTCGGATCGTTCCGATCAGGCCGCCTCGGCCTCGTCCTCGTCGGCCTCGTCGGTCGTCTCGGCGTCGCCGCGCGCGGCGACCCGGCGCGGGCTCTTGTTCAGGCTGTCCTCGATCCGGCGGATCGCTTCGGTCTCGGTCATCTTCGAGACGGCGGAGATCTCGCGGGCCATGCGGTCGAGCGCGGCTTCGTAGAGCTGGCGCTCGGAATAGGACTGCTCCGGCTGGCTGGCGGCGCGATGCAGGTCGCGGACCACCTCGGAGATGGCGATCAGGTCGCCGGAATTGATCTTGGCCTCGTATTCCTGGGCGCGGCGGCTCCACATCGTCCGCTTGACGCGGGCGCGGCCCTTGATGATCTCGAGCGCCTTCTCCACCGTGTCGGCCTCGGCGAGTTTGCGCATGCCCACCTGCTCGGCCTTACCCGTCGGCACGCGCAGGGTCATCTTGTCCTTCTCGAAGACGATGACGAACAGATCGAGTTTGAGACCGGCGATTTCCTGCTCCTCGATCGAAACGATCTGGCCGACCCCGTGGGCCGGGTAGACGATGTGTTCGCCGGTCTTGAAACCGTTGCGGGCAGCGGCTTTCTTCGCAGTGGCCATTCGGTCCATCCACTCCTGGTGACGGCGGGGCTCACGGCGCTGGCCTCCCGTGCGCACGGGATGCGGACATACGTCGTTGCGACCGGGCTCGCGGCCCGCCCTGCCGGCACGCTCTCGCGTTTGTTTACAGCCGATCGGGGTGATGTCCCGGTTCCGAGGTCGCGTCCCCCACCGGGGTGATGGGGGCGCCGGCTTGGTGCCGGCGGAACGACCGACCATAAAAAAGCCCCGGGAGGGGGGCCTCTTGGCGACCGGGGACGATATGTCGACTGCCGAGATTTCTATAGCACAATATGCGCGGGGATCAAAGCACTAAGCGGCCGCCCCGGCGAAGCGGCCGGCGACGTCCGTCATGCCTGCCCTGCATTTTCTGCAGGTCTCCGGTGCGGGCCGCAACGGCCCGCCCGCTCAGTCGCCCTGGCCGGGCTCGGGGGAGAAATACTTCTCCAGCTTGCCTTCGACGCCGTCGAACTCCTTGGCGTCGGCCGGCGCGTCGCGCTTGGTGGTGATGTTCGGCCACTTCGCGGCGAAGTCGGCGTTGAGCTGCAGCCAGCTCTCCAGCCCCGGCTCGGTATCCGGCTTGATCGCCTCCGCGGGACATTCCGGCTCGCAGACGCCGCAGTCGATGCATTCGTCCGGATGGATGACGAGCATGTTCTCGCCCACGTAGAAGCAGTCCACCGGACAGACTTCCACGCAATCCGTGTACTTGCAGCGAATGCAGTTGTCGGTGACGACGTATGTCATGTCGGCAGGGCTCCCGGTCGGACCCGGTCAAGCGGTATCGATGCGTTCGTCGGCTGCGTAACGGAGTTCGCCGCGGGGTGCAAGAGGGTAGGACCGCGGTCCACCGGTCCTCCTCGACCACCCGCAGGGACGGCGCCGACCGTCAGGACTCCTCGTCCTCCGGCGCCGGCTCAGGGGTCGGCGAGCGGTCGACGTAGAGCCGGATCGCCTCGGGATGGGAGCCGCGGCGCTCGGCGAAGCCGGCCACCTCCAGGATGCGCACGCGCCCGGCGATCCCGATCGTCAGCACGTCGCCGATCCTGACCGGCTGCGCCGCAGCGTCGATCTTGCGGCCGTTGACGCGGACCTTTCCGGATTCGGCCAGCGCCTGTGCCAGCGGCCGGGTCTTCACGACCCGGGCGAACCACAGCCACTTGTCGATCCGCTGGCGTTCCTCGGCCATCGTCCGTCCCCGCGGCGGCCGGGTGCGGGACCCGCCGTCACTTCTTCTTCTGGCGCTGCTCCAGGTCGGCCTTCAGCGCGGCGAGCGCGGCGAAGGGCGACGACGGATCCACCGGCTTCTCGCGCTTCGGTGCGCGCTCCTGCGGCGGACGGCGGTCGTCGCGGCGCGGCGCCTCGGCCGCCGCCGGACGGTCGTCGCGACGCGGGCCGGACGGACGGTCGTGCCGCTCCGGGCGCGGCGCGCCGCCCTCGGGCCGGCGATCCCCGCGCGGCTGGTCGTTGCGGTCGGGGCGGCGCTCGCCGCGGCCTTCCCCGCGCCCCTCGCCGCCACGTCCGCCGTCCTGGCGCGGGGCGCGGTCGTCGCGGCGCGGGCCGCCGTGACCATGGCCGTGGCGACCCTGCTCGGGCCGCCGGCCGCGGTCGAACCGACCCGGCCGCCAGATCTCGATCTCGCGCTCCTCCAGCACCGGCGCCTCGGCGGCGGCCTCGGCCGGAGCGGATTCGGCCGGAGCAACCTCGGCCTCGGCGGCCTCGGCAGGGGCCTCGGTCGGCGCGGCGGTCTCCTCGGCGGGTGCGGCGCCGACCTCGACTTCGGCGCTGCCGACGGCGTCGACGGTCTCGGCCGCAGCGGCTTCCGCCGGAGCCTCCGCCGTCTCGGCCGCCACGGCCTCCGCCGGCGCGCCCTCGGGCTCGTCCATCCCGGCCGATTCGGCATTCTCGCCGTCCGGGATCGCCACGGCCGCGGCCGAACCGGCGACCACGACCGGCGAGGCGGTCGCCTCCGGCGCGGCGGCGGCGGCCGCCGCCGGGCGGACCGGCACCTCGACCTTGCGCTTCTCCATGCGGTAGCCGAGGCCGCGCAGGATCGAGGCGAAGTCCTCGCCGGAGCAGCCGAGCAGCGACGTCATCGCCACGGTGACGGTGAAGGCGCCTCCCTGGGCGATCGCGCCGTCGGGCGGGGTCGCGCCGTCGCCGGTCGGCTTCCAGGCGATCAGCGGGCGAATGATGTCGGCGAGGCGCTCCAGGATGTCGATGCGGACCGCGCGCTCGCCGGCGACGCGGAAGCCGACCAGCCGGTAGAGCGTCTTCTCGAAGGTGGGGTCGACCTTGATGGAGGTGCGGCCGGAGGCGGACAGCTGCGGCAGCTCGGCGAGGCCCGGCATGTCGAGCGTGCCGTGCTTCAGCGCCCAGAGCTGGGCGACGAGGGCGGCCGGCGCGGGCTTCAGGAGCGCCGGCACGTAGATGTGGTAGGCGCCGAAGCGGACGCCGTGCTTGCGCATCACCGCGCGCTGGGTCTGGTCGAGCGCCTTGACGTCGTCGGCGACCTCGGCGCGCTCCAGCGTGCCGAGCGCCTCGACCATGCGGAAGGCCACGCCGCGGGCGAGGCCCTCGAGATCGGCGGCGGTCCTGAGGTCGACCAGCGGCTTCAGCAGCGTGCCGACGTGGGCACCGACCCAGAGGTCGAGCCGGGCCTGGACCTTGTCGCGCGCCGGGCCGGTCAGTTGCTCGTCGGCGAGCAGCTGGACGCGGGGGGCGAGCGCGTCCTCGCCGGGCAGCAGCTTGGCGACCGGCTGGCCGAGCCAGCGCAGGCTGCCGTCGCTCGACAGCACGACGTCGTCGTTGGGGGCCTTGGAGATCCGGTCGGCGCGGCGCTCGAACTCGCTCGACAGCGCCTTGGCCGCCGCGGCCCGCACCGCCTTGCCGTCGGGGGATTCGGCGACGGTCGACGGGTCGGGCAGGAACCGGAACCCGTGGAGCTCGCCGACGTGCTGCCCTTCGACGAGCACGGCGCCGGTCCCGGTGATTTCGGCTTCGAGCATGGCGTTTTCTCTCAGGCGTTTCATGAGGACGGACGTGCGCCGGTCGACGAAGCGCTGCGTCAGGCGGTCGTGCAGCGCGTCGGACAGACGATCCTCTATCGCGCGCGTGCGGTCTTGCCAATGGAGGGGATCGTCGAGCCATGCGGAACGATTGGCGACGAAGGTCCAGGTGCGGATGTCGGCGAGGCGCTGCGACAGGCTGTCGATGTCGCCGTCGACCCGGTCGGCGAGCCCGACCTGCCGGGCGAACCAGTCGTCGGGGATGCGGCCGCGATCGGTCAGGAAGCGGTAGAGCGAGATCACGAGGTCGCCGTGGTGGGCCGGCGAGATCTTGCGGAAATCGGGGACCTGGCAGGTGTCCCAGAGCAGGCCGACCCGGTCGCGGCCGGCCGCCCGGTCGGCGACCGCCTCGTCGCGGAGCGCGTGGTCGAGGGCGCGCTGGTCGTCCGAGGGCAGGGCGCGGGCGAGGCCGTCGGTGTTCGGCTGGCGGTCGAGCGAGCGCCGCAGCGCCGCGACCGAGGCGAAGTCGAGGTCGGCGTTGCGCCACTGGAACGTCTTCACCGGCTCGAAGTCGTGGCTCTCGATCGCCTGGACGAGGTCCTCGTCGAACGGGGCGACCCGACCGGTGACGCCGAAGGTGCCGTCGTTGAGGAAGCGGCCGGCGCGGCCGGCGATCTGGCCGAGTTCCGACGGGGTCAGGTTGCGGAACTGGTAGCCGTCGAACTTGCGCGCCTGGGCGAAGGCGACGTGGTCGACGTCGAGGTTGAGACCCATGCCGACGGCGTCGGTGGCGACCAGGAAGTCGACGTCGCCGTTCTGGAACAGCGCCACCTGGGCGTTGCGGGTGCGCGGGGAGAGGGCGCCCATCACCACCGCCGCGCCGCCGCGCTGGCGCCGGATCAGTTCGGCGACGGCGTAGACCTCCTCGGCGGAGAAGGCGACGATCGCCGAGCGCTGCGGCAGCCGCGTGAGCTTCTTCTCGCCGGCGTAGACGAGCTGGCTGAGCCGGGGCCGGCTCACCACGTTCACGCCCGGCATCAGCTTTTCGATCAAGGGCCTGGCGGTGGCCGAGCCGAGCAGCAGCGTCTCGTGGGTGCCGCGGACGTTGAGGAGGCGGTCGGTGAAGACGTGGCCGCGCTCGAGGTCGCCGGCGAGTTGGACCTCGTCGATCGCCACGAAGGCGACGTCGAGGTCGCGCGGCATCGCCTCCACGGTGGAGACCCAGTAGCGCGCGCCGGGCGGGACGATCTTCTCCTCGCCGGTGACCAGTGCCACCTGCGACACCCCGGCGCGGGCCGAGATGCGGCCGTAGACCTCGCGCGCCAACAGGCGCAGCGGCAGGCCGATCGCGCCGGAGGCGTGCCCGAGCAGCCGCTCGATGGCGAGGTGGGTCTTGCCCGTGTTGGTGGGTCCGAGCACCGCCGTGACGGTCCGGGCCCGGGTCGCCGAGGCCAGAGGGGCCCGCTGGATCACTGTCATCGGTTCGGCCGGCGTCCTGGAACGTCGTCTCGAAGGGGCGTCGGCGGCAGGGACGTCCCCGGCCGGCCGGCCGTCTC
This sequence comes from Oharaeibacter diazotrophicus, assembly GCF_004362745.1. NCBI lineage: Bacteria > Pseudomonadati > Pseudomonadota > Alphaproteobacteria > Hyphomicrobiales > Pleomorphomonadaceae > Oharaeibacter > Oharaeibacter diazotrophicus. Next base: position 140,053 of record NZ_SNXY01000008.1, on the reverse strand, counting down.
TAGCACGGGGCGAGGCCGGACGCGCGGGGATATTTCCGCGCGCCGACGGAACAATCCCGCCCGGTGGGCGGCGCCGGCGGCGTTCGGAACCTACGCCGAACAGATGGCGACCGAATCGGCGTCCGCAAGGGATTCCGGATTCGTTCCCCACCAGATCTCGGGTCCGGGCGCCCTCGGGGGACAGGATCTGGAGTCGAACGGCGTTTGCGTCGGCAAGATCGATTCGGCACCGGAATCGTCGTCAAGACGATTCCGCGCGCTCTGCTTCGACCCGGCGACATGGTTAACCAATGCTGCTTTTCGCCAACCGACCGTTAACCGGACGTTAACCGGTGTCCACCGACGTGAACCGGGCGCCGGAAACGGACGAGGCGCCCGGAAGGGCGCCTCGCGAACCGACGGACACGTGGCCCGGACGGGGGTCAGTTGGCGGCGGTGGCCTGCTCGACGGCCGGCTTGGCGCCGTCGCCGAACTGGCGGGCCTGGACCACCAGCATGCCCTTCATGGTCTTCACGGAGATCTTGTAGGGCAGCATCAGGCCCTCGTCCGCGGCGGGGACGAACCAGGCCTCGAGATCGCGATTCGATTCCATGAAGGCGGTCGACTTGTTGCCGGCGCGGTGGCCGGCGACCGGGACCCAGCGGGCGCCGCAGACCACGGCGTCGCCGGAATAGCCGGGCACCTCGATCTTCTTGGTGTCCTTGTAGGACAGGCGGATGTCGTAGCGGGTCCAGCCGTCGAAGATCGGCAGGGTACGGTCGCAGACCTCCTTGCCGCCCTTGCCGGAGACCGGCACCAGCGCCGCCGACAGCGGGTCCATCACGCCGCGCTTGTGCTCGGCCTTGACGGGGATGCGGTCGTCGCGCTCGGCGAGTTCCGGGATCGCCTTCAGGCTGCGGATCCGGCCGCCGGCGAGGCCCATGTCGACCTCGGTGACCTTGTCCCCGCGCGACATCAGCTCGTAGCTCGCCGGCGTCAGGCTGCGGCCGAGCCGGCCCTTGGCGGTGGCGTAGCTCTCCTCGGAGGAGATGATCCGGGCGAGGCCCGAGGTCGAGATGTGCAGCTTGGCGGCGTAGGAGCCGCGCTCGACCCGGACCGCCAGCGAACCCTTGGCGATGCCGAAGCCCATGAAGGAGACGTCGTAGAGCGCCTGGGTCTCGCCGGCGCGCGGCGCCGCCACCGCCAGCGGCGTCGTCGAGAGCAGGGCGGCGACCGCCGCGACCGCGGAGCCCCGGATCGCCGTCGACAGGGAAGATTCCAACTGGGACACCACTGATCGCCTCCAGACGCCGGACGTCACGAGAATGCCCCGATCCCGGCCTCGAGGTCGGCCGTCGACGCCGGTCCGGCGTCGCGGTTCCCGCGGGGCGGGACGGCTTCGGAACAACTTGCCCCGGACGCGAGGATCGCGGCGGGGCACGTCCCGAATGTTCGGGCGATATGGTAACAGGAGGGTTAACGCCTGTCTCGCCGAGACTGCCCGAGGCCAGCCGATGCCGCGCGCCGGAGCCGTCGCGGCCGGCCCGGAGCGGCGGAAACGGCCGGTTCCGAGGGTTGACGGGTGGCGGCGGCGTCTCTATAGAAGCGCGACTTTCAAATCGGCGGCGTCCGGATGGCCCGGGCGGCGCTCGTCTCACGCATGGCGGAGGCAGCCGACCGCAAGGTGCGCGCGCCCCGCTGCCAAAGGAAGAGGGTATCGCGATGGCTCGGCGCTGCGAACTGACCGGCAAGGCCGTCCTCGTGGGCAACAACGTCTCCCACGCCAACAACAAGACCAAGCGCCGCTTCCTGCCGAACCTGTGCGCGGTCACCCTGATCAGCGACACGCTCGGCCAGTCGGTGCGCCTGCGCATCTCGGCCAACGCGCTGCGCTCGGTCGAGCACCGCGGCGGCCTCGACGCTTTCCTGGCGAAGTCGTCCGAGGACGAGCTGTCGCCGCGCGCCCGCCTGCTGAAGAAGCAGATCGCCAAGAAGGCCGCCGAAGCCGCCGTCGCGGCCTGACCGGCACGGCGCCCACGGGCGCCGTTTGGTCGAGACGAGTTTCGGAACCCCGACGCGGTGCGAGCCGCGCTCGGGGTTTCGTGCGTTCAGGGTGATTTCGGATGGGCGGGCGTGTTCGGGGGCATCCGGCCGCGCGGGGCGCCCGCTCATCGACTGTCGACGAACGCGCCGTCCCCGGCGGCGAGCGGGCGGAGGGCTGCGTGACGGCGGCCACCCCGGGTGCGGCACCGGGGCTCGGTCGGCATCCGACGTCGGCGCGTCGGCCCCCTCTCCCTGTCCCTCCCCCTCCAAGGGGGAGGGGACGCGGTGGGGAGGTTCGGGTTCGTTCGAAGGCCGTCGGCGGGACGGGAGGAGGTCGGCGCGATCCTGCTTGGGTCTTCTCGCCGGCCATTGTCCTCGCGCGTCGGATCGACACTGCGACGGATTTCGTTGGCCACACCCTTCGCCTCGCCCTCGACGGGCCCTCTCCCCCCTTGTGGGGGAGAGTTGGAGAGAGGGGTCGCGACGTTGCGACCGCCACGGCGGTGAAGGTCGCGCGTACCCCTCTCCCTGTCCCTCCCCCACAAGGGGGGAGGGGACGCGGCCGAGGCGTAGTGCGGCCTTGTCGACGGTGGCGGTGTGGAGTCCGCTTCTCCGAAGCCCGAAGCCCGAAGCCCGAAGCCCGAAGCCCGAAGCCCGAAGCCCGAAGCCCGAAGCCCGAAGCCCGAAGCCCGAAGCCCGAAGCCCGAAGCCCGAAGCCCGAAGCCCGAAGCCCGAAGCCCGAAGCCCGAAGCCCGAAGCCCGAAGCCCGAAGCCCGAAGCCCGAAGCCCGAAGCCCGAAGCCCGAAGCCCGAAGCCTCACTCCGCCAGCCGGAACTCCAGGTAGACCGTGCGCTGCAGGAAGGAGCGGTTGTTGTCGGAGATCAGGGAGACGCGGGTCTCGCCGGCGCTCGTGCGCCAGAGCGAGAGGCCCTCCATGTTGTCGATCTGGTCGGCGAGGCTCGCCTCGAACACGACCTCGCCGTCGACCACGGCGCCGTCGACGAGGTCGGCCATGGGAATGCGGCGGATGCGGGCGCGGACGCCCTCGGAGAGCGTGTAGAGCCGCTCGAGGACGTAGAGCCGGCCGTCCGGGCCGAACTTGGCGTCGGTGGCGTCGTAGGCGCCGACGGCCTTCAGGTGGAAGCGCAGCGGCTCGGGGCCGCCGAGGATCCAGCCGGGGCGGTCGTCGTCGACGGCGTCGCGGGGCGCGCGCTCGGCGATCAGGACGGTGCGGCCGTCGAGGGGCGAGCCGACGGGGCCGAAGGCGAGGCTCTCGAAGCCCTTGGTGTTGCGCACGCGGCGGGCGTCGGCCGGCAGCGGCCGATTTTCCAGCGTCCCGGGAAAGCCGTCGGCGCCGATCGGCGCGACCATCATCCGCGGCTCGCCCTCGAAGCTGACGCCGGCGATCGGGACGCCGTCGCGGACCGTGACGTCGAGCGACTCGCTGTCGACCTCCCACTTCGACAGCCGGCCCTCGCCGGCGACGTCCATCGGCCGGATCCGGCCGTCGGCGAGCCCGACCGGCCGGCCGGCGTCGTCGCGCAGGATGGCGGCGCGCAGCATCAGCCCGTCGTCGGACAGCGACAACAGGCCGCCGCCGCCGGGGTCGACCACGAGGCCGGAGAGGCCGCCGAGTTCGGGCGCGGGGGACTCGACCTCGAAGCCGCCGACGAAGTCGAGGCGGCCGAAGCGGACCATCTCGGGGTGGCCGATCCGGAAGGCGTCGAAGCGGTGGACCGCGAAGGGCACGGCGATGTCCGCGGCCGCGGCGGGCCGCGCGACGGCCGCGGCCGTCGCCACGGCCACGAGGACCGGCGCGAGCGCGAGGGCGGCGCGCCGGAGGGGCGTCACTTCAGGCCCATGCCGGCGACGCGGCGCGGGCGCGGCGCCGCCGGCTGGCGGCGCGGGGCGCCGCGGCGGCGGTCGGAGGCGTCCTCCTCGGCGAACAGGGAGGCGAGCTGCTCGGTCATGGCGCCGGCGAGCTCCTCGGCATCGACGATGGTGACGGCGCGGCGGTAGTAGCGCGTGACGTCGTGGCCGATGCCGATCGCGATCAGCTCGACCGGCGAGCGGGTCTCGATCTCCTCGATGACGTGGCGCAGGTGGCGCTCGAGATAGTTGCCCGGGTTGACCGACAGGGTGGAATCGTCGACCGGCGCGCCGTCGGAGATCATCATCAGGATCTTGCGGTTCTCCGGCCGCGCGAGCAGGCGCTCGTGCGCCCAGTTCAGCGCCTCGCCGTCGATGTTCTCCTTGAGGAGGCCCTCGCGCATCATCAGGCCGAGGTTGCGCCGGGCCCGCCGCCACGGCGCGTCGGCGGCCTTGTAGACGATGTGGCGGAGATCGTTGAGCCGGCCGGGCTGGGGCGGCTTGCCGGCGGCGAGCCAGGCCTCGCGCGACTGCCCGCCCTTCCATGCCTTGGTGGTGAAGCCGAGCAGCTCGACCTTGACGCCGCAGCGCTCGAGCGTGCGGGCGAGGATGTCGGCGCAGGCGGCGGCCACCGTGATCGGCCGGCCGCGCATCGAGCCGGAATTGTCGATCAAGAGGGTGACGACGGTGTCGCGGAAGTCGGTGTCGCGCTCGAGCTTGAAGGCGAGCGGCTGCATCGGGTCGGTGACGACGCGGGTGAGGCGGGCGGTATCGAGCAGGCCCTCCTCCATGTCGAAATCCCAGCCGCGATTCTGCTGCGCCATCAGGCGGCGCTGCAAGCGGTTGGCGAGCCGGGACACCGCGCCCTGGAGATGGACGAGCTGCTTGTCGAGATAGGCGCGCAGGCGGTCGAGCTCCTGGCCGTCGCACAGGTCCTCCGGCCGGGTGATCTCGTCGAAGCGCTGGGTGAAGACCTTGTAGTCGCTCTCCGGCGGCTGGTTGGAGAACGGCAAGTCGGGCCGTTTGGCCTCGCCGGCCTCGCGGGCCTGGTCGGCGGCGTCCTCCTCCATGCTCTGGTCGGAGACGTCGGCCTCGACCTCGGTCTCGCCGGTCTCCTGGTCCTCGCCGGTGGCCTCCTGCTCCTGCGGCGCCGCCTTGTCGGCGGCCTCCTGCTCGTCGGCCTCACCGGACGACTGGTCGTCGGAGGTGTCGTTGCGGTCGCCGTCCTCGTTCTCGTCGGGCTCGTCCGGCTCGCCGCCGAGCTCGTCCGCCATGTCGAGCGAGACCAGGAGGCCGCGCACGGCGCGGGCGAAGTCCTTCTGGCTGCCGACGACGGCGTCGAGATTGGCGAGGTTGGCGCCGGCCTTCTCCTCGATCCACGGCCGCCACATCTGGACCAGTGTCTCGGCGCTCCGGGGCGGCGCCTCGCCGGTGAGGCGCTCGCGCACCATCAGCGCCACGGCATCCTCGAGCGGGGCGTCGGCGCGGTCGGAGATCTCGTGGTAGTTGCCGCGGAAATAGCGGTCCTCGAGCATGGCGCCGAGGTTGGCGCCGACGCCCGGCATCGCCCGGGCGCCGAGCGCCTCGCAGCGCGCCTGCTCGACCGCCTCGAACACGGCGCGGGCCTTCGGGCCCTCGGGCACGTGGTCGCGGTGGACGGCGGCGTCGTGGCAGGCGAGGCGCAGCGCCATCGAATCGGCGAGCCCTCGGGTGACGGCGACGTCGTGGGCGGTCGGCCGACGCGGCGGCTCGGGCAGGCGGGCGCGGTGGCCGGCGAGCGAGGGCCGGTCGGTGGCGAACACCACCTCGAGTTCGCCGTCGCCGGCGATGGCGCGCATGGCGACGCCGACCGCCTTCTTCAGCGGCTCGGTGGGGGGCGGGGATTTCGCCGAGGAGGACGGTTCGCGTGCCATGGGACCCATCGCAGTCGAGGCTCGGGAGGAGCGGTGCCCTCCCCTCGGGGGACTTCGCGGGCGGGCGGGCGAGGGGACGCCTCGATCCGCACACCGCCCGCTCGCCCCTTCGTCGGGCCCTTTCGGGCCGGCGTCTCCCGCGCGGGGGAGGAGGGGACGGCGTCCGCCGTCAGCCGAGCACCATGTTGGCGGCGCTCTCGGGCAGCTCCTTGCCGAAGCAGCGCTGGTAGAACTCGGCCACCAGCGTGCGCTCGAGCTCGTCGCACTTGTTGAGGAAGGTGACGCGGAAGGCGAAGCCGATGTCGCCGAAGATCGCCGCGTTCTCCGCCCAGGTCAGCACCGTGCGCGGGCTCATCACCGTCGAGAGGTCGCCGTTGACGAAGGCCGAGCGGGTCATGTCGGCGACGCGGACCATCTTGGAGATGGTGGCGCGGCCCTCCTCGCCGCCGAAGGCGCGGGCCTTGGCGAAGACGATGTCGACCTCCTTGTCGTGCGGCAGGTAGTTCAGCGTGGTGACGATCGACCAGCGGTCCATCTGACCCTGGTTGATCTGCTGGGTGCCGTGGTAGAGGCCGGAGGTGTCGCCGAGGCCGACCGTGTTGGCGGTGGCGAACAGGCGGAAGGCCGGGTGCGGGCGGATGACGCGGTTCTGGTCGAGCAGCGTCAGCTTGCCGGCGACCTCGAGCACGCGCTGGATCACGAACATCACGTCCGGGCGGCCGGCGTCGTATTCGTCGAACACCAGGGCGACGTTGTTCTGCAGCGCCCACGGCAGGATGCCGTCGCGGAACTCGGTGACCTGACGGCCGTCGCGGATCACGATCGCGTCCTTGCCGACGAGATCGATGCGGCTGATGTGGCTGTCGAGGTTGACGCGCACCAGCGGCCAGTTCAGCCGCGCGGCGACCTGCTCGACGTGGGTCGACTTGCCGGTGCCGTGGTAGCCCGAGATCATCACGCGACGGTTGTGCGCGAAGCCCGCCAGGATGGCCAGGGTGGTGTTGCGGTCGAAGAGATAATCGGGGTCCAGATCCGGCACGTGCTCGTTCGGCTCGGAATAGGCGGGCACCTCGATGTCGCTGTCGATGCCGAACACCTGCCTGACGGAGAGCTTCATGTCCGGCAGCGGCGCGGCCTCGATCGAAGTCTGAACCATGGAACCTCCTGGCGGCCGTCGGTCACGCCCCACGGGCGGCGGCCGTCGACAGACGTGGCGGGACACGGGTAAGCCATCGGGATCCCGTGCCCTTTCGGGCGGAACGCGCGGCCCCGCGCGGGCCACGAGCCGGTCGACGTTAGCAGAAGCCGGCGGTCTTCAGGTAGTTATAGGCTTGGATGATTTGCCGCAACCGTTCCTCGGACGCCCGGTCGCCGCCGTTGGCGTCGGGATGGTGGCGCTTCACCAGTGCCTTGAAGCGCGCCTTGATGTCCTCGCGGCTCGCGGCTGGATCGAGGTCCATGGTGTCGAAGGCCTGCTGGGTGGGCGCCGAGACCTTGCGGCGCGGCTCCGCCGCCGCGCCGTGCGAGCCGGCCGGACGGGCGCCGTGGAAGATGCCGAAGGGGTCGTTGACGGTCGTCGACGGGTCGGGCCCGTCGAAGCCGCGGCGCGGATCGGCGCCGCGGCGGTCGACGCCGATCGTCCAGGTCGGGCGGTGGCCGGTGAGGGCGTCCTTCTGGAAGGCGGCGACGGCCTCGTCGGCCATCCCGGCGAAATAGTTGTAGCTCTTGTTGTACTCGCGCACGTGGTCGAGACAGTAGCGGTGGTACTGGCCCTCGCGGCCGCGGCCCTTCGGCGCGCGGTGGGTGCCGGCGGCCTCGCAGCCCGCCCATTCGCAGGTCGGGAACCGCTCGCGCGCGGTGGTCTCCGCGTCGGGGCGGATCCGGATCCGGTCGAAGAGCTTGGAGTTCATGGCCATGGTCGTGCGAGTATGGGGGCCGGCCCCCGGCCGGACAAGGCGTTGACAAGCGGCCGCGGATCGGTTCGGTGCCGGCGGGGCCCGCCGCCGCACCCGGAGGAGACGACAGTGACCACCCGCCGCGACCGTATCGCCGCCGCCCTGAACGAAGCCTTGCGCCCGTCGGCGCTCGACGTCGTCGACGAATCGGCGCTGCACCACGGCCACGCCGGCGCCAGCCCGGCCGGCGAGACCCACTTCCGCGTCGCCGTCACGGCGGCCGTCTTCGCCGGCCGGCCCCGCGTCGCCCGCCACCGCATGGTCACGGAAGCGCTCGCCGCCGAGTTCGCCGGCGGCCTGCACGCGCTGGCGATCGACGCGCGCGCGCCGGGGGAGTGAACGGGCGCCGGGCGAATCCGGATTGAAACCGGTGGTGGCGATCGGTAGGAGTGTTCCCGACACTCCAGGGTGAGGGGAACGTCCGTGAACATTCGTTTCGTTGCATTCGGGATCGTCCTGGCGCCGATCCTGCTGTCGGCCTGCGCCCAGAAGGCAGAGCCGGACTTGGCGACCGTCGTACAGGTCACCAGGGAGAGCGCGACTCTGCGCAAGAAGATGTTCGCCGACTGCATGGACGACGTGAGGGAGACCCGCCTCGAGCGGCAAGAGAAGATCGTCAGGCTGGTCGGCGTGCCGCGCGACAAGTTCGCCGTCACCTTCTGCAACCGCTTCATCGCCGGCTACGTCGCCGGACAGTACACCGAGGCGGACATGGCCATCGTGAGGAGAGGTGGGTTCCCCCCGTCGGTGGTGCTCGCGCTCGCCGGGCGTTGAGCGGAGCTCACCGATCCCGCCACGGCAGACGCGGCCGCCCGATTGGAATCCGACTAGGCGCGCTCCGGTCGGACGTCGGGTAGCGATGCGCCATGAGCGATGGTTTCGGCAGTTCCAAGCCCGGGGCGACGGCTGACGGACACGAGCGCGTCCGGCAAAGGCTAGGGAGGTTTACGTGGTCAACGCGCGCATTTTCGCAACCGGGATCGCTCTGCTGACGATCCTGCTCTCCGCCTGTGCCCGTGAAAAGGTGTCGAGCTCGGAGCCGAAGACGGCCGATGTAGACTTCGTCACTCTCGCCAGAGAAAGCCCGACCGCGCGCAAGTTGTTGATGGAAGATTGCATCCGATATACGAAAGATGAGGGTTTCGATCAAGATGAGAGCTTCATCGAATTGGTCGGTGTGCCGCGAGAACGGACGGCCGTCGTCGCTTGCGGGCGCTTCGTCGGAGCCATCGCATCCGGACGGCTGACCATGGACGACATCCAGGCGGCGCGACGGAAAGAGTTCCGTATGGACACGTTCGACGTAATACGGGGACGCTGATCCGGCCCCGCGGCCCCGCGGCTCCCGGCGCACGGGCGGTCAGCCCCGCCCGATCCGGACGATCGCCTGGTGCAGGGCCGAGAGGAAGCGGGAGCGGTCCTCCTTGGCGAAGGGGCGCGGGCCGCCGGTGACCAGGCCGGCCGAGCGCAGGTCGGTCATGAGGTCGCGGACCGCGAGGGTCATGCCCATCGAGGCCTCGGTGAAGGGCTTGCCGGTCGGCGCGATCACGGTGGCGCCGGCCTTGACGCAGCGCGCGGCGAGCGGCACGTCGGCGGTCACCACCACGTCGCCGGCCCCGGCCGCGGCGGCGATCCAGTCGTCGGCGGCGTCGAGCCCGCCCGGGACGAGCTGGAGCCGGACGTCCTGGTCGCGCGGGATCATCATGCCGGAGTTGGCGACCAGCACCACCGGCCAGCGGTGCCGCTCGGCGACGGTGTAGACCTCGGCCTTGACGGGGCAGGCGTCGGCGTCGACGTAGATGGTGCGGGCCACGACGGGATCTCCCGGAATGCGAGAAGGGCCGCTCCCGCGAGGGAACGACCCTTCCATTGCCTTGCCGCGGGGCCGCGAGGGCCACCCGGCGACCGCCGTCAGGCGGCGGCCGCTCCCGCGGGAGCGGCGATCCAGGTGGCCGACGCGGCGGACCGCGCTCCGTAGCAATGAGACACTGGATCACCTCCTTTCGGTCGTTGACGACGACCCCAAGATGGGCCGGTCCGGCCCGGGGCGCAAGGGGCGGCCGCGATTTCGCGGACGTGCGCGGTTCAGAGCCGGCGCACCAGTTCCTCCAGCTGGTCGGTGGCGGCGTTCCAGCCGGCGTGGAAGCCCATGGCCTCGTGGCTGTCGCGGTCGGCGGCGGTCCAGTGCCGGGCGGCGGCGACGTAGCGGGTGCCGCCGTCCTCGTCGGAGAGGTCGAGAACCAGCGTCATGAACGGCTTGGCCGAGGGGACCCAGCCGACCGTGTAGGCGTCGGTGCCGACGAGGCGGCGCTCCGGGATCACCTCGAGATAGACGCCGTCGTTCGGGTGCTCCTCGCCCTCCGGCGAGCGCATCACGATGTGGTTGGCGCCGCCGGGCCGGACGTCGAGTTCGGCGTGCGACACCGTCCAGGGCTTCGGGCAGAACCACTGCTTCAGGAGCGCGGGCTCGGTCCAGCAGCGCCAGATCTTCGCGCGTGGGGCCGCGATCAGGCGGGTGAGCACGAGATCGTTGGGGGCGGTCATGGCGGGGCTCCTCCTCGGTTCGGTCGATGGCCCGAGGACGGCCGACCCGCGGCCGTCCCGACAGCGGGCTGCGAATTTCTCGCGGCCGTCACCGCCGCGCTGGCGGCACCAGCCGCCAGATCCGGCCGCCGCCGTCGTCGCTGACGAGGAGCGCGCCGTCGGCGGCGACGGCGACGTCGACCGGCCGGCCCCAGACGTCGCCGCCCGGCAGGACGAAGCCGGTCGCGACGTCCTCGTGGACGCCGGTGGCGCGTCCGTCCTCGAACTCCAGGCGGACCAGCTTGTAGCCGGTGCGGCGGTCGCGGTTCCAGGAGCCGTGCATCGCCACGTAGGCGTCGCCGGCGGCGTCGAAGGCGATGCCGAGCGGCGCGGAATGGGCCTGGAACAGCACGTCCGGCACGGTGACGGCGTCGGCGAGGTCGGGCCGGGCGCCGGCGTGGCGCGGATCCTCGTTCGCCCCGATGTAGTACCACGGCCAGCCGTAGAAGCCGCCGTCGGCGACGCGCGTCGCGTAGTCGGGCGGCAGGTCGTCGCCGAGGCCGTCGCGCTCGTTGACGACGCACCAGAGCGCGGCGGTCGCCGGCTGCACCGTCAAGCCGGAGCAGTTGCGCAGGCCGGTGGCAAAGAGCCGCCTGCCGCCGCCGTCCGGATCGAAGGCGAGCACGGCGGCGCGGCCCTCCTCGTCGCCCCAGGCGGCGCCGACGGGATTGGCGGCGACGAAGCCGTCCGGTGCCTTCGACAGCGCCTTTCCGCCGACGTTGGACTGCGACCCCACCGCGACGAACAGGGTGCGTCCGTCCGGCGAGAAGGCGAGGTCGCGGGTCCAGTGGCCGCCATCGGGCAGCGACGACACCACCGTCTCGGCCGGGCCGGTCGGGGCGTCGGATCGGCCGTCCCAGGGCAGGCGCACGACCTTGTCGGTCTCGCCGACGTAGACGTGGGTCGGCTTCGGTCCGGGCGGCCAGAGCGCGATGCCGTAGGGCCGCTCGAGGCCGGAGGCGAACACGCTGCGCATCGGGCGTCCGTCGGGGCCGGGCGAGAGCCGCACGATCTCGCCGGCGCCGCTGTCGGCGACGAGCACCGCGCCGTCCGGCGCCACCGTGACCACCCGCGGTTCGGAGAAGCCGGACGCCCATTCCTCGACGGTCCAGCCCTCGGGGACCGCCGGCAGCGCCCCGGCCGGGCGGGGCACGGTGGCGGGGGCGTTGGACGCCGAACGGGTGGCGTAGGGCGCCGGCAGGTCGCCCGGCCGGATCAGCCGCCTGACGCCGGGCGCCGACGCCTCGGCGCCGCCGAAAGCCCGGGCGCCGGTGAGGAGATCGGCGGTCGCGGCCGATGGCACGGCGGGGACCGCGAGGGCGAGGGAGACGGCGGCGGCGAGACGGGTCGGGGTCATCGGTGGTCTCCGCGGGCGGACGACGGGGCACGTTGGAGGAACCGCATGGTGCCACGCCGGTTCGTCCGCAGCGGATGACGTTCGCGCGAGCGGGTCGGATCACGAGGGAGCGCGGGGGGCGAGCGGGAGGACGGCCGGGGCGACGCACGGGGCCGCTTCCCGCCCGTTCGCGTCCCCCTTGACACCCCGCTCCACCGCCCCTAAAAGCGCCTCACCTGACCGGGGCCGTAGCTCAGATGGGAGAGCGCTGCAATCGCACTGCAGAGGTCAGGGGTTCGATTCCCCTCGGCTCCACCAGGTCCCTCCCCACGGGACACGATCGATCCGCCCGGTGAACATGCGTTCGCCGGGGTTTTCGCGTTTTCTCGCCTCCCCGTGACGTCACGACCGGGCCAGTCGGGTCCGTAGTCGCCGGCGGAGGCCGATCGCGCGCGGGCGTGCTAGACCGTCGGCGGGCGTACCCTCGGGGCGTCGCGGCTTTCGGGAGAGGCGGCATGTCGGACGGGCGCGTCGCGGCGGACGATCCTTCGGAGGGCTCGATCGACGACCTGCTCGCCCGCCTCGGCACCGGGCCGGACGGGCTCGCCACGGCCGAGGCGGCGCGCCGGCTCGCGGTGCACGGCCCGAACGAGACCGGCGCCGGCCGCGGCCGGCCGGCCGTACTGCGCTTCCTGGCGAAGTTCCTCAACCCGCTGGTGCTGATCCTCTTGTTCGCCAGCGCGCTGTCGGCGGCGACCGGCGACGTCGCCAGCTTCGCCATCGTGGTCTTCCTGGTGGTCGCCTCGGTGACGCTCGACTTCGTCCAGGAGACCCGGGCCGAGGCGGTGATCGCCGCGCTGCGCCGCTCGGTCGCGCTCGGGGCGAGCGTGCGCCGCGACGGCCGCGACGCCGCGGTGCCCGCAGCGACCGTGGTGCCCGGCGACGTCGTCCGCCTCGCCGCCGGCGACCTCGTGCCGGCCGACGGCCGGCTGATCTCCGCCGCCGACCTCTACGTCGGCGAAGCCGCGCTGACCGGCGAGCCCTACCCGGTCGAAAAGCGCGTCGACCCGGAGGGTGGTGCCGCGGATGGCGCCGGCGCGGTCTTCGCCGGGACGTCGGTGATCTCCGGCAGCGCCCTCGCGGTGATCGTCCGCACCGGCCGCGCCACCGCCTTCGGCCGGCTCGCCGGCTCGCTCGCCGCGGCCCCGCCGCCGACCGCCTTCGAGCTCGGCATCCGCCGCTTCGGCGCGATGATCCTGCGGCTCACCGTGTTCCTGGTGCTGTTCGTCGCCACCGTGAACGTCGCCTTCGACCGGCCGTGGCTGGAAGCGCTGATGTTCGCGCTGGCGCTCGCCGTCGGCCTGACGCCCGAACTCCTACCGATGATCGTGACGGTGACGCTGTCGCGCGGCGCCCGCCGCCTCGCGGCGCGCCGGGTGGTGGTGAAGCGCCTCGCCACCATGCACAACGTCGGCGCCATGGACGTGCTGCTGACCGACAAGACCGGCACGCTGACCGAGGCACGGATCCGGATGATCCGCCACGTCGACTGCCGCGGCGCCGACAGCGACCGTGTCTTCCGCCTCGCCTATCTCAACAGCCGCTTCGAGAGCGGCATCCGCAGCGCCCTCGACGAGGCGATCCTGGAGCACGGCGAACCCGACGTCTCCGCCGTGACCAAGCTCGACGAGGTGCCGTTCGACTTCGAGCGTCGCCGCGTCTCGGTGCTCCTCGACGACGGCGGCACCCGCCTCCTGGTCGCCAAGGGCGCGCCGGAGGACATCCTGGCGCTGAGTTCGTTCTACGAAGCGGCGGACGGCACGGTGCTGCCGCTCGACCCCGCCGCGCGGGCGGCGATCGCGGCGGTGTTCGCCGGTCTCGGCGAGGACGGCCTGCGCGCCCTCGGCATCGCCTCGCGGGCGATGCCGGCGGACCACGTCTCGGCCGTGCTCTCCGACGAGAGCGCGCTGGTGTTCGCCGGCTACGCCGTCTTCCTCGACCCGCCCAAGGCGAGCGCGGCGGAAGCGGTGCGCGACCTCGTCGACGCCGGCGTCACGGTGCGGATCCTCACCGGCGACAACGACCGGGTGACGCGCCACGTCTGCCGCGAACTCGGCATTCCCGTGCGGGCGCTGGCCACCGGCGAGGATCTCGCGGCGATGGGCGAGGACGCGCTCGCCGCCAGGGTCGGCGAGGTCGACGTCTGGTGCCGGGTGACGCCGGCGCAGAAGGAGCGCGTGCTGGCGGCGTGGCGGCGCACCGGCGCGGTGGTCGGCTTCCTCGGCGACGGCATCAACGACGCCTCGGCGATCCACGCCGCCGACGTCGGCATCTCCGTCGACAGCGGCGCCGACGTCGCCAAGGAGGCGGCCGGGCTGATCCTGCTCGACCAGGATCTCCGCGTGGTGCGCGACGCGGTGATCGAGGGCCGCCGCACCGTCGAGAACGTCACGAAATACGTGCTGATGGGCTCGAGCTCCAACTTCGGCAACATGGTCTCGATGGCCGGCGCGTCGCTGTTCCTGCCGTTCCTGCCGATGGCGCCGACCCAGGTGCTGCTCAACAACCTGCTCTACGACGCCTCCGAGGCCGGCATCCCGTTCGACCGCGTCGACGACGCCGCGCTGGCCCGGCCGGTGCGCTGGGACCTCGGGCTGATCCGGCGCTTCATGCTGGTGCTCGGCCCGGTCTCCTCGCTGTTCGACTTCGCCACCTTCTACCTGCTGCTCCGGCTGTTCGGGCCGGATCCGGCGCTGTTTCGCACCGGCTGGTTCGTCGAGAGCCTGGCGACGCAGGTGCTGGTGATCTTCCTGATCCGCACCCGCGGCTCGCCGCTGGCGAGCCGGCCGCATCCCGCCCTCGCCGCCCTGTCGCTCGCCGCGGTGGCGGCGGCGCTGCTGCTGCCCGTGACCCCGCTCGGCGCCGCCTTCGGCTTCGTGCCGCTGCCGTGGAGCTTCCACCTGCTGCTGGTCGGACTGGTCGGCGGCTATCTCGCGGTGGTCGAGGTGGTCAAGCGCGCCTTCTTCCGCCGCCGCGCCGCCGCGCCGTCGCACCGAAGCGCTTGAATCGGCGGGCGCACTCGCCGATATGTCGCGCGCCGCGGCGGAGACGCCGCCCTTGCATCGCAACGACACCGGACGAACGCGCCATGACCGAACACGCCACGTCGCCGACGGTGGAGCGCCACGCCTTCGAGGCCGAGGTCTCCCGTCTCCTGCACCTGATGGTGCACGCGGTCTATTCCGACAAGGACATCTTCCTGCGCGAGCTGATCTCGAACGCGGCGGACGCCTGCGAGAAGCTGCGCTACCTCTCGATCGCCGAGCCCGCCCTCGCCGCTGGCGCCGAGGGCTTCGCGATCACCGTCACCGCCGATGCGGCCGGCCGCCGCCTCGTCGTCGCCGACGACGGTATCGGCATGAGCCGGGACGAGCTCCGGGACAATCTCGGCACCATCGCCCGCTCCGGCACCAAGGCCTTCCTCGACGGCCTCGAGAAGAAGGAGGACGGCGGCGCGCTGATCGGCCAGTTCGGCGTCGGCTTCTACTCCGCCTTCATGGTCGCCGACCGCGTCCGCGTCGTCTCGCGCCGCGCCGGCTCCGACGAGGCGTGGGCCTGGGAGAGCGACGGCAAGGGCACCTACGAGCTGACGCCGGTGCCGCTCGAAGAGGCGCCGGTCCGCGGCACCCGGGTGGAGCTCGCGCTCGCCGAGGGCATGGAGACCTACGCCGAGGCCGCCACCGTCGAGCGCATCGTCCGCGCCTATTCCGCCCACGTGCCGGTGCCGATCCGCTTCGCCGAGGTGGGCCGCGACGAGGTCCGCGAACTCGCCGACGGATCGGCGCTGTGGGCCAAGCCGAAGGCATCGGCGACGGCCGAGGAATACCGCGAGTTCTACGGCACGGTGGCGCAGGCCTGGGACGAGCCGGCGCTGACGCTGCACTACCGCGCCGAAGGCCGGCACGAATATTCCGTGCTGCTGTTCGTGCCGTCGGAGAAGCCGTTCGACCTGTTCGACCCCGCGCGCAAGGGGCGGGTCAAGCTCTACGTCCGCCGCGTCTTCATCACCGACGAGGCCGAGATCCTGCCGGGCTGGCTGCGCTTCGCCCGCGGCGTCGTCGACAGCGAGGACCTGCCGCTCAACCTCTCGCGCGAGATGCTGCAGAAGAACCCGGTGATCGAGGCGATCGGCAAGGGCGTCACCAGTCGCCTGCTGTCGGAACTCGCCAAGACCGCCGACAACGACGCCGACACCTACGCCAAGGTCTGGGCGGCCTTCGGCGCCGTGCTCAAGGAGGGCCTCTACGAGGCGCCGGAGCGGCGCGACGAGCTGTTCCGTATCGCCCGCTTCCGCACCACCACGGCGGGCGAGGCCTGGCGCTCGCTGGCGGACTACGTGAAGGATCTGAAGGAGAACCAGACGGCGATCTACTACGCCCTCGGCGAGAGCCGGGAGGCGGTGCTCGCCTCGCCGCATCTCGAAGGCTACGCCGCCCGCGGCCTGGAAGTGCTGATCCTGACCGACCCGGTCGACGCCTTCTGGGTCCGCACCGCGCTCGGCTTCGACGGCAAGCCGTTCAAGTCGGTCACCCAGGGCGCCGCCGACCTCGACGCCATCGCCAAGCCCGAGGGCGCGCCCGAGGAGGCCGGTGCCGCCGAGGTCGCCGCCCTCGCGGCGCTGCTGAAGGAGGCGCTCGCCGAGCGCGTCTCCGACGTCCGCGCCTCGGCGCGCCTCGCTTCGAGCCCGGTCTGCCTCGTCGCCGCCGACCACGCGCTCGACAAGCTGACCGAGAAGCTGGTCGCCCGCCAGGAGGGCGGCAACCGCGGCCTCGCGCCGGTGCTGGAGCTCAACCCGGCCCACGACCTCGTCAAGGCGCTCGCCGCCAAGGCGGTCGGCGGCGGCGCCGACGCGGTGCGCGAGGCGGCGGTGCTGCTGCACGGTCAGGCGCGCATCCTCGACGGCGAGGCGCCGGAGGACCCGGCCACCTTCGCGGCGGCGGTGGCGAAGCTGATGCGGGCGCAGCTCGGCTGAGGGCGTCGACCAAGCGGGGAGGGGCGGTCCGCCGGCCCTCTCCGTCGCCGATCCCTCCGGGGATCGACGTCAGCTCCGCCCTGCGCCGAGGTCGATCTTGGCGGCGCCGAGGATCGGGCCGGGACGGCCGTCGACCTTGGTCTGCAGGATGACGGCGAGGCCGCCGGTGCCGGCCTGGGCGATGTCGGACAGCGGCAGTTCCACGGTGAGGGCGTCGCCGTCCCACATGCCGAGCACCTGCCAGCGGTCGACCACGTTGTGGTAGGTCACGGTCCGCCCGCCGTTCTCTCCGCGCTCGATCTCGACCTTCTGCGGGGTGCGGTAGGCGGCGATCCAGACGGCGGCGCGGGGCGCCGGCTTGCCGTCCTGGCTCGCCCGCGCCGGCACGGTGACCAGCACGCGGTCGCCGGCGATCCGGGCCTCCACCGGCACGGCGAGGCCGGTGCCGTCGCGGCGCATCGCGCGCATCATCGTCTCGATGCCGGCCTCGTCGGAGCCGACGATGTCGTCGCGGCCGTTGACCACGACCTGGGGCGTGTAGATGCCGTTGCGGCCCTGCGCCTCGGCGTAGCCGCGCTGGCGCTTGGTGAACTCGGGGCGGGCGAAGCTGTCCTTCCAGCCGAGATAGTCCCAGTAGTCGACCGCGAAGGTGAGGGCGACCACGTCGGAATCCTCGGCGAGGTGGCCGAGCACGTCGTCCGCCGGCGGGCAGGACGAGCAGCCCTGGCTGGTGAACAGCTCGACGACGCCGAGCGGTTCGGCCAGCGCCGCGGCCGGCGCGGCGACGAGGGCCGCGACGCAGCAGCAGGCCGCACCGGTGCGACGGGTCGATTTCGCGAGGGCCGACGCCACGCTGGCCATGCTGAGATCCGCTCCTTCGTTGCCCCGAGCCTAGAGGTAGGCGTCGCCCTGCACACGATCCAGTCACATGTCCGCGACGCCGAGCGGATCCGGATCGCCCGCGCCGGGCCGCGGTCAGCCGCGCCGCTTGGCGGTGACGTCGATCTCGACCTTCATCTCCGGCCGGATCAGGCCGCAGACGACCATGGTGGCGGCCGGGCGGATCTCGGCGAAGCGGGCGCCGACCACCGGGAACACCGTGTCGGCATGGGCGGGATCGGTGACGTAGTAGGTGGCGCGCACCACGTCGGCGAGCGAGAAGCCGGCCTCGGCGAGCGCCTTCGCGATGGTGTCCATGGCGTTGGCGGCTTGGTCGGCGACCGCGTCCGGCATGGACATGGTGGCGTAGTCGTAGCCGGTGGTGCCGGCGACGAAGCACCAGTCGCCGTCGACCACGGCGCGGGAATAGCCGGCGACCTTCTCGAAGGGCGATCCGGTGGAGATCAGGCGGCGGGTCATGGGCGGTCCCTCGCGGGTCAGGAGGTGGCGGGGCGGCTCGCGACCGCCATGGTGAGCCCGGCGACGACGAGCGCGAGCCCGGAGACGCGGTTGACGATGCCGAGGCCGCGGGCGCCGCGGGCGATCCGACCGATGCGGGCGCCGGCGAAGGCGTAGAGCACCACGGCGACGAACTCGAGCGCCAGCGCCACCGCGCCGAGCGCCAGGATCTGGCCGGCGGCGGGCTCGCCCGGGTCGACGAAGGGGGCGAAGAAGGCGGTGAACACCAGCATCGCCTTCGGATTGGTGACCGCGGTCAGGAACTCGCGGCGCACGAGCGCCGTCAGCGCGACGTCGCCGTCGGCGGTCGAGAGGTCGGCGGCGCCGGCGCGCAGCATCTTGACCCCGAGCCAGACCAGATAGGCGGCGCCGACCAGCTTCAGCACCACGAACACTTCGGCCGAGGTCGCCAGCAGCGCCCCGAGCCCGACGGCGGCGCCGAGCACGAAGGCGGCGAAGGCCGGGAAGCGGCCGAGGGCGGCGACGGTCGCGGTGGCGAAGCCGAAGCGGGCGCCGTGGGTCATCGCCAGCACGTTGTTCGGGCCGGGATAGCAATTCAGCGCGAAGGCGGCGGGCACGAAGATCGCCCAGGTCTCGAGGGTCATGGCTCTGGTCCACGGCGAAAGGGGCCGCCTCGCGGCGACCCCTCGGGAAACATGGGCGAGGACGAAAGGCCGGTCAGGCCCAGGGGCGTTCGGCGGCGAGCTTCTCTTCGAAGCCGGCGATCGCCGGGGCCTTCTCCATGGTCAGGCCGATGTCGTCGAGGCCGTTCAGCAGGCAATGCTTCTTGAACGGGTCGATCTCGAAGGTCACCGTGCCGCCGTCCGGGCCCTGGATGGTCTGGGCCTCGAGGTCGATCGTCAGGGTGGCGTTGGCGCCGCGGTCGGCGTCGTCCATCAGCTTCTTGAGGTCCTCCGGCGAGACCACGATCGGCAGGATGCCGTTCTTGAAGCTGTTGTTGTAGAAGATGTCGGCGAAGCTGGTCGAGATCACGCAGCGGATGCCGAAGTCGAGCAGCGCCCACGGCGCGTGCTCGCGCGAGGAGCCGCAGCCGAAGTTGTCGCCGGCGACCAGGATCTGGGCGTTGCGGTAGGCCGGCTTGTTCAGCACGAAGTCCGGGTTCTCCGAGCCGTCGTCGGCGTAGCGCATCTCCGAGAACAGGCCCTTGCAGAGGCCGGTGCGCTTGATCGTCTTCAGGTATTGCTTCGGGATGATCATGTCGGTGTCGACGTTGATGATCGGCATCGGCGCCGCGACACCCGTGAGCGTGGTGAACTTCTGCATGACCGTCCTCGAAGTCTCGACCGGCGCCGCCCTTTCCGGGCGGCCTCGTCGTCCGGCCTTCTCCTGCGGCCTGCGGGGCGAAAAATCAAGAGCGGAGGGCCGGGCGGAGCGGTTCGCAGGGGCGTGCCGTCCGCTCCCGGCGCCCGGGCCGCATCAGTCGCAGACGGCGAAGAGGCGGAAGGCCTCCTCGATCGGGTGGGGGATGTAGAGCTCGGCGACCGGCGGCTCGCCGTCGAACAGGCGCACCCTGGCCTCGTTCGTCCGCGCGTCGCCTGCGACGGGCGGCTCGACCTTGACCAGGATCGCCTTGGAGTTGAAGGCGGTCGCGGATGTGGCGGTGAACGTGCAGGCGGTGACGTCGCGCGGGAAGCGCACGAGGTAGTTGCCGACGCCGGCGTAGACGACAGCGACGCCGGGGCTGCCGTGGTCGAGCACCGCGACCGGGCGGACGCTCACCTCGAACATGCGGCCGGCGAAGGAGCCGTCGGGACCGGCCGGCCCGGTGGCGCCGCGCGGGCCGGTCGCACCCTCCGGGCCCGGCCGTCCCTCGGCACCGTCCGGGCCCGGGAGGCCCTCCGGGCCGTCGGGGCCACGCGGTCCGGCCTCGCCGGCCGGTCCGGCGACGCCCTGCGGACCGGCGTCGCCGACCGCCCCGGCACCGCCGCGCGGTCCTGTCGGTCCGGCCGGACCGCGCCGGCCGCAGTTCGCCAGTTGCACCGGCAGTACGGCGGTCGCCGCCTTCAGGACGACCCGGCAGGTGTCGGGGTGCAGGAAGCCGGACAGGCGGAAGGCGCCGTCCTTGCCGCTGGTGACCGTGAACCGGGTGCCGTCGATGGTGACGGCGGTGCCGGGCGTCGTCGTGCGGCCGACGATCACGAGGCGGCCGGCGGTGATGCCGGCTTCGGTGACGGCGAGGCCCGCGACCGCCACCGGCGCCGGAGGTTCGGCCGCCGTGGCGGGCGTGGCCGCAGCGGCGAGGAGGAGGGCCAGGACGGCGGCGGACGTTCGGGATCGATGGGACATGGCGGGTCTCCCGTATCCGGTTCGCGGATGTCGGTGTGGCGGTTCGGCGCGGCGCTCAGTTCGGGCAGACGACGACGACGTGGAACGGCGTGGGTTCGAGTGGAGGCTCGAACGTCTCGTCGAAGAAGCCCACGTCGAACGCCATGGCGAAGGCGCGGACCTCGATCTCGCCGATGCCGTTGAAGCCGACGGCCGTCGCCATGTGCGGGACGTTGGGGTCGATCGCGGTCACGGTGTGTGCGCAGCGGGTGATGTCGCGGGGGAAGCGCACGACGTAGCGCTGCCCCTGCTTCAGGAACGACGTCGCGCCCGGCGAGCCGTGGACGATCGTGCCGTCGGCGGCGACCTGGGCGAAGAAGACGCCGCCGGAAAAGCCGCCTGCCGGCCCCTGCGACCCGGCCGGACCCGGCTGTCCGGCGGGGCCGGCGGGGCCGGCCGCGCCGTCGGCGCCGCGCGGGCCGGGCGTTCCCTGGAAGCCGACCTCGCCCTCGGGGCCGTCGGGTCCCTGCGGCCCGGCGGGTCCGGCGGGGCCGGTGGCGCCCTTCGGACCGGCGGGGCCGGCGGCACCCTTCGGACCGGTGCGGCCGCAGTCGGAGATCTGGACCGGCAGGGCCGCCTCTGTGGTCCGGAGCACCACGGAACAATCGGCCGGGGCGAGCGCGACCGAGAAGGCGAAGGCGCCGTTCGCCGCCGACACCGTCCGGAACCGGGTGCCGTCGATCGAGACGGTGACGCCGCCGCGCGACGTGCGGCCGGCGATCACGACCCGGCCCTTGGCCAGGGTGGCGTTCGTGACGGCCATGGCCTTGTTGGCGGCACCGGCCTCGGCCGGCAGGTCGCCGGCGGCGACGGCGATGGCCAGCCCGAGGGCGGCGGTGGAGAGGCGGACCGGAAGCGACATCGGGTCACCCGTTCGGTGGGCGGCGGAAGGGAGGGACGCGGGACGGCGGGCGAGGCTCACGGTGCGCAGACCACGAGCAGGTTGAACGCGGCGTCGACCAGGGGAATCGCGACGCGCGATCCGCTCTTCGCGGTCTGCGCGAGATAGGTGCTGACGAGGATCGCGTTCGGATCGTCGCCGAAGCCTGGGAAGCTCGGCGGCGTCGCCGTCACCACGTAGGGAAATCCGAGCCGGTCGGTGGCGGCGGCGGCGTAGCCGCAGGCGTCGATGCCGACGGGGAATTCGACGAGGTAGCTGCCGGTGTTGACCCGGAGCGCGGTGACCCCGGCCGTGCCCGACCGCACGGTGCCGGCGGCCGAGACCGAGACGCGCATGATCTTCGCGGGGAAAGTGCCGGCGGGTCCCGCCGGCCCGGTCGGGCCCGTCGGGCCGTCGGGACCGGTCGGCCCGTCGGGACCGGTCGCGCCGGCCTCGCCGGCCTCGCCCTGCGGCCCCTGCGGGCCCTGCGGACCCTGGACGCCGGCGGCGCCGACGGGGCCCTGCGGGCCGGCGTTCCCCCGCGGACCGGCCGGACCGATTGCGCCCCGGGATCCACGCGCGCCCTGCGCGCCGCAGGCGTCGATCGGCACGACCAGAGGGCCGCGCAGGGTGACGAGCGTGACCGAGCAACTCGCCGGGTGGAAGTCGAGCGAGAAGCGGAAGGTCCGCTTGGCGTTCGAGGTCCGCACGGCGTTGGTGCCCTGGATCTGCACCCGGGTGCCGGCCGCGGCGGTGGTGCCGACGATCTCCAGCCGGCCGGCGAGATAGGTCGAGGTCGTCACCTCGAGGCCGTTGCCGGAGACGCCGGCGGCGGAGGCCGCGACGGAGGTCGCCGCCAGGACGGCGAGTGCGAACGGGGCGGCGGTCGGCCGGATCGAAGGCATGGCTCGTCTCTCCTGCCGCTCCGCCGGGGCGGCGGCTCGGGTGGCTGTCGTTGTCTGAAGGAATTCTGCCGGAGGAAGCGGGGGGACGCTGTTCCGCGGGAAACAGGCGGGCCGGAAAAGAAGCGGTCGCGGTGGCGCGAAGAAGAACCTACCGATCGGCGAAGTCGATCGGGTGAAAAACGCGCTCTCGAAGTGGCCTGTGCATCGGCGAAGAAGAAGAACTGAACAATTCGTAGCACGCACGCATGTGCCGCACCAGTGCCGATGCGAAGAATCCCTTTTCCGCCCCGGCGGCGTCGAGCCGCCGCGGACGTGCGGACGCGGTCGGCGCGCGCAGTCCGGTGGCCGTCTCGGGCAGGGAGGGATCCGCGGCGCCGGATCGGGCGGCCCGACCAGTGTCGCCGGATCGGGCGGACGTGATCAGGCGGCCATGACGAGGCCGAGGGTGGGTTCGCGGCCGAGCATCAGGTTGAGGTTCTGCACCGCCGCGCCCGAGGCGCCCTTGCCGAGGTTGTCGTAGCAGGCGACCAGCAGGGCCTGCCGGCGCGCCTCGTTGCCGAAGACGTGGATGCGCATCCGGTTGGTGCCGTTGTAGCTGCGCGGATCGAGCGCCTGCACCCGGTCGACCGCCTCGAACGGGGCGACCGACAGGAAGGCCTCGCCGTCGTAGCGTTCGGCCAGCACCTCGTGGATGCGCTTGGCCGTGACGTCGCCCGGCAGCGCCCACAGCTGCAGCGGCACCGTGGTGACCATGCCCTGGGCGAAGGCGCCGACCGCCGGCTGGAACACCGGCTCGTGGTCGATCCGGCCGTAGGCGCGCATCTCCGGCAGGTGCTTGTGCTTCAGCGCGAGGCCGTAGGGGAGATAGGGCGCCGGGTCCTCGGCCGCCTCGTAGTCCTCGATCATCTTGCGCCCGCCGCCGGAATAGCCGGAGATGGCGTTGACCGTCAGCGGCGCGTCGGCCGGCAGCAGGCCGGCCTCGACCAGCGGCCGCACGGTGGCGATGAAGCCCTGCGGATAGCAGCCGGGGTTGGAGACCCGCTTGGCGCCGGCGATGGCGCCCGCCTGCAGCGGCGTCATCTCGGCGAAGCCGTAGGTCCAGCCCTCGGCGACGCGGAACGCGGTCGAGGCATCGATGACGCGCGTCTCCGGGTTCTCGATCAGCGCCACCGCCTCGCGGGCGGCGTCGTCGGGCAGGCAGAGGATGGCGACGTCGGCGGCGTCGAGCAGCCGCCGGCGCTCGTCGGCGTCCTTGCGCTTGTCGGGGTCGATCGAGATCAGGCGGATGTCCGAACGATGCTCCAGCCGCTCGCGGATCTGCAGGCCCGTGGTGCCCGCCTCGCCGTCGATGAAGATGGTCGCCTCGCTCATGGCACGTCTCCGCAGCGGTGGCCGCACCGGCGGCCGTCCCGTCGCGGCCTTCCTATCACCGCGGGACCGCGCTGTCATGACGGCGTGCCGGCCGGTCTTGACGGGACGCGGTGGCGGCGGTTAGGTCATACGAGTTACGTTATAACGTAACATAAGCTTTGCGAGGCCGCATGACCGACCGCCGTCTCCCCGTCACCGTGCTGTCCGGCTTCCTCGGCGCCGGCAAGACCACGCTGCTCAACCACATCCTCGCCAACCGCGACGGCCGCAAGGTCGCGGTGATCGTCAACGACATGAGCGAGGTCAACATCGACGCCGAACTGGTCCGCCAGGACGGCGGCCTCAGCCGCACCGACGAGAAGCTCGTCGAGATGTCGAACGGCTGCATCTGCTGCACGCTGCGCGACGACCTGCTCGTCGAGGTCCGCCGGCTCGCGGCCGAGGGCCGCTTCGACCACCTCGTCATCGAGGGCACCGGCATCGCCGAGCCGCTGCCGGTAGCCGCCACCTTCGACTTCCGCGACGAGGCCGGCGCCAGCCTGTCCGACGTCGCCCGGCTCGACTGCATGGTCACCGTGGTCGACGCCGCGTCGCTGGTGCGCGACTATTCCAGCCGCGACTTCCTGCGCGACCGCGGCGAGACCGCCGGCGAGGGGGACGAGCGCACCCTGGTCGACCTCGTCGTCGAGCAGATCGAGTTCGCCGACGTCGTCGTGCTGAACAAGGTCGACCTCGCCGCCCCCGGCGATCTCGCCGCCGCGCGCAGCATCGTGGCGGCGCTGAATTCCTCGGCGCGGATCGTCGAGGCGGCGCACGGCCGGGTGCCGCTCGACGCCGTGCTCGACACCGGCCTGTTCGACTTCGACAAGGCGCAGACCCATCCGCTCTGGTTCAAGGAACTGAACGGCTTTTCCGACCACGTGCCGGAGACCGAGGAATACGGCGTGCGCTCCTTCGTCTACCGCGCCCGCCGGCCGTTCCACCCCGCCCGCTTCCACGCCTTCGTGAACGCGGCCCGGCCGGGGGTGATCCGCGCCAAGGGCTTCTTCTGGCTGGCGACCCGGCCCGACTTCGTCGGCGAGATCGCCCAGGCCGGCGCGCTGGTGCGCACGTCGCGGCGCGGGCTGTGGTGGGCGGCGGTGCCGCGCACGCGCTGGCCGGACTCGCCGGAATGGCGGGCGGTGATGGACCCGTATTTCGATCCGGCCTGGGGCGACCGCCGCCAGGAGATCGTCTTCATCGGCATCGATCCGATGGACGAGGCGGCGCTCCGGGCCCGGCTCGACGCCTGCCTCGTGCCGGAGGCCGGCTTCGCCCCGAAGCTGTGGGCCGGCCTGCCGGATCCCTTCCCGGCCTGGAACCGCTCGGCGGCGTGAGGCGCGCGGGCGGCGCGGGATCAGTCGGCCGCCGCCTCGACGGCGTCGATGTCGTCGTCCGAGAGGCCGAAGTGGTGGCCGATCTCGTGGACGAGCACGTGGGTGACGACGTCGCCGAGCGTCTCCTCGTGCTCGGCCCAGTAGTCGAGGATCGGCCGGCGGTAGAGCCAGACCCGGTTCGGCATCTGCCCGGTGCCGGCGACCGCGGGCGCGTGGGCGAGGCCGACGCCCTGGAACAGGCCGAGCAGGTCGAACTCGCTGTCGAGGCCGAGTTCGTCGAGTGCCTCGTCGGTCGGGAAGTCGTCGACGCGGATCTCGACGTCGCCGGTGAGGGCGCGGAACTCGTCCGGCAGCTCGGCCCAGGCCTTCTCGGCGATCGCCGCGAAGTCGTCGAGGTCCGGCGCGGCGCGGTCCATCCAGCGGGCGATGCGGGCGGCGGTGTCCTCGGCGGTCATGGCGTCTCCGGTCGTGGCGTCTCATCTCGGCATCGCCGGCCTCAGTCGTCGCGGCCGGCCGCTCAGAGATAGGTGATCGCGAGATAGACCGCGAGGGCGGCGACGGCGAGCGCGCCGAGCGCCCGCCCGACGCGTTTGGCCGCACGTTCCACCGCATCGTCGTCGGGATCGTTCACCACCCTGTCTCCGTTGGGTTGGCCGGGAGAGCCGGCTTCGTACCGGCCTGCCTCTTGCATGTCACGCACTTGCATCGGCCCGGTCGTTGCCCGCACCATCGGGATCGGCCGAGCCGAGTCGGAGAGGCATCATGACCAGACTGTTCACGGCCCTCGAGATTCCCGCCGCCGTGAGGATGGCGCTCTCCCTGCTGAAGGGCGGGCTGCCGGGGGCGCGCTGGATCGACGCCGAAAACTACCACGTCACGCTGCGCTTCATCGGCGACACCGACGGCCGCACCGCCGACGAGATCGCCGCCGCGCTCGACCGCGTCTACCGGCCGCCGTTCCGGCTGACCCTCGGCGGCCTCGACTGCTTCGCCTCGGGACGGGTGCCGCACTCGCTGGTGCTCCGGGTCGAGCCGACCCAGGCGCTGGTCGACCTCCAGGCCGAGCACGAGCGCATCGTCCAGCGCCTCGGCCTGCCCGCGGAGGGACGGCGCTACGTGCCGCACGTCACGGTCGCCCGGCTCAAGGGCGCGGCACCGGCCGAGGTGGCGCGCTGGCTCGCCGAGCACGGCGGCTTCCGCGGTCCGTCCTTCGACGTCGACCGCTTCGTGCTCTACTCGTCGCGGAGCTCGGTCGGCGGCGGGCCCTATCTGGTCGAGGAGGCCTACCCGCTCGCCGCCTGACACCCGGCGCGAGAAAGTGCGACTGCCGGTCGGAGCGGCGGCGTCGCCGCCGCTCCGGGTTTCGCGTCGACGGCGGGCCGTCAGCGGACGAGGTGGCCGCCGCGCCACTCGGCGCTCGCCGCGGCCGAGCGCGCCGACCTGACGGCCGCCGGGGCGCCCTCGGCGCGGATGTCCACCTTGGTGGTCGCCAGCGTCAGGATCGCGTTGACCGCGGCCCCGCCCAGCTCCTGCATCGCCTTGAAGTTGACGTTGCCGAAGCCGTCGCAGGCCTTGTGGTAGCACTCGTCGAAGGCCTTGCCGGCGGTGCCGCCGTAGAGCTTGACCTGCGCCTTGGTCTTCACCTCTTCGGCGCCCGAGAACAGGCCGCCCGCCGGAATGCCGGCGTCGATGAAGGCGAAGTAGTCCGAGCGGCCGTCGAACTCGGTCGGCTGGCTGGCGAGGCCCTTCTTCTTGAAATAGGCCTGGAACAGGTGCTCGATCGCCGCCGATCCGGTCGGGCCGGCGTCGCCGAGGGTGCCGTCGCCGTCGTAGACGAGGCGGGCGTAGTTGGGCGAGCCCAGCATGTCGAAGTTGAGGTTGGCCATGATCTTGGCCTTCTCGGCGTCGGACAGGGAGTCGACGTAGAAGGTCGAGCCGATCAGGCCGGATTCCTCGGCGCCCCAGAAGGCGAAGCGGACGGTGTTCTCCGGCTTGATTCCGAGGAGCTTCATGCCGACCGCGGTCGCGAGCAGCTGCGCCGTGCCGGTGCCGTTGTCGTTGATGCCCGGGCCCTCCTCGACGCTGTCGAGATGGGCGCCGACCACCACGACGCGGTCGTCGCGCACGCCCTTTCGGTCGGCGATGACGTTGAAGGTCTTGACCGTCTTGGTCTCGGCCTCGACCTTCACGTGCAGCGTCACCACGTTGCCGGCCTTGACGCGGTCGTAGAGCTCCTTGCCGACGGCGTAGCTCGTTCCCAGCACCGGGATCGCGGCCCGGCCGCCGAGTGTGCCCGACAGGGTATCGGTGCGGCCGTCCTGGCCCTCGTTGAAGATGACGGCGGCGACCGCGCCGGCGGCGGCGGCGTTGGCGGCCTTCTCGCCGAAGGTGCAGGTGCCGCGCTGGATCAGCGCGATCCTGCCCTTGGTGGACGGTCCGAAGTCGCCCGGCTTGCAGCCGCTGGCGGTGGTGCCGGCGTCGCCGGTCGGCGGCACGGTGGTGCCCTTGGCGATGATGATCCGCCCGGCGACGTCGCCGGCCGCGGAATACTCCATGGTCAGGAAGTCGGTCTCGTGGGCGAAGGCCTTGAAGGTCGGCCTGGTCTGCTCGAACACCGGCGTGCCGGTCTCGGTGAACTTGTCGTAGTCGAACACCTGCTCGCGCGGGGTCAGGCCGGCGAGGCGCAGCACGAACTTCACGTAATCGCCGGAGCGGCGGAAGCCGATCGTGCCGGAGGCGCGGGTGCCGTCGCTGATCTTGGCGATCTGCTGCAGCATCAGGAGGTGGAGGCGGGTGGCGCCGGTGCCGGCCGCCGCCTCGAGGCGTCCGGAATTGGCGGGCGTCAGGTCGGCGGCCAAGGCCGGGACCGGCGTGGCGAGGAGGGCGAGAATCAGTCCGATACTCGTCTTGCGGCGCATGTCGTCACTCCCTGCTGGCGTCCGGCGCGGCGCCCCACCGCGCGTCGCTCCGGTACGGCCACACCCTCTATCGGGGCGGAAATGAGACGGTAACGAACTCGTGAGCGGGCTTACAAGTACGGAGAGGGAGCAAGAAAAGCGTACTTATACGTAGAATGACCGACCCGGCGTCGTTCGTTCGTCTCGCGCGGAGCGTGCAGGCGATTCGTTCCCGTTGCGGCCGGCATTATTCGTCGCTGCCCGATCCGGGCGGGGCGGCGCGCACCTCGGCCAGCAGCCAGTCGCGGAAGGCCCGCACCTTCGGCGCGTGGCGACGGCTCTCGGGGTAGACGAGGTGATAGTGGCTGCCCCGGCTCCCGACGTGCGGGAACGGCCGCACCAGCAGGCCCGTCTCGATCTCGGTGCGGAAGAAGGCGGGCGTCAGCATCGCGACGCCCTGGCCGGCGATGGCCGCCCGGGCGGCGAGGGCCTGGGTCTCGACGGCGAGGTCGGTGCGCCGCGTCACCTCCGAGGCGTCGATGCCGAGGTCCTCGAACCACTGCAGCCACCAGGGATCGCGGCGGTCGATCAGCGGCAGCGCCAAGAGGTCCTCCGGTCGCCCCATCGGATGGGCGGCGAGGAGGCGCGGGCTGGCCATCGGCGTGAAGGTGACCTCGAACAGCGGGTGGACGACGAGGCCCGGCCAGCGGCCGTCGCCGCTGCGGATCGCGACGTCGACCGCGTCGCGCGCGAAGTCGACCAGGCGGGCGTTGGTATGGAGGCGGACGGCGAGGTCGGGGTGGCGGAGCTGGAACGCGCCGAGCCTTGCGGCGAGCCAGCTCATGGCGAAGGTGGCGACGCAGTCGATCACCAGCGTGCCCCCGACCGACCGGCCGGCGTCCTCGAAGGCGGCGCGCAGGTCGGCGAAGGCGCCGGTCACCCGCGGCAGCAGGCCGGCGCCGAGGGCGGTGAGCTCGACCCCGCGCGGGCCGCGCACGAACAGCGGCGCGCCGAGCCGGTCCTCGAGTGCGCGGATCTGCCAGCTCACCGCGGCCTGGGTCAGGCCGAGCTCGTCGCCGGCGCGGGTGAAGTTGCGGTGGCGCGCCGCCGCTTCGAAGCAGCGGATCGCCGCGAGCGGCGGCAGGCTGTCGGCAGGCATGAGTTCACCTTGTGGCGACCCGTCGAGGTTTCGTTGGTCGGCGGCGGTGATCCGCGCGATCCTTCCCCTTATCCCATAGATCCCACAGGGGACGCCACCATGACCGCCGCATCCTTCGCCACCACCGCCCTGCGGTGGTCGGGCCTCGCCGTCGTCCGCCTCCTCGGCGGCCCGTCGGCCCGCCTGCCCGACGCCGCCGACCTCTCCGACGACCAGCGTCGCGACGTCGGCCTCGCCGACGGCCGGCCGCCGCGCCGCCGCGATCCCTGGCGCGACTAGAGCATTCTCCGACCAAGTTGCATGACTTGGTCGATGAGAGAATGCTCCAGCGCTCTAGGCGCCGGTGTCGCGCAGCGCCGCCACGGCGTTGCGGAAGCCCGCCACGACCGCGTCGATGTCGTTGGCGGCGACGGTGACCGCCCAGCCCTCGGCGCGCCGCGCCGCCGCGTCGGCCACGGTCGTGGTGAAGATGCCGGCGGGCAGGCCGGCGGCGCGGCAGGCCGCGAGCACGCGCGCGCAGCCGGCCTCGCGGGCGGCGTCCGGATCCGGCCGGTCGGCGTAGGAGAGGCGCAGGTCCCCGGTGCCGACCAGGACGAAGTCGAGCCCGGGCACGGCCGCAATCGCCTCGGCCGCCTCGACGCCGGCCGCGGTCTCGATCATCACCCCGACGGTCGCCTCGGCGGCCCGGTCGAGATAGGCGGCGAAGCCCGCCGCGAGCGGCCGGACGCCGCCGCCGGAGCGCCGGCCGTGCGGGGGGAAGCGGGCGTGCGCGACCGCCGCCGCCGCTTCCGACGCGCTCTCGACCAGCGGCACCAGCACGCCGTCGGCGCCGGCGTCGAGCGCCGTCGAGATCGCGGTCGCGCCGTTCTCGGCGACCCGCACGATCGCCGGCGCCGCGCCCGAGGCCGCCACCGCGGCCTCGAGGCCGGCGCGGTCGAACAGGCCGTGCTGGAGGTCGAGGACGAGGCCGTCGGCGCCGGCGGCGACGGCGATCTCCGCGATCGCCGGCGCGCCGAGCGCCAGCCAGGCCAGGGCGAACCGCTCGCCGTCCTTCAGGCGTCGGGAGAAGGGCGTTGCGGCGGACATCAGCATGACACGGTCTCCGGGTGCCTGAGGCCGGCGCGGGCGAGGCGCGGCAGCACGGTCTCGGCGAAGAAGGGCAGTTCGCCGCGGTAGTCGACGAAGGAGAGGGCGGCGCCGGCGAAGCCGGCCTCCGCGATGGCCGCGATCTCGGCGGCGACGTCGTCCGGCGTGCCGACCAGCGGATAGCTTCCGGCCCCGCCGGCGAAGCGGCGGCGGTAGCGCTCGTAGGCGGCCGGGTCGTGCGAGCCGGAGAATTCCTTCTTCTTGGCCATGTGTTCGTCGACGGCGCAGTGGTCCGCCTCGGTCTCGGCGTAGCGGCGGTACCAGTCCTCCGCCTCGGCTCGGCTCTGCCGGCACACCACGTGGCAGACGGTGTGGACGCCGACGTCGCGGCCGGCCGCGGCGGCGCGTGCGGCGATGTCGGCGACGTGGGCGCGTCCGTCTTCGACGTCGGAGAAGGTGGTGAAGAGATAGTCGCAGCGCCGGGCGGCGAAGTCGCGGCCGGGTCCGCCGAAGGCGGCGTTCATGGTCGGCGGCCTGGGCAGGCGCAGGCTGGCGGGCCGGCTGACGACGCCCTTCAGGCGGTAGTATGCGCCGTCGAAGTCGAACGGCTCGGCCTCGGCATAGGCGCGCTCGACGATCGTCAGCCACTCGTCGGCGCGGTCGTAGCCGCGCGCGTCGACGCTCTGGCCGAACATGGCGAACTCGTCGGGATTCCAGCCGCAGACGATGTTCAGCCCGGCCCGCCCGCCCGAGACGTGGTCGACGGTGGCGAGCGCCTTGGCGGCGTGGAGCGGGTGGACCAGCGGCACGTGGACGGTGGCGAACAGCGCGATCCGCCGCGTCGCCGCGGCGAGCGCGGCCGCCCAGGTGAAGGTCTCGAACGACCATTCGCGCGCCCGGGTCCGGCCGCCGAAGCCGCGCCAGCGCGCGATCGGCAGCAGGAAGTCGAAGCCGGCGTCGTCGGCGATCCGCGCGGCGGCGAGGTTGTCGGCCCAGGAGGCGCGCCAGCGCTCCGGCACGGTGGTGAGCGCGAGGCCGCCGTCGGCGTTCATGGAGAAGACGCCGAGCTTGAAACGGTGCGGCCCGTCGAGCGGATGCGGCGAGATCACGGCCCTTGCTCCTCCCTCGTGGTCCCTCGGTCAGCCCGCCGCCGCCGACGGGGCGATCGAACCGGCAAAGTCGATCGCCCCGTCGGCGTCGACGGCGGCGAGGCGGCCGAAGCACTCCTCGGCGGTGTCGATGAAGCGGGCCATGCGGTCGTGGGCGGCGACGCCGTCGCGGCGCCGGAAGGCGTCGGCGAGCCGGGCGAGGCCCTCGACCACGACCGGCTGCGTCGCCGGGTCGGACAGGGTGGCGAGGCGCACCACCTGGACGTGGTCGACGAAGCGCGCGATCGCGGCGGTGAGGCGGACGTTGCGCACCGCCCCGGTCCAGGCGTCGCGGAAGGCGACGTTGGCGCGGAAGAGGCCGTCGGTGTCGCCGGCCGTCACCGCGGCCCGGGCGGCGGCGAGGGCGGTGTCGAGCCGGGCGAGTCCGTCGGCGTCGAGCGCCTGGGCGGCGTGGGCGGCGGCGCGCGGCTCCAGCAGCCGGCGCACCTCGAAGACGTCGGCGACGTCGGCGAGCGTCAGCTTCGGCCGCATGAAGCCGCGGGTGGTGCCGACGAGATAGCCCTCGTTGGTCAGCTGCAGCAGCGCCTCGCGCACCGGCATCCGGGACACCCCGAGCCGGGCGGCGATCTCGGTGTCGACGAGCCGGTCGTCGCGGCCGACGGCGCCGCGGCGGATGCGGTCGATCAGGTCGTCGTAGACCCGCGCCCGCAGGCTCTCGCTCCGTCGGGGGATGGCGGCGCCGCCCGTGTCCATTGCCGAGGACCTCGTCGATTCCGTATACGATTATCCGGCCATTCCGGGGCCGGAACGGGCATTCGGATCCCGATGAGATCGGAAGTCGCCACCCGCAGCGCGAGGGTAGGGCGATTTTTCGGGCGCCGGCAAGAGGACGGCGCCGAAATTTCAATCTTGAACGGTATACGGTTCTGACGCAGGATCGTCGTCGTCCCCCGCGGCCCGGCCGCGCCACGCCCCGTCCGATCCCGGTTCCAAGATGTCGTCCAAGCCGGCGCCGACCCATCCCGCCAACCACCCGGAGCGCGATCCGCTGACCGGGATCCGGCCGCAGATCCAGGATCTGCGCACCGAGAACATCGCCGCGCTGGCGGTGCGGGCGCAGGAGGTCGGCGGCGTCATCCCGCTCTGGTACGGCGAGGGCGACATCGTCACCCCGGCCTTCATCCGCGACGCCGCCAAGGCCTCGCTCGACGCCGGCGAGACCTTCTACATCCCGAACATGCGCGGCGCCGCGCCGCTGGTGGAGGCGCTCTCGGCCTACCAGAGCGGCCTGTTCGGCCGGCCGATCGCGCCGGACCGTTCCACCGTCGCGCCCGGCGGCATGCAGGCGCTCCTGATGGCGCTGGAGCTGCTGGTCGACCTCGGCACCAACGTCGTCTACGTCTCGCCACAGTGGCCGAACATCCACAACGCGATCCACCTCGTCGGCGGCGAGCCGCGGCCGGTGCCGCTCGGCTTCGACGACGACTTCCGCCTCGACCTCGACCGCCTGTTCGCCGCCTGCGACGCCCGCACCCGGGCGATCTTCCTGTCGACGCCGTCCAACCCGACCGGCTGGACCGCGACGGAGGAGGAACTGCGAGCGCTCCTCGATTTCTCGCGCCGCACCGGCGTCTGGATCATCTCCGACGAGGTCTACAACCGGCTCTATTTCGCCGGCCGCTCGGCGCCGTCGATGCTGGAGATCGCCGAGGACGGCGACCGGGTGATCACGATCAACAGCTTCTCCAAGGCCTGGGCGATGACCGGCTGGCGGGTCGGCTGGCTGACCCATCCCTCGCGGATCGCGCCGCAGGTCGCCGCGATGACCCAGTACGTCAACTCCGGCACCGCCGGCTTCGCGCAGGCCGGCGCCGCCGCGGCGCTGACCCGCGGCGAGGGGCTGGTCGAGGAGATCCGCACCCGCGTGCGCGACGGCCTCGACCTCGCCTACGACCGGCTGGCGCGGATCCCGGGCGTCCGGCTGCCGGTCAAGCCGCGTGGCGGCATGTACGCCTTCTTCCGCCTCGACGGCGAGGAGGACTCGGCCGCCGCCTGCCGCAGGATCATCGAGGAAGCCAGGGTCGGCCTGTCGCCCGGATACCTGTTCGGTGCGACGTCGCGGGCCTTCCTCAGGATGTGCGTGTTCCGCGAGACCGGCGAGCTCGCCGTGGCGCTCGACCGCATGGTCGGCGCGCTCGGCGGCGGGAGCCGACCGGGCGACCGGTGACGCCGCCGGCGCCGCACCCGCGCGAAGACGGGGCGGGCCGCATGGCGACAGGGGGCGCGTCCGGCTGGTCGGACGCGCCGCGAGGAGAGGGGAATGACACGATGATGCCGAACCGCCGCACCGTCCTGGGGCTCACGGCCGCGCTCGCGCTCGCCGGCCTCGCCATGCCCGCCTTCGCCGAGGGCAACCTCGTCGTCGGCGCCTATCCGTCCAATCCGCCGTTCGAGTACAAGACCGAGGCCGGCGGCTTCGAGGGCTTCGAGGTCGACATCGCCACCGAGGCGGCCAAGCGCATCGGCAAGGGCGTCGAGATCTCCGACCTCGGCTTCCAGGCGCTGTTCGCGGCCACCGCGTCGGGCCGCATCGACGTGGCGATCTCCTCGATCACCATCACCAAGGAGCGCCTCGCCAGCCAGTCCTTCACCCAGGCCTACTACGACGCCGACATGGGCATCGCCACCCGCAAGGACAGCGCCGTCGCCGGCGCCGCCGACCTGAAGGGCAAGGTCACGGGCGGCCTCTCCGGCTCGACCGGCGAGAAGTGGCTGAAGGACAACCAGGAGAAGCTCGGCATCGCCGAGATCAAGGGCTACAACGCCCAGCAGGACCTCCTGCTCGACCTGATGGCCGGCCGGATCGACGCCGCCGTCTCGGACGTGCCGGGCATGGAATACGCCTTCCTGAAGATGACCGACCTGACGGTCAAGGAGCGCATCAAGACCGGCGAGCAATACGGCCTGATGCTGCGCAAGGACCACCCGCTGCTCACCCAGCTCGACGCCGCCATCGGCGCGATGAAGACCGACGGCACCCTGGCGGCGATCCACAAGAAGTGGTTCGGCACCGACGCGCCGGCGGGTTCGTCGACCGTGACGCCGGGTCCGATCCCGACGCCCTGACGGTCCGCGTCCCGGTCCGGCGGCGGGGCCTTCCCCGCCCGCCGGCCGCCCTCCTCGAGCGGCCCGGCGCCCCCTCGGGCGGGGGCGCCGACACGGCCCCATCGTCCGCACGGGACGCCGATGACGCTCCTCGACACCTTCTTCAACGGCTCCGTCCTCGTCGCCGCGCTGCCGGCGCTGCTGCGCGGTCTGGTGACCACGGTGCTGCTCGGCTGCGCCGCGATCGTCGTCGGCCTCTTCGCCGGCCTCGTGCTGGCGCTCGGCCGGCTCTACGGCCCGAAGGCCGTGCGGGCGGTGATCGTCGTCTACGTCGACGTCTTCCGCGCCGCGCCGGTGCTGGTGGTGCTGATCCTGATCTACTACGCGCTGCCCTTCGTCGGGATCCGGCTGTCGTCGTGGACGTCGGCGACGCTGGCGCTGTCGATCGTGATGGCGGCCTATTCCGCCGAGGTGTTCCGCTCCGGCATCCAGGCGATCTCCAAGGGCCAGTTCGAGGCCGCCGCCGCGCTCGGCCTGCCGTTCCGGGTGACGCTCTGGAAGGTGGTGCTGCCGCAGGCCTTCCGCCTCGTCGTGCCGCCGACCACCGGCAACTGCGTCTCGCTGTTCAAGGACACCTCGCTCGCCTCCGCCGTCGCCCTGCCCGAACTCCTCAAGGAGGCGACGGACGCGCAGGCGCTGCACGCCAACCCGACACCGCTGATCGGCGCGGCCCTGATCTACCTCGCCTTCCTGTGGCCGCTGGTCCGGCTCGTCGCCTGGCTGGAGCGTCGCCTGCTCGCCGACCGGACGCGCTGATTTCACGCGGCCCGCGGGAACCTTTCCGGCCGTCGCGCGTTTCCAGCGGTCTTGTTCTCGGGGGGCGTCGCGAGGTGGGAGGCTGGAGGACGGTCAAGGGCAGGCTCGCGCTGCTCGCCGCGGGCCTGGTGGCGGCCAGCCTGCTCGCGGCCGCGTGGCTCGTCGCCGACGCCCACCGCCGCGCAGGCGCGACCTTCGAGCGCCAGCTCCAGGACACCGCGCGCGCCCTCTCGATGGCGATCGACCGCCAGCTCGGCCAGGCCGCCGCCTTCAACGCCGCCCTCGCCATCGCCGACAGCCTCGCCCGCGGTGACCTCGACGCCTTCGACGCGGCGGCCCGCCGCGCCCTCGGCGGCGAGCCGGCCTGGATCGTGCTCTCCGACCGCACCGGCCAGCAGCTCGTCAACACGCTGAAGCCGCGCGGCACGCCGCTGCCGCGCGATCCCGCCGGAATCGACGCGTTGTGGCCCGAGCTCGAGGCCGGTCGGACCGTGGTCGGCGACCTCATCCCGGGCGCGGTCGCCGGCCGGCCCGTGCTGGTGGTGGACAGCCCGGTCTTCGTCGACGGCCGGCTCGCCTACGACCTCTCCTACGCCTTCGAGCCCGACGTGCTGCGCCGGCTGCTGCTCGAACAGCGCCTGCCGGGAAGCTGGACGGCCGTGGTGGTCGACGGAGCGTTCCAGGTCGTCGCCCGCACCCGCGGCGGCGACGACGTGGTCGGCCGGCCGGCGACGCCTCCCTACGTGGACGCCGTGCGAGCCGCGCCCGAGGGCGTGCTCAGGACCCGGTCGCTCGACGGCGAGGAGGTCGTCACCGCCTTCCGCCGCATCGACGCCGGCTGGTCGGTCGCGGTCGTCGTGCCGGCGGCGGAACTCACGGCCGACGTCTACCGCTCGCTCGCCCTCGGCGGCGCCGGGGCGCTCGTGATCATCGCGATCGGCACCATCGGCGCGGCGCGGGTGGCCGCCTCGATCTCCGGGCCGGTGATCCGGCTCGCCGACCTCGCCGGCCGGCTCGGTGTCGACGGGCCGCTCGCCTTCGCGCGCACCGGCATGGCGGAGGCGGACGCCGTCGGCACCGCGATGGCTTCGGCCTCCGCCCGGCTCGACGAGCGCGAGCGCGCGCTCGCCATCGCCGAGGAGCGCCAGCGCCTCGCCTTCCAGGCCGGCGGCATCGGCACCTGGGACGTCGACGTCGGCTCCGGGCGCCGGGTCTGGTCGCCGGAATACCGCACCATCGTCGGCGTCGCCGCCGACGCGCCCGCCGATCCCGCGGTCTTCGCCGGGCTGATCCACCCCGACGACCGTGCCCGCGTTGTCGAGGCCTACGAGCGGCTCTACCGTCCCGACCGTCCCGACCGTTACGTCTCGGAGTTCCGGATCCTGCGCGCCGACGACGGCGCCGAACGCTGGGTGCGCACCGAGGGCCGCCTGATCCGCGACGGCGAGGGGCGCCCGATGCGGGCGATCGGCGTGCTCGCCGACGTCACCGAGCAGCACCAGGACCGCGCCGCCCTCGCCGTCGCGATGGAACGGCTGCGCGTCGCGGTCGCCTCGGTGCCGTTCCCTCTGATGCTGGAGGCCGAGGGCGGGCTCATCCTGGAGGCGAGCCGGGCGTGGTGGGAGATGTCGCGCCGCCCGGCCGACGCCACGCCGACCACCGCGGACTGGGCCGCCGCGACGCTCGGCGCGCCCGCGGTCGCCGATCCCGCGCGCGGGCCGTTCGGCTACGCGGTGCCGGTCGGCGAGGCCCATCTCGGCGCCGGTGCCGACGAGCGGATCTGGGACTTCCGCGTCGTGCCGCTCGATCCGGCCGAGGACGGCCGGGCGCTCCGTCTCGTCGCCGCGGTCGACGTCACCGAACGCGAGCGGGCGGCGCGGCGGCAGGACCTCCTGGTCGCCGAGCTCAACCACCGGGTCAAGAACACGCTGGCGACGGTGCAGGCGATCGCGACCCGCACGGCGGCGACGACGCCGGACAAGGCGGTGTTCGTCGAGAAGTTCACCGCCCGGCTGGAGGCGCTCGCGCGCACCCACGTGGTGCTGACCGAGCACGGCTGGGGCCGGGTCCAGCTGCGCGACCTGCTGGTCGCCGAACTCAGCCCCTACGCCGCCACCGGCGCGGTGACCCTGTCCGGCCCCGACGTCGACGTCGCCGCCGAGACCGCGGTGTCGCTCTGCCTGCTGTTCCACGAACTCGCCACCAACGCCGTCAAGCACGGCTGCCTCGCCGACGCCGACGGCCGGCTGCGCGTCAGCTGGACCCGCCGCGACGGCGGCCGTGCGGGCTTCGACGCCGTCTGGGCCGAGACCTGTTCGCGGCCACCGGCGCCGCCGACCACCGAGGGCTTCGGCACCCGGCTGGTCGCCGCGACGCTGCGCGGCCTCGGCGGCGGTGCGGTGACCTACGGCCCCGAGGGGGTGACCTGCCGGATCGCGGTGGACGGGTGAAACCTTGGATCGGCGCGGGCCGCGGCGGGTCAGTCGAGGCGCTTGTAGTAGTAGCGCGTGCCGGTCAGGCCGCCGTGCGGCTTCAGCGCGAAGCCGGGGACCTCGCCGGCGAGCCGGAAGCCGTGGCGCTCGTAGAGCGCGGACGCGCCGCCGTCCGAGGCGGTGTCGAGCATCAGGTGGTCGCGGCCGTGGCGGCGGGCGAGCGCCTCGGCCTCGACGATCAGCGCCGAGGCGAGCCCGCGGCCGCGATGGGCGGGCGCCGTCATCATCTTGCCGAGCTCGGCGCGGTGCGGCTGGTTCGGCGGAAAGTCGAGCAGCAGCGTCAGCGTCGCCGCCAGGGCGCCGTCGACGTAGGCGCCGAGGACGACGCGCTCCCCGCGCGCCGCCGCGGCGAGCGAACGCTCCCAGAAGGCGCGGGCGGCCGCGACCGGCAGCGGGTGCATGAAGCCGACCGAGCCGCCGCCGGCGACGACGTCGACCAGCAGCGCGGCGAGCGCGTCGAGCGTCTCCGGCGTGGCGGCGAGCGGGGCGATCGTGGCGGCGGGGACGGTGGCGGCGGTCACGGCGGGTCAGCTCCGGGCGATGGCGACGACGTAGCGGGCGGGGCGGTCGCCCTCGTTGGCGAAGACGACGTCCGAGGGCGGGCCGAAGGCGAGGCAGTCGCCCGGGCCGAGCAGGGTGCGGTCCTCGCCCTCGACGATGGTCATCGCGCCGTCGAGCACCCACAGGCACTGGCGGATCCGGGCGTAGGACGACGCCGGCAGCGCGACGCTGCGGCCCGCGGGCATCTCGACCTCGACCAGCTCGACCGGATGGTCGGGCCGCGAGAAGATCTGCCGGCGGACGTAGCCGGTCTCCGGGTCGCGCCAGACCGGCTGGTCGGCGGCGCGCGACAGCCGCTCGCGCTCGCCCTCGGCCCTGAGCAGCAGCCCGGCGAGGGTGAGGTCGAACGCCGCGGCGAGGCGGACCAGCACCACCGCGGTCGGGCTCGCCTCCTCGCGCTCGATCTTGCTGATGGTCGCCCGCGCGACGCCGGAGCGGTCGGCGAGGTCGGCCAGCGACCAGCCGCGGGCGTCGCGCTCCTGGCGGATGCAGCGGGCGAGGCGGGCGGAGGTGTCGTCCATGATCGTAGACATGAATCCACTATAATGGACGCGATGATGCCCCGCAAGCGCGGGCGGATCCGCGGCCCGGCGGCGCGCGTTCGCTCGCCGGGCCTCGACGCCGACCATCGTCGGGAGTGGCGCCGCCCCGGTCGCCTCGTGTAGCGTCGCGGCCGTTCCCGCCGCCCGGAGATCGCCTTGAGCATCGGACTGATCGCCCTCCTCGACGACGTCGCCGCCATCGCCAAGGTGGCCGCCGCCTCCATCGACGACGTCGCCGCCCAGGCCGCCAAGGCCGGCACCAAGGCCGCCGGCGTGGTGATCGACGACGCCGCGGTGACGCCGCGCTACGTCACCGGCTTCACCGCCGACCGCGAGCTGCCGATCATCGGCCGGATCACGCTGGGATCGCTGAAGAACAAGCTGCTGCTGCTGCTGCCGGCGGCGCTGCTCCTGTCCTTCGTGGCGCCCTGGGCGATCACGCCGCTGCTGATGGTCGGCGGCCTCTACCTCGCCTACGAGGGCGCCGAGAAGGTGTTCGAGGCGGTGATGCCGCACGAGGCCCACGCCCACGAGGCCGAAATCGACGCCGCGCCGGCCGATCCGGTGGCGCTCGAGCAGGCCAAGGTCGCCGGCGCGGTCAAGACCGACTTCATCCTCTCGGCCGAAATCATGGCGATCACCCTCGCCGCGGTGCCCGAGGACGCTGGCTTCGTCATGAAGGCGGCGGTCCTGGCCGTGGTCGGTGTCGGCATCACGCTCGGCGTCTACGGCGCGGTGGCGCTGATCGTGAAGGCCGACGACGCCGGTCTGGCGCTGGCGCGCTCGCGCGGCGCCGGGCCGCTGCTGCGCGGCTTCGGCCGGCTCTTGGTGCGCGCGATGCCGCTGCTGCTCGCCGGCCTCGCGGTGGTCGGAACGGCGGCCATGGTCTGGGTCGGCGGCGGCATCGTGCTGCACGGCCTCGAGGTCTTCGGCATCGCCGCCCCGGCCCACCTCGTCCACGACCTCGCGCTCGCCGCCGGCCACGCGGTGCCCGAGGGCGCGGCCGGGATCGTCGAGTGGCTGGTCTCGGCCGCCGGCTCCGGCGTGTTCGGCCTCGCGGTCGGCGCGGTGCTGATCCCGGTGGTCGGCAAGCTGCTGGTGCCGGCGTGGAAGGGGCTGCGGCGGGTCTTCCGCCGCGCCTGATCAGGCCGCGGGCGGTGGGGCCGCCGGCGGCCCGTCCGGTCCGGGCCGGACGGTGCCGGTCTCGACGCCGACGAGGCCGGCGGTGCGGCCGGCGACCGCCCAGTAGACGAAGCCGCCGACGAAGCCGGCGGCGAGCAGCAGGGTGAATCGCTCGGACGTCGCCGCCGCGGCGATCCGGCCGACGCCGAGGGCGGCCGCCGCGCCGAGCGCGCCGCCGAAGCCGACGTGGAACAGCAGCGAGCGCAGCCGCAGGATCTCGCTGGCGAGTATCATCAGGCAGCCCGGAACGAAGGCGGCGGCGCCGAGGTGCGAGGCGGCGAGGCCGGCCCAGATCAGGTAGTCGAGGTGTTCGATCGGCGTCGCCGCGCCATCGACCGGCCCGAACCCGAAGCGGGCCGCGAACAGGAACGCCGCCGCCGCGACCACCGCCGCGACGAAGCCGGCGAGTGCGATCAGGACGCGGCCGACGGCGCGCATCAGTCCTCGCCGTGGCCGGCGACCATCGCCCGCATGGCGAGGTCGGTCTCGGTGAGGCCGAGCGTCTCCAGCGCCTCGCGCTCCTTCTTGCGCAGACGCTCCGATTCGCTCTTCAGCTGGCCGCAGGCGGCGAGGATGTCGCGCCCGCGCGGCGTGCGGATCGGCGAGGCGTAGCCGGCGGCGTTGACCAGTTCCGCGAAGCCCTCGATGCGCTCCCAGTCCGAGCATTCGTAGGGCGAGCCCGGCCAGGGATTGAACGGGATCAGGTTGATCTTGGCGGGAATGCCGCGCAGCAGCCGGACCAGCTCGCGCGCGTCGGCGTCGCTGTCGTTGACGCCCTTCAGCATCACGTATTCGAAGGTGATCCGGCGGGCGTTGGAGAGGCCCGGATAGGCGCGGCAGGCGTCGAGCAGCTCCTTCAGCGGATATTTCCTGTTGAGGGGCACCAGCACGTCGCGCAGGTCGTCGCGCACCGCGTGGAGGGAGATCGCGAGCATCACGCCGATCTCGTCGCCGGTGCGGGCGATGTTCGGCACCACGCCGGAGGTCGACAGCGTGACGCGACGCTTCGACAGCGACAGGCCGTCGCCGTCGGTGGCGGTAAGGAGGGCGGTGCGGACGTTGTCGAAATTGTAGAGCGGCTCGCCCATGCCCATCATGACGATGTTGGAGACGAGGCGCCCCTCCGACGGCGTCGCCGCCTCGGCGTTCGGGGTGGCGTCCGGGTAGTCGCCGAGCCGGTCGCGGGCGACCAGGATCTGGGCGAGGATCTCCTCGGCGGTGAGGTTGCGGACGAGCTTCTGGGTGCCGGTGTGGCAGAACGAGCAGGTCAGCGTGCAGCCGACCTGGGACGAGACGCAGAGCGTGCCGCGGCCCTCCTCGGGGATGTAGACCGTCTCGATCTCGACCGGACGGCCGGCGCCGCGCGAGGGAAAGCGCAGCAACCACTTGCGGGTGCCGTCGCGGCTGACCTGCTCGGTGACGATCTCCGGGCGGGCGAGGGTGTAGACGTCGTCGAGCCGGGCGCGCAGGTCCTTGGCGACGTTGGTCATGGCGTGGAAACGGTCGGCGCCGCGCACGTAGATCCAGTGCCAGAGCTGGGCGACGCGCATGCGCACCTGCCGCTCCGGCACGCCGACGGCGACGAGCGCCGCGCCGAGTTCCTCGCGGGTCATGCCGACGAGGTTGGGGCGGTCGCCGGAGTTGTGGCCGAAGCCGGGCGACGGCGCGGGGCGGGGCGAGAACTCTGTCGTCACGGACATCGGCAGGCTTCTTCGGCGGTCGGAGGCGGCGGGCGGCGCGCCGATCGGCGCGGCCGGCACGACGAAACGGCCGCGGATCCCTCGTGCGGGATCCCGGCCATTCCCGGGGGTCGGTCACATATAGCAAGCCGCGGCGCAAACCCCAACCCGGTCGCGCCGCGGCCCTGCCGTGCGGTTCAGGACCGGTTGGCGAGGATGCGCTGCAGCGCCTTCTCGGTCGCCGGCAGCGGGCCGATGCGGCCGTTGCGCGGGTCGCTCTGCGGCGTGCCGGTGGCGACCAGGGCGGCGCGCATCTCGGCCGGCGTCGCCGGCTTCAGGCCGCGGCCCTTCAGGGCGCCCTGGATCTGCGCCACCACGCCGGCGACGATCGGCGTCGCGCTCGAGGTGCCGCCGAAGGTTGCGGTGTAGAGCTGGCGGACGTCCGGGGCGAAGACGTCGCCGTAGCCGGTGGTGTAGACGTTCTCGCCCCAGCCCTGGACGTCGACGCGCGCGCCGTGGGAGGAGAACCACATCTTGGCCCGGCCCGCCGAACTGCCGGCGCCGACGATGATGGCGCCGGAGTTGCGGACCTTGCGGTCGAAGCGGCCCTGGCAGCCGGCGGCGTCGAGGTTCACGTTGCCGTTGCCGGCGGCCTCGACCACGACGATGCCCTTCTGGGTGGCGATCTTCACCGCCGCGAACACCTCGGGCAGCCACTCCAGCGGGCCGTAATCGCTGAGCCCGCAGGCCGGGTACTGCTGCTCAATCACCAGCACGTCGCCGGCCTTGAGCTTGCCGGTGGCGAGCGAGATCGCGCGCGCCGGGTTGTAGCCGAACTGGGTGGTGTTGGCCGGCGCCACCTTGACCGCGACGCCGGTGGCGAGGCCGGTGACGCCGTAGGCGTTGCTCCGGCCGAAGATCTCGCCGAGCACCGCGGTGCCGTGGTCGGTGTCGGAGAAGGGGTCGGACGCGGTCGCGCCGGTGTCGATGTTGATCGACGACTTGAGCTCGAGGTCCTCGTGGTTGTACTGCCAGCTGTACTCGACGTCGATCAGCGTGACGCCGGTGCCGCGGCTGCCCGGGTATTTCGCCGGATCGAGCACGCCGACGCCCTTCGGCGGCACG
Organism: Oharaeibacter diazotrophicus; assembly: GCF_004362745.1. Classification (NCBI taxonomy): domain Bacteria; kingdom Pseudomonadati; phylum Pseudomonadota; class Alphaproteobacteria; order Hyphomicrobiales; family Pleomorphomonadaceae; genus Oharaeibacter; species Oharaeibacter diazotrophicus. The sequence goes on along the minus strand of NZ_SNXY01000008.1, from coordinate 97,313 downwards.
GCGCGGTAGCCCTGCTTGGAGACCAGCGACGGCGTCTTCGGCGACAGGTCGACCGGCGGCGGCGCCGGCGTCGCCGACGGTTCGGCGCTCTCGACGCCCGGCAGCGCGCGCAGGCGCGCCGCGAAGGCCGCGGCGGTGGTGCCCGGCGGTACCGGCACGACGTAGAACAGGTTGAGGTCGGGCACTGCCTCGGCGGTGGTGGCCGCGACGGCGCCGCGCTCGGCGTCGATCTCGGCCTCGGGGCGGTCGATCAGGCGGCGGGCGCTCGAGAGGTCGACGCCGGCGGCCGAGAAGGCGCCGCCGACGGCGCCGGCGGTCGCGGCCGCCTGCGGCGCCGCGGACACGACCGCGCCCTGGCGGATCCGGAGCGCGGTGCCTTCCGAGAACTTCAGCGTGACGGTGGCGGGCGCCGCGTCTCCCGCGAGGGCCGGCGCCGCGCCGGCGCAGAAGGCGAGAACGGCGGCGACCGCGATGGCGCGCAGCGACGAATGCATGGATGAACCCCCCGTCGTAATTCGACGGAGGGACACTCTCACGCCGCGGTCGCCCGTTCAATCGGGGCGCGATCCCGGCGTTGGCCGATCACCCGCATCGGGGGGCGACCGGCCGCCGGCCCCGGCTCAGCCGCGGCACTCGGTGTCGATGCGCTTCAGCGCCGCCGAGATGCCCTTCAGCGAATAGGTGTCGGTGGTGACGGTGCCGCGCTTGGAGGTGCCGGTGACCACCATCTCCGAGCCGCCCTTCATGGCGTCGATCAGGCGGCTCTCCTCGGCAGCGTTCTCGACCCAGGCGCCCGAGCCGGTGGTGAACAGCACGAAGGTGGCGCTGCCGATCTTCACCGACGTCTTCGAGCCTTCCTTGTAGGGATAGCCGGTCTCGACGCTGAACTCGTGCTTGACCTGCTCCTTCGGCCGGTTGGTCACGAACAGGAAGGCCGGGTCGCGGTTGAGGCCCTTGGGCGCGGTCTGCGTCGGCTGGGTGATGGCGTAGCAGACCTTGCCCTTCGAGCCCGAGGTGTAGGCGTAGGCGGTCCAGCGGTCGAACTGGTCGAGCAGGGTGGGCTGCTGGGCCTCGGCGACCGTCGCGGCGCCGAGGAGCGCGGTGAGCGCCAGGGCGAGGGTGCGTGCTTTCGTCATTCTTCACCTTGGTGTCGCGCAAGAGGGCCGTGCCGGGGCACCGACCACCCGTCGTTAAGGTTACCGGGATGCTATCGCCCCAGCGGTTACCAAACGGTTTCCCGGAAAAGCCCCCGCGGGCGGCCCGCCGCCCCGCCGCTCCGCCGCCCGCGTCCGGCGGTGAACCGGACCCGCGCGCGATGGGCGTGGCGTGGCGTGGCGCCTTCGTCTATGATCCCGTCCAGACGTCACGCTCGGTGGCAAATAGGGCGGCAATGGGGCGCCCGGCCAACGGCTTAGCGCCGGTCGGCACCCCGCGGCGCCGTCAGGGGCGCGGGGAGCGGGCCGGGAACGAGAAGGCGGCCGCGGTGTCGCCCGCAGCCAGGGTGGATCGGATCGCCTCGTGCCGGACAACGAAGATCTCGCAGCCCTCGTCCGCAAGGTCGCGGACCACGCCGACCGCGACGCCTTCGCGGCGCTGTTCGACCACTACGCCCCGCGCATCAACGGCTATCTCCAACGCCTCGGCACGCCGGCGGGCCTCGCCGAGGACCTGACCCAGGAGGTCATGGTCACGCTGTGGCGCAAGGCGGCGCTGTTCGACCCGGCCAAGTCCTCGCTCGGCACCTGGCTGTTCCGGATCGCCCGCAACCGCCGCATCGACAGCGTCCGCCGCGACCGCTCGTCGGCGATCGACGAGAACGACCCGGCCTTCCTGCCGTCCGAGCCCGAGGAGGTCGGCGCCGCCATGGACGCCCGCCGGCGCGACGCCCGGATCCGGCTGGCGCTGCGCGACCTGCCCGAGGAACAGGTCGACCTCGTCCGGCTCGCCTTCTTCGAGGGGCTGACCCACAGCCAGATCGCCGAATTGCGCGGCCTGCCGCTCGGCACGGTGAAGTCGCGCATCCGCCTCGCCTTCACGCGGCTGCGCCGGGTGCTCGAGGCCGACGCCGAGGTCGACACCGACTGAACCCTGCCCGTCTCCGTATCCGCCGCATCGCCCATGGTCGTGGTCGACGGCGCCGGCCGCGCCCGCCACTCTGCCGGCGCGGGGGAAGCGGAGAGGGGTTGCGATGCGGGCGGTGCTCTCGAACGAGGTCGGTGGACCGGAGACCCTGGTCGTGGCCGAGGTCGACGAACCCGCGGCCGGGCCCGGCGAGGTGGTGATCGCCGTCGAGGCCGCGGCGCTGAACTTCATGGACACGCTGATCATCCGCGACCGCTACCAGGTGAAGCCGGCGCGGCCGTTCTCGCCCTCGGCCGAGTGCGCCGGACGGATCGCGGCGCTCGGCGCCGGCGTCGAGGGCCTCGCGGTTGGCGAGCGCGTGCTCGCCTACGTCGGCCACGGCGCCGCGCGCGAGAAGGTGGTGGCGCCGGCCCGCGTCGTGGTGCCGGTGCCGGACGCGGTGCCGGCCGACGTCGCCGCCGGGCTCTCGGTCGCCTACGGCACCACGGTCCACGCGCTCCGCGACCGCGGCCGCCTCGCCGCCGGCGAGACGCTCGTCGTCACGGGGGCGACCGGCGGCGTCGGGCAGGCCGCCGTCGAGATCGGCAAGCTGATGGGCGCGCGGGTGATCGCCTGCGTCGGCGGCCCGGACAAGGTGGCGGCGGCGCGCGCGCTCGGCGCCGACGACGTCGTCGACCTCTCCGCCGGCGATCCCAAGGAAGCGGTCAAGGCGCTGACCGGCGGCGCGGGTGCGGACGTCGTCTACGACGCGGTCGGCGCCGACCTCGTCGATCCCCTGGTGCGCGCCACCGCCTGGGGCGGCCGCTATCTCGTGATCGGCTTCGCCGGCGGCGACATCCCGAAACTCGCCCTCAACCTCGTGCTCCTGAAGTCGATCGACGTGGTCGGCGTCCACTGGGGCCGCTGGACCGAGCGCGACCCGGCCGGACAGGCCGCCAACATGCGCTGGCTGCTCGCCGAAGTCGCCGCCGGCCGGCTGCGGCCAACGGTGCACGCGCGCTACGCCCTCGAGGACACCGCGGCGGCGCTCGCCGAGATCGAGGCCCGGCGCGTGCGCGGCAAGGTCGTGCTGGTGCCCTGAGGCATCGGAGCAGGCTCGCAAATCCCCGACTTGTCGGGAATTTGCGAGGTTTCGGCCATGCGGCCGGCGCCCGGTCGGGCGCTCCTCGCCCACAAAGCTCCGACCAGAGGTCGGAACTTTGCGAACTCGGCATCAGCCCTTCCGCGGCCCGGCCGGGTCGTCCGCGAGCGCGGCCTTCGCCGCCTCGCGGTGGCGGTCGGTGATGTGGGCGCGAACCATGGCGATGGTGGCGGCGAGCACGCCGACGTCGTCGGTGAAGCCGAGGCCGATCAGGAAGTCCGGCACGAGGTCGAAGGGCACGACGAAATAGGCGAGGGCGGCGAGGAGGCTCGCCCGCACCCGGGTCGGCGTCGCCGGGTCGAGCGCGCAGAAATAGGCGGCGACCAGCTCGTCGACGAAGGGGATGCGCGCGGCGGCCTTGCGCAGCACGCGGAAGAAGTCGCGGCGCACCCGGTTCTCGCGCCCGGCCTCCGGACCGATGATCTCGGGATCGTCGAAATGGCGGGCGGTCATGGCCTCGGCTCTCTCCTTCACGACGTCGTGACAGATGGGTCCGGACGACGCGTCCGGCAAGGGCGTCGCCGGACCGGCCGCCTTTCCTTCGCCCCGACGCGGCGCTAGGACGGGGGCGAACGGGTGCGGAGGACGGCATGGACGGGGCGGACGGGGCGATGCGGCGGGTCGCGGCCTTCGCGCGCCGCCATCCGGTGCGCTCGACGCTGGCGGCGACCGCGCTGCTCAGCCTCGCGCTCTGGCTCGCGCCCGGGCTCGACCTCGCCGTCACCCGCGCCTTCTACGTCGACGGCGTCGGCTTTCCGGCGGCGGCCGTGCCGTTCCTGCGCGATCTGCGCGGCCTCGGCATGGCGGCATTCACGTGGACGATGGTCGCGGCGGCGCTGGCGCTCGCCGTGCCCTTCCTCGCCGACGGCGCCCGCTTCCTGCTGCCGCCGCGGGCCGGCCTGTTCCTGCTCGCCGCCGGCGCGATCGGTCCGGGCCTGCTCGTCAACGGCCTCCTCAAGGGCTGGTGGGGCCGGGCGCGGCCGGCGACGGTGGTCGACTTCGGCGGCGACCGCGCCTTCAGCGGCCCCTGGGTGATCGCCGACGGCTGCACCTCCAACTGCAGCTTCGTCTCCGGCGAGGCGTCGTCGTCGCTGCTGCTGGTCGGCTTCGCGATGATCGCGCCGAAGGGCTGGAAGCCGGCGGTGCTCGCCGGCACGCTCGCCTTCTCCGCCGTCATGAGCCTCAATCGCATCGCCTTCGGCGGCCACTTCCTCTCCGACGTGCTGATCGCCTGGTGCCTGACGCTGGCGGTGCTGCTCGCGGTCCACCGCGCCGTCTACGGGCCGGAGAGCCGGCTGACCGACGCCGACCTCGCCGAAGCCCTCGGCGCGGCCGGGGCGCGGATGCGCGCGGGGCTCGGCGCGGCCATGGCGCGGGCGCTTCGATTCTTGGCGATCTTCGGCCGGAATGCGTGAGACGCCGCGCTTGCACCGTCACGGCGGCGGCGTATAAGTCCCGCCACTTTCCATCGTTCCTCCCCTGGAGTTCCCATGCAGAAGGGCAGCGTCAAGAAGGTCGTCCTGGCCTATTCCGGCGGTCTCGACACCTCGATCATCCTGAAGTGGCTGCAGACCGAGCTCGGTGCCGAGGTCGTCACCTTCACCGCCGACCTCGGCCAGGGCGAGGAGCTCGAGCCGGCGCGCCGCAAGGCCGAGATGCTCGGCATCAAGGAGATCTACATCGAGGACGTGCGCGAGGAGTTCGTGCGCGACTTCGTGTTCCCGATGTTCCGCGCCAACGCGGTCTACGAGGGCGTCTACCTGCTCGGCACCTCGATCGCCCGGCCGCTGATCTCCAAGCACCTGATCGAGATCGCGAAGAAGACCGGCGCCGACGCCATCGCCCACGGCGCCACCGGCAAGGGCAACGACCAGGTCCGCTTCGAGCTGTCGGCCTACGCGCTCAATCCGGACATCAAGATCATCGCACCCTGGCGCGACTGGTCGTTCAAGAGCCGCACCGATCTCCTGGAGTTCGCCGAGCAGCACCAGATCCCGGTCGCCAAGGACAAGAAGGGCGAGGCGCCGTTCTCGGTCGACGCCAACCTCCTGCACTCGTCCTCCGAGGGCAAGGTGCTGGAGGATCCCTCGATCGCGGCGCCGGAATACGTGCACATGCGCACGATCTCGCCGGAGACCGCCCCGGACGTGCCGACGATCGTCAAGATCGGCTTCGAGAAGGGCGACGCGGTCTCGATCGACGGCGTGCGGCTGTCGCCCGCGACCCTGCTCGCCAAGCTCAACGACCTCGGGCGCGACAACGGCATCGGCCGCATCGACCTCGTCGAGAACCGCTTCGTCGGCATGAAGAGCCGCGGCGTCTACGAGACCCCGGGCGGCACCATCCTGCTCGCCGCCCACCGGGCGATCGAGAGCATCACCCTCGACCGCGGCGCCGCTCATCTCAAGGACGAGCTGATGCCGCGCTACGCCGAGCTGATCTACTACGGCTTCTGGTTCTCGCCCGAGCGCGAGATGCTGCAGGCGGCGATCGACCTGTCGCAGCGCCACGTCGAGGGCGAGGTGACGCTGAAGCTCTACAAGGGCAACGTCATGGTGATCGGCCGCGACAGCCCGAAGAGCCTCTATTCGTCGACGCTCGTCACCTTCGAGGACGACCAGGGCGCCTACGACCAGAAGGACGCCGCCGGCTTCATCAAGCTCAACGCGCTGCGCCTGCGCACGCTGGCCAAGCGCAACCGCGACGCCGGCTGAACCGGATGGACTTGCCGGGGCGGCCCCGCCGCCCCGGATCCCCTCGCCGCTCCGTGGGCGGAGCTCAGTTCGGCACCGCCAGCATCAGGCGGTTGGCGCCGCCGTCCTCGCGGAAGACGATCTTCCCGCCGGAGATCGAGCGGTCGCCGAGGGTCGGCTTGTAGTAGCCCTTGTCGCCGCGCGCCACCGTCTGCACCGCCGCGCCCGGCTTGGCGACGGCACCGATCAGCATCACCCCGTCGGTCGTGCCCATGAAGGCGAGACCGCTGGTGTCGTAGGCGAAGTTGCCGACGTCGGTGAGCCGCGTCGAAAAGCCCGCTGCCTTCATCTTCGTCGTGACGAAGGCGACGCTCGCGTTGACCCCGTTCGGTCGGAAGATCCCCATGAAGGTCGTACCGGGCTGGTCGGCGCGGAAGGCGACCGAGCGCGCGCCCACGGCCGCCGAGATCGCCTGGATCCGGAGATGCGCACCGGCGACGCCGCCGGCGAGCTTCGAGGCGTTGTCGAAGATCCGGGTGCCCTTCAGCCGGAAGATCGAACTCGGGCCCGTCGAGGGGTCGAACAGGCCGCCCGAGAGGAAAAAGGTGTAGTCCCGCCCGACCACCGGCGTGTCGTAGAGGGCGTAGTATTGCGGGATCGCCGTGCCGTCGTCCCGGCGGGCCGTCAGCCGGGTGCGCTCGTCGATGCCGAGCGCGGGGACGCGCGTCGGGATCGGGGCGGTGTAGATGCCGCGGTGGTCGACGGTCTCGGCGCGGAAGGCGACGATGCCGTCGCCGAGGCTGACCCGGCCGAAGCGCACCCATTTGGTGCCGTCCGGCGAGGTGTCGTCGGAGTTGGCGACCTTGCGGATCGTGCCGCCGCCGAGGCCGACGAGGTAGAGGCCGATCCGGTTCGCCTGATCGACGCCGTAGAAGGCGACCTGCCCGCCGCCGACCGACGGCGTGACGTCGTCCGAAGCGTAGCGCTGGCAGAAGCAGGTGAAGGTGCCGGTGCCGCCGGGCACCGTGCTCTTCAGTCCGGCGAGCTTGCGGATCGCCCGCGTCTTCGTGTCGATCCGCCAGACCGCGTCGACGGCGTTGGAATAGCTGGTCAGGAACACCACGGTGTCGCCGGAGATCACCGGCGTCGAGAACAGGTAGAACGGCTGGCCGTTGTCCGGCCGCATCCGGCCGGCGATCAGGTCGACCAGCGTGTAGCCGGCCGTGGCGGGCGTCGCCAGACCGGCGACGAGGAGCAGAAAGGCGACCAGGACTCGCATCGATCGTCCTCCGTCGCGGCGGTCCCGTGGGGGGATGGGCCGCCGAAGGCGCGGAGTATCCGCCCGCGTTTCCCCGAGATCAACCGCCGCGCGGCGCCTTTCGGTTGCGTTTTGGCGCCGAAACGGCAGCCGGCTCTTCATCGCCCGGTCATGGCGGCGAGATCGCGCCGTCATCGGTGCCGCCTAGCGTGCCGGCCTCACGTCCCGAGGAGGTTGGACCATGGCCATCCGCATCAGCCCCGAGATCTCCCGCCGCTCGCTGCTCGTCGGCGCCGCCCGCGGCTCGCTCGCCGTCGCCGCCACGCTGGCGCTGCCGGCCTATTCCCGCGCCGCCGCCCGCCCGCTCGTCACCCACGGCCTGCAGTCCGGCGACATCGGCGCGGACCGCGGCGTGCTCTGGGCCCGCACCGACCGCCCGGCCAAGGCCGTGTTCGAGTGGTCGACCACCGAGAGCTTCGCCGACGTCCGCCGCCTGCCGGCGCTCGACGCCCTGCCGGAGACCGACCACGCGGTCAAGATCCTCGCCGAGGGCCTGCCCTCCGGCCAGGACATCTTCTGGCGCGTCGCCTTCCACGACCTCGCGGACGTCAACGCCGTCTCCGAGACCGCGGTCGCCCGCTTCCGCACCGCGCCGACCGAGAAGCGCGACGTCTCCTTCGTCTGGTCGGGCGACACCGCCGGCCAGGGCTGGGGCATCGACGAGGCCCGCGGCGGCATGACGATCTACAGGACGATGCTGAAGCACCGGCCGGACTTCTTCGTCCACTCCGGCGACACCGTCTACGCCGACGGCCCGATCAAGGCCGAGGTCGACCTGCCCGACGGCACCAAGTGGAAGAACGTCGTCACCGAGGAGAAGGCCAAGGTCGCCGAGACGCTCGCCGAGTATCGCGGCCAGTACAAGTACAATCTGATGGACGCCAACGTCCGCGCCTTCAATGAAGCCGTGCCGATGCTGGCGCAGTGGGACGACCACGAGGTCACCAACAACTGGTCGCCCTCGAAGACGCTCGACGACCGCTACCACGACAAGTCGGTGTTCTCGCTCGCGGCCAACGCCGCCCGCGCCTTCCACGAGATGATGCCGACGGCGACCACCGCGGCCGAGCCGCAGCGCGTCTACCGCAAGGTCGCCTACGGCCCGCTGCTCGACGTGTTCCTCATCGACATGCGCACCTACCGCGGCCCCAACGGCGACAACCTCGAGGCCGAGGAAGGCCCGAACACCCTGTTCCTCGGCGCCGACCAGCGCGCTTGGCTGAAGCGCGAGCTGAAGGCCTCGAAGGCGACCTGGAAGGTGATCGCGGCCGACATGCCGCTCGCCCTCGTCGTATGGGACGACTTCAAGAACAAGAAGGGCTTCGAGGCCGTCTCCAACAACGACCCGGGCAAGCCGCTCGGCCGCGAGCTCGAGTTCGCCGACCTGCTCAAGTTCATCAAGGACGAGAAGGTGACGAACACCGTCTGGCTGACCGCCGACGTCCACTACACCGCCGCCCACTACTACGACCCGAACAAGGCGGTGTTCCAGGACTTCGAGCCGTTCTGGGAGTTCGTCTCCGGCCCGCTCCACGCCGGCACCTTCGGCCCCAACGACCTCGACCCGACCTTCGGCCCCGAGCTGAAGTTCGTGAAGGCGCCGACGGCCGAGGAGGGCCAGAACCTGTCGCCGGCCGCCGGCCTGCAGTTCTTCGGCCACGTCGCCATCTCCGCCGCCACCGAGGTGATGACCGTGACGCTGCGCGACGCCGCCGACGCCGCGCTGTGGTCGATCGATCTCGAGCCGCGCCGGGGCTGACGCCGCGCCCGACCGCACGCCGGCCCGCGGGCGGCGAGGCGACCCCGGCAGTCGCGCGCGGCCGCCGGGGACGGGATCGATGCGCGGTCGGCCGGATCTTCCGGCCGGCAGCGGCGTTCTCTAGCATCCCGGGCGCAAGCTGGAGCCTCGCCGATGTCCTGGTCCATTCCCCTCGGCCGCGTGTTCGGATCGGAGATCCGGATCCACCTGACCTTCCTGATCCTGCTCGCCTGGATCGGCGTCGCCGCCGGCCTGGAGGGCGGGGCGGCCGCGGCGGTCGAGGGCATCGGCTTCATCCTCGCCGTGTTCGCCTGTGTGACGCTGCACGAACTCGGCCACGCGCTGGCGGCGCGGCGCTACGGCATCGCGACGCCGGACATCACCCTGTTGCCGATCGGCGGCCTCGCCCGGCTGTCGCGCCTGCCGGAGAAGCCGTCCGAGGAGATCGTGATCGCGCTCGCCGGCCCGGCGGTCAACGTGGTGATCGCGCTGGCGCTCTTCCTCCTCGGCGCGCGGGTCGACGCCTCGGCGCTGGCGGTCGACCAGCCCGAGGCCGGCTTCCTCGCCCGGCTCGCCGCCGTCAACGTCGTCCTCGTGCTGTTCAACCTGATCCCGGCCTTCCCGATGGACGGTGGCCGCGTGCTCCGGGCGGTGCTGGCGCTGCGGCTCGGTCGCCGCCGCGCCACCGAGATCGCCGCCACCGTCGGGCAGGCCGTCGCCTACCTGTTCGGCTTCCTCGGCCTGATCGGCGGCAACGCCATCCTGGTCTTCGTCGCCATCTTCGTCTACCTCGCCGCCTCCGCCGAGGCCGAGGAGGTCGGCGTGCTGGAGCGGGCGCGCCGGCTGCGCGCCGGTGCCGCGATGATCCGCAGCTTCGAGAGCCTCGGCCCCGGCGCCACCGTGGACGAGGCTGCCGACGCGCTGATCCGCACCACCCAGCGCGAGTTCCCGGTGGTCGACGGCGGCGGCCGCCTGCGCGGCATCCTGACCCGCGAGGCGATGATCCGCGCCATGAAGGCGACCGGTCCGGGAACGCCGGTGATCGAGGCGATGACCCGCGACGTGCCCGAGGTCCGCGCCACCGACGGCCTCGAGACCGCGCTCCGCCTGATGCAGGACCGCGCCGCCCCCTTCGTCGCCGTCCTCGACCCCGACGGCCGCCTCGCCGGCTACGTCACGCCGGAAAACGTGGCCGAGCTGATGATGCTGGAACGCGCGGCGTGGCACGGGGCGCGGTGAGGAGGGGACTCTGGTCAAAGGTGAATGTTGATTTACTAAGCTGTGGTGGCTGCGACTGGATCGTCTTCATCGAAATCAATTTCCCCACTAGCCGGCCTAAACTTGTCATTGGAACCCAGTTGTTTTTTTAATTGCCTAAGTGTATTTACGTAGTAAGCTTCAGCAGCGCGCCAATGTCGGAAAATTCTGCAGCGGATCTTCGATACGAAAACTTGAGGTTCAAGCGCCAAAAATAGAGCCGACGTCGAGGCTATATTAGAAAAAATTTGGCTCCGAAGAAAATGGCCTTCCGGAAGATGGGATGGATTGAAATTTTCGTACACAAAATTTCTTACTGCCTCGCGATGAAGGCGCCATTCTCGGGATTCCACGGTAACAGGCTTCGCATTCTGAAAATCCAATGGCGGTCCGACATGGTTGAGATGTTGAAACAACTCACGTGTACCGCGATCGAACATGTCGCTTGAGATAACGACTACGTCCACGTCGGATGTCACCGCAAATGGTTGCCCAAATTTATGAGGAGAAGGGCTGAAACCAAGCTTCGCACTGCCGACGATGCACACATCCTGATAACCAATCTCGAATCGATCAGCAACTTGCTCCCTAAATATAAGATACTTCATAGGGCTGCCAGAAAATACGAAAGGGACGCCTTCCAGAAGGAATACCTTCGCCACCACATCAAAATTATCCATGGCGACAAGAAGAGATTTCAGATCATCAGCTGACAGCGAAGAACTTCTTACGAGAATCTCCAGTAGCTTCCTTTGTTCAACATCGCTCGCGTTGCTTGATGTCACCGGATTTTGGGCCACGACATACCCCCGCAGGTGGTGGAACAGATGCCAGCACATTTTTGCTGGTGCCTTAGATGAAGTGGGTAAAATATGAAGGATCAGACTAATACTCTGCCGAAATCGGCATTATTACAGCATGAAAACTGAAAAGACTGGCGCGCCCGAAGAGATTCGAACTCCTGACCCCCAGATTCGTAGTCTGGTGCTTTGAGATTGCTGGTGATGGATGACGGTTGATTTTCGTTTATATATCATGTCATTAGAAGAGACGCTGATTGATCCGAACTTGCCGGACTTGATGCCTCGTGGTAGCTAGATGGTAGCTAGGAGCACGGGCATGGCTTCAGGAAAGATCACAAAGGCCAAGGTTGATGCGCTTGAACCGGGCGGCTGCCTTTGGGACTCCGAGACCAGAGGGTTCGGTGTTCGGAGGCAGAAGCGCGATGCGACCTATGTGCTCAAGTACCGGTCTGATGGCCGGCAACGCTTCATAACCATTGGTTCTCACGGTTCCCCGTGGACGCCGGAGACCGCCCGCCAACGTGCGAAAGCGCTTCTCGGTGAAGTTGCAGCCGGTCGCGATCCGGCGGCACTAAGGGACGAGAGAAGGTCAGTCCCGACGCTGGAAGCATTCGCTGAGCGCTATATAAGCAGTTACTCCGCTCTGCACAAAGGTCCGCGAACAGTAGAAGAGGAGAAGAGAAACCTCCGTCTTCACATTATTCCTGCATTTGGACCGTTGCGGATGGACGCGATTAAGGCAGGGGCATTAGCGGAGTTTATGTCCAGTCGAAAAACAAATCCTGTGAATGCCAATCGATGCTTTGCTCTACTGTCTCACATGTTCACTATAGCGGCTAAGTGGGGGGTTCTGCCTCAGGGAAGTAATCCCTGCGTAGGTATTGAGAAGTATCGTGAGCAGAGCCGGGAGCGCTATTTGTCTGAAAGTGAATTGATGAGGCTTGGGCAAGCGCTCGAAACGGCGTTAGGCGGTTATCCGAAATCAATCGATGGTACAGACTTTCCCTTTCAAAGGCGGGCGCCGGAGGACGCTCGTGCTGTAGGAATAGTACGGGTTTTGTTGCTGACTGGCGCGCGGCTTTCTGAAGTCCAGAAGCTGCAATGGGCGTGGATTCGATTCGATGAACGGATAGCGCGGCTACCAGATTCAAAAACCGGCGCGAAAAATCTAAATCTGCCGGAAGAGGCCATCGAAGTTATCAGGTCTATGCCCAGAGTGGAGGGAAATCCCTTCGTTTTTGCTGGCGACAGACCGGGCGGTTATTTTGTGGCCATTCAAGACGCATGGCAGAGAATTCGATTTGTCGCGGGTCTGAGAGATGTCCGCCTCCACGATCTGCGTCACTCTTTCGCGTCACTTGCCATGCGTAACCGAGAGAATATCTATATCTTGGGACGCGCTCTTGGTCATCGACAGGTCCAAACAACTCAAAAGTACGCTCATCTGGATGAAGATCCGGCGCGTGGTGTCGCGGATCGTACGGCAAAATCTTTCGTCGCGGCAATGATGAAAGGCGAGCGGTCGAAGCTAAGTCGGCCCGAACAATGAAGTTCGAGCCGATCTGGTTCTTTCGAGATTGTTCCACGTGTCGAGTCCCAAACGCGCCACGTCCTACATAGATTTAGGGCCTTCCTTGCCGCCTGATGGGATTCATACTTGTATTCGAAATTTGTTGATTTTTGATCCATTCGTCGACGGCAGATCGCCTGTAGCGGATGCTACGGCCAGCATTGAAGTAGACGGGTCCATATCCAATGAGTCGCCATTTTGCCAAGGTTTGAGTTTTTATCTTTAGATACGAGGCAACTTGAGGGGGGAGCATTGTTTCATCTTCCATGACAGACCTCCATTAGTCTGCCTTTTCTTTACAAGTCATAGAAAATGACTAATCGGTTCGCCCAGATCGCGCGAGCCGTCCGAACTACAGGGCAACTCCGCTTTTTTCGTAGGTCCGAATACCGGCACCACGCCAGCCGCCGATAACAAGGCGGTCCGCCAGATCGCCAACTTCGCAGGAAGGCCCGTGGGGCACTTTAACACGCGACGTCGCGAACGAAATTGGCCCGCGCCCCTTCTAACCACATGAATTCCCGTTATTAATTTCTTTGAGTTGTGGTATCGTCCTAGTGCGGCTTTAGGTCCGCACCCATAACCTCATCCCCAATAGGAATTCCATGCACCCCACCAACCCGTGGCGGCGCCTCGCCGTGCGCGTCAGCCGCAGCGCGCTCTTCGACATGGTATTCGCCGCCATAGATGCGGTCGTTGCACCCCCGGAATTCCTCGACGACAGCCTCGCTCGGTTCACCGTCTGGGACAGAGCCCGAAAACGAAAACGCGTCGTCGACAGTCCGCTGCCGCCGTCCTTGATTTTCAGCCGAACGGGTCTGGAGACCACCGGAATTCTGGTCGGCAGCGCGGTCGAAGGCGCCGACCACGTGGCGATTTCGGTCGACCGCATGTATCCGGTGCTCGCACAGCGCACCGACGATTCCGTGGCCCACAGCGGGCGGTCGCCGGAACTGCTGTCCGACCTCACGTGGGCGTTCGCCGTGCCTTGGGCCATCGTCGGCGGGTTCCATTCCCACGCGCTCGCCAATTCGAGCATCGCTAACATCGAGGGGCACGGCCTCTTTCGGCCAAGTCCCGGAGACCTCCACGGGGGGCCGATTTTCATCGGAAACCGCGTTGGCCTCATCGCCACCGTTACTCGTGTCGGCGCTCAATCGCCTATCCCCGCTGTCCGCCCGTGCGCGTGGACCCAATTCCGAGTCGCCGATTTCGAAATCTGGATATGCGCCTACTCGGGCGCGAACGCGGTTCTCAACCTTGACGTCGACGTGCCCGTCAACTTCCGCGACCCCGCCGAGAACCCGAATTCGTTCGACGCGCTCTTCGCCCGGAACGACTGAGGGCATCCGCCCAAACTGCCAATTTCTGAAAGGACGAAACCGATGCCGCTTCCCATCCGACATGGGCGGCGCGCCGCCGCGCGCGTTCGCGTCTCTGTTTCCGCCGACGCCTTCCACCACATGGCCATGGCGGCGGCAGAAGCTGCTATTGCAGCGCCCGACCTGACGCGCGAGAGCTACCGGCTCTTGGAGGCTTGGAACAAGGAGCGAGGAACGACGGCGATCCGGCGCGCGAAGTTGCCCCCGTCCCTCGTCTTTTCTGAGACCGGACACGAGACTGGCGGGGCGCTGTTTGGCCAAATCGAGCGCACCGCCGGCGTCACCGAATTCCACGTCGGGCGCGCTATCACAACGTCCGCCATCCGGTCGGATGACGGACTCGTCCAATCCGATATCAGCGCGTCTCTACTCGCCGACATCGCCGAGGCAGCGGGACTCCCGACGGTCGTGGGGGATTTCCATACACATCCCGCCGTCGACACCAGTTTGCGGGAGATCGAGGAACAGGAACTGTATTCGCCGTCCGAAATCGATCTCGCGGGCGAGAACCTGCCCCACTGCGAGTTCTCACTCATCGTGACGGTGGCGTGGGCCGGCAGATCCAAGCGTCTGGGGGCAGACCGCCCGAACTTGGCGCGGCGACGGATCGGCGACTTTCTGTTCTATATGACCGCTTATGCCCGTGGCCGACGCTGGTCGCCAGCCGGCGAGGACTTCACGCTGGCCATTGGCGGCTGAATTAGTTCCCCAGTTGTCGGGCGGTGCGGAAACTGCTTACGCACCCCATGACTTGTGATCGTCGTTCACACGAACCCCATTCTCGCTATGGAACCGAGTTGTAAAGTGGAGGTGCATACATGCGGAGCCCCATACTATGAAGCAAACCACGCAACGGCCACCCCTCCCGACAACTGCGAGAACCCCAGTTGTCCCAAATGGGCAAACCTCAAGCGACGATGATCCCGACGGAGTGGACTTCGGAGAGGCTGATTTCGACGATTTTTTCGAGATGCCTGGTCCACCAGCGAAACCTATCGAGCTCGAACGAAACAGGGCGCCGTCGGCCGTCCAACCCACTGGCCATAGCCGGCCTCCAATTCATCAACCGAGACATATAGTAGGGCTCGGTAGAAATGAGGCAGCCAGGTCATTAGTATCGTCCCCCGAGATAGAAGCGGCTTCGCTCATTAATAATGCTCGCGCAGCTGCAAATTACGTCGCGGCCCAGACAGCGACGCGCGAGCGAAAGTTGATTGAAGCGCTCGAAGCGGCTTGGTTCCTCCACCTACACTTGCGTAAGTACCCCAAATTGGCGGAAAGCCTATACAAGGACGACAGAATACCGAACACGGCGGCAACAAAGCGTAACGAATTTCTTAGGACCGTTAAGCTGGTTTTCATGTCCGAGAGCAGTTCGAACATTAGTCGTTACGCCTTGGTTCTGCGGTACGTTGACGAAAGCTGGCGTGACGCTGACGACGAACAGACTCTCGCCGAGATCGTGGAGAATGGTGGCGGGACAGTCAAATGTGCGTCAATCGCCTCAGCGAGGCTGAGAAGCCCGGCGGCGCGGCGAGCATTCGATGAGCGACGCGCTCATCGAGCCGAACTGGAAAACTCTGCGATATTAGTACCGGAGGCGCTCTTTAAAATCGAAGCCGATGAAGAGTTGGTTTCAATTCTCGTCAAACGTGGAAAGGACGGGAAGGTCCAAGCTCTCGGTTTCCGGCCAACGACTGACAAGGCTATATTGGGCTATCAAGCATTCATCCCTTCAGGGGCAAAAACGAAGTGAGTAAGAAAGGGCGGCGGGGAGCATGCTCCCCGCCATTCTATTTGGAAAATTCCTGCTTGCGCAATGTGGAAAGCACTTGTCGGTCGTCAGCGTCCGTGCCCGGGGCGTTCGCCCGCATTGCGGAGTGAAGGCAGGCAAGTCGTCCTCGACGAGGTTTGTAAAGAGAGGGTGTGCCGCAGCATAGGAGCACTCTCACATGCCCAGCCATGACGATGGACCTTTAGACGAACTATTTGTCTCCTTCGACGACGCCGAAGACCCGCCCCTTGTCCCGTGGTCTCTAGAAGATCGCCGCAACGTCCTCGCTCCCGTCACCGCGTTCTTCAAGCGCATGGCTTCGGCCGAACTGGCGCGCTGGTCCTACCTCCACCTGATGGTCGAAAAATACTGGTACGCACCGGACAAGATCCCCGACAACTTCGTAAGCAGAGCCGTGTCCGCGATCTCTGGACAGTTCGACAAACCGGCCCTCGCCGACGTCGCCGCCTTCATCTTCCTCGACATCGTCTTCCGGCCCCGGCCGGGCCAGGACGCCGACCGCACTCTCGGGCTGTCGCTGCATTTCCACATCGTCCTGCGTATCGCGGCCGATGACGCGGAGAAGAAGAAAGTGGTGAGGGAGAGCCTAAAACGCTTCGCCCCTGGCAAACGGGCCATCCTGTTCCAGAGACCCGACGAAGCGAAGGGCGGCATCGTCGGCAGCCTTGAGCGAGTCTATCTCCTCAAGGACTGGCGCGACCCCATGAAGTCGATCACCGGCACCTCCATCAAACAGGCGTGCAACGACGGTAAGCGTACGATCATGCGCAACCTCATCTACAAGATTGGGCTCCGTCCGTCAGACGTCTTGATCCTTAAAGGCCTCCGACGGTTCGGAAATGCAATTAAGCCTGCACCAACGCGCAGATCATGAAGTAGGCATTCGCACTCCGGTCGACGGCAAGTACACGGATCGGCTTATTAGCCGAACAATGAAATTAGAAGTGGCTATAGTGTCCTCTGTAATCTGTATCAATATCTGTTTGTTTTAGGCAGGAAGTGGTATGACCTTAGACTTGGTGGACGCGACTTCTGGCTGCTTACGGTGTGTTGGGGGGCGGCAGGAGCAGGGAAAGCAATTAGATTGTTACGTCACTGATCTGTCTCGCGTCTTTGCGATTTGGTGCCCCGGCCCAGCGGGAGCGGGGTGCCACGCCGATTCACATGAGTAACTTGAGTAGAAGACCGATTGAATATTTGCTCAGAGACCTCGGTGGCGATTTGAACGCGCCCGTATTCCGACAATTGCTACCCCCAACATCTCTAATTTCTATCGTCCTGTAAAGTAAGAGCGGGAGCGCAAGCAGCGCTTCCGTGTGAAACGCGCGAGCATGATGTGGTCGCAGCAAAAGATGGAGACTAAAATGACAGTATATGTATCCAAAGAAAATATAACGTTCCAGCGCATCTACGTATTGCCGAGCGGCTCTCATATTGTGGAGATCAGTTATCCAAAAATGTCAGGCGAGACTGGCGTTGCGTTTGTAAACTTTGGCGATTTCCGTAACCCGCGTAAACTGGGGGCCGAACTCTTCGACAAAGGGGCAGATGGTGCGTTCTGCGAACCCAGCAATATCGTCGCGATGGAAGAAAGCCTGCGCACCTACGCTGCTTCAGAGGAGGGGCGTGCCAATACCATCGCGATCCTTGCGACCGGGTGGTCCGATGACATGACCTCTTTCCGGCTTGGGGACCTCGAGCTTCCTTCGGGAAGGAGAGTACCGGTGTTGCCCGGACTGGACACGCCCGTACTGACGCAGGCTGGAACGCTAGAGGAGTGGAAGAACAACGTTGCCGCTGCAGCCTGCCATTCGTCGGCGATGATGTTCCTGATTTCGGCTACGTTCGTCGCGCCGACGCTCAAGCTCTTCGGCATTGAGGCAGGTGGGTTTGGATTTAATCTTTTCGGGAAATCAAGTAGTGGAAAATCCACCGCGCTGCTGGCCGCAGCGTCTGTATTCGGCTCGACCTTCACGGGAAAATGGAACGCAACAGTTACAGGACTGGAGGAGAGGGCGCAGGCGAATTCCGACCTGCCTTTCACGTTAGACTCGCTGGAAGACGTTCCCGCCGCCAGTCGCCCGGCGGTTATGGAGACCATGTCCTACGTTCTGTCCAGCGGTTCCCCTAAACTGCGTGGCAAAGTCTACGAGACGAAAAACG
This sequence comes from Oharaeibacter diazotrophicus, assembly GCF_004362745.1. Classification (NCBI taxonomy): domain Bacteria; kingdom Pseudomonadati; phylum Pseudomonadota; class Alphaproteobacteria; order Hyphomicrobiales; family Pleomorphomonadaceae; genus Oharaeibacter; species Oharaeibacter diazotrophicus. Next base: position 79,350 of record NZ_SNXY01000008.1, on the reverse strand, counting down.
GCATAGCGTCGCGTCGCTTCCGCTCCCTCGTCCTGTCCACGGAAGAGGATCAGAACCGGCCCCGTCACCGCACGACCGGATCAGCCGTCCGGTTGATTGACGTGTTCGTAAAGCCCGCGGACAGCAGTTTCTTTGGAATCGTTGACATGTTCCCCGAGGACGTAGCGGTGGAGGCGCGGGCCGAGTGGGCGAAGCTATTCGTCAAAAAGGTCGAGGCTGCCGTCGCCCAACAGCATGGCACGGCATTGGAGGCCTTCGTTCGCCTGCTGATAATGCACCGCGTTAAGGCCACTGAGCGCCTAAAGACCTACAAGGCCGCGTTTATGCTGCGGAATGAGTTTGCTGGTCTCAACAGCGTACAGAACCGAACGCTTGATGCGTTCGCGCATGTCTACGCTGCAGGTCGTTTGGCTATCGACATGGGTACGGTCCCTTGGGCAAAGGAACGGCTGCTCCGGGCCGTTGGCCGATGCGCGTCTACAGCTCTCGCGAAGAGCGCCGACCGAGCGCAGATCGGCGAGCGCAACGCAAAGCGGCTCATTACCTGGCTTTCCGATCCGGACCGCCGACCTGTCGACTATTCGACCGAGTTAGCTTGGAAGGAGGCGGAGGGCGCCGATTTCATTCGCCTGGAACAAAAGCGCAACCTCTGGGCGCTCGTCAGGGGTGAAACGGCACGGCGAGCTCTTCGTCTCACCGTGAGTGAACTGACCGATGCTGCCAAGGTGCTCCGCGAACGCGGTCAGCTGGTCACAGAGCGGCCGAACACACCCACATTCCAGTACCCGGTGGAGGGGGTGCGTCGCTGCTTTTACATGGTTGTATTAAGATAGCCGCAATCCGGCGCGAACTGCATTAGCTTACGTGTCAGGACGGTAGGCAGCTAGCGTTGCCGCCGCCCTGATTTGACAGTTGGCGTGATAGGCGACTCCTAGACCGAATGTTAAGCCCGCAAAAGTCACGCGAACGGGCAGCGTGATCTCGGTGATCGACAAAAAGGTCCTTGTGTAGAATGCCTATGGCCTCTACTGCGGCGATTTGGCAGCAAACACTGTCGCGAGATCCTAACACTCGACGAAGCGGGCTCACCTTGCCCCCTGAAATGTTCTCGCTCAGAAGCTAGGATCCGTCGACGAGGAGGCGGAGAATGCGCAAGAGCCGGTTCAGCGAGGAACAGATCATCGGGATCCTGAAGGAGCACCAGGCGGGGATCGGTGTCGCCAACCTCTGCCGCAAGCACGGGATCTCCGACGCGACCTTCCACACGTGGCATCGAAGTACGCCTGGAGGAAGTGTCCGAGGCCAAGCGGCTGAAGGCACTCGAGGAGGAGAACGCCAAGCTGAAGAGGCTCTGGCGGAATCGATGCTCGATGTGTCGACGTTTCGTGAGGCGCTCGGACTGGAAGCATGCGAACGCCATGGGTTCGCGTGAGCCTGCTGACGGTTCTGACGCCCAGTTCCCGGAGGCAATTCGTGGCCCAGGCGATCACGGAGAAAGGTTACTCGCAGCGGCGTGCCTGCGGGCTGGTCGGCCTGGAGCCGAAGACCTACCGCTATGCCTCGAAGCGGCCGGACGACGGCGCTCTGCGCGAGCGGCTGAAGGGCTTGGCGCGAGAGCGTCGGCGGTTCGGCTACAGGCGCCTGTTGATCCTCTTGCGCCGGGAAGGGATTGAGCTGAACCAGAAGAAGCTGTTCCGCCTCTACAAGGAGGGGCGGCTAACCGTGCGCCGGCGCGGCAGTCGCAAGCGGGCTCTGGGGACACGGGCTCCGACGGCGCTGCCGCAAGGACAGAACCAGCGCTGGAGCCTGGACTTCGTCTCCGACGTGCTCGCCGACGGAAGACGGTTCCGGGCCCTAGTGGTCGTCGACGACTTCACGCGGGAGTGCCTGGCCCTGGTGGTCGACAGTTCGCTGTCCGGTCTTCGTGTAGTCCGAGAGCTCGACCGTCCGATCGAAGCCAGCGGCCACCCGATAGTGGTGGTCAGCAACAATAGCGCCAGACTGACGTCCCAAACCGATCTCGCTTGGCAGCAGGACAACGGCGTCGAATGGCACTCCATCCGGGCAGCGCGCCACGATCGAGTTCCCAACCTGGTCCAAGAAGGACGCGACCGTCGGCAGATCCTGGCGATCGACGAACCGGGCGAAGATCAACCGACTGAAGCCGAGGACCAGGGGGAACAGCCCCGTAACGCGAAGCCTTTCCGGCTCGTCCTCGAGGACGGCAGGGAATAACGCCTGAAGAACGAATTGCCTCGGATCGGCGGGATCGGCTCTCCGGTTTGGCCTGCGCCTTCCTTCGATTCGGTCCCGCCGATCCGCTCTCATTCAAACTGACGCTGTGGTCTCATCGTGATCGCGGCGAGTTAGCCGCCGGTATGCATCAATAAGGCTGGACCAATAGAAGTACGATCATTCCCTCGTCGTGTTTGAAGCCGAAGGGCCAGTGCATGCGCCCGGCAAAGCACTCGTTCTCCCGCCAAGCCACACCCATCTTGGTGGCGACGCCTTCCGAGAATACGCCGATTGAAAAATCGGGTTTCGCCGGCGGTGGCAGTGCAATCACATAGGAGCCAGCGGTCGCTTCGTTCTGGTCCAGGAACGGAGAACATCCGAAGAGAAGGAAGCGACCATCGAGCAGCGGTGGCATTTGATTGAACAGGAAGCGGATTTCGTCCGTGCCGTTCCGACGCATGGCCGGCCCATGAATTCCTGAGAGCACCGGTTTTTCAGTTCTTTTGATAATCTTTTTGACATGGAAAAAGTCGGCATATAAGTGGTGAGGCGCCGACGGCGCAGGGGGCGGCGACAATTCCATTTCGCTACCCCATGATGTTTTTTTATCCATATCAGGAACCTTCTTTTCTATAATGATGGGATCATCCAGGTGGGATGGCGTACGGACAACTTTTGTGTGCCGGTATGCAATTTTACTTTACAACTACAGAGATAGCGAATTGGGTGTGTCGTGTTAAGCGTTTTATTTGTAAGCTCCTTGTGTCTACCTCGCCTATTGTGGAACCCGGGCTGATTTAATCGGAAGGATGTGCCGGCTCAGCAGCGACTTGGTTGAGTTCGCGGCTCTCGGTGTTGCCTATCGCCCCCGGCTCAACCGCGGCCGTACGCTCTATTGAAGGTCGGCCGCGATGCGGTTGGTGACGCGGGTACGGAGGCTTCCTTGTTGGTCTGTTTGGTCATTTTTCTCTCCGTCGAAGGCGGGTTCAGGCCCGGTCCTGAACCCCTGCCTCGCGGCGAGTAGCGGGTGGGCAAGCGGAGCAAGCGCCTTCGCGGGGAACCGGCTGCACGAAAGCCGAAGGCTGAAGGAAGCTGGGCGGAAGGCGCTTTGCAGCGCGCCGAGGGCAGAGCCCTAAGGACGGCCGTCAGCCGCCGATTGCCGCTGTCAGCGGCGCTAAGACAAGCATCAGGGATGGAAGCCGGAGGGCCGAAACTGGAAGGGTTCGGTGCGACGACAGCCCGGCCCGCCTGGTAGCGCGGGAGATGCCAATATCCCCGCCAAAGTAGCAGCGCCGTGTTAGGGTGCCGATTACGAGCAGGCAGACCGGGGGGCACCATGAAGCGACTTGCCTTGTGGGCGGCGGCCTTCTGGTTTTAGACATCGCCGGCATGGGCTTGGGGACCGCAAGGTCATGTGATCGTGGCGCAGCTGGCCGAAAGCCGGTTGAGCCCGGAAGCGCGGAGCGCGATCCGCGCGATGTTATCGGGTGCCCCGCTGGCGACCGCGGCGCTCTTTGCGGACGAGTACCGGCTGTCCCATCCGGAAACGGCGCGCTGGCATTATGTGGACATCCCCTATGATGTATTTGGGCGTGCAATCTTGGGTCTGACTCAGATCCGATGCAGTTTAGGAGCGGATTGGCGATTTCTGACGGAGGTCGCCCTGCCTACAGCCATTTCGCTGTCGTCGCTCATTCCGCCCGGGTTCACGGTCGAGCGCTTCGAAGCCGTTGACTGGGGCCTCGTGGTAACCGCATCGGCCCGGAGTAGGCAGGCGGTATGTCCCTCCAGCTCATTGCCTTCCCGGCAGGTGCATAGTCGGTATGTTCGGTGTGTGGCCGACCTACCGTTGGTGGGACGGCCGGTCCCGCTCAGGTTGATCACGCGCCGGTTTCGTTGCGACGTTGGCACCTGCCGGAGCAAGATCTTCGCCGAGCGCTTCGGTGAGGCTGTTCCGGAGCGGGCGCGGCGCACGGGCCGGATGGAGTGCATCGTCCATCATCTCGGTCTGGCGCTCGGTGGTCGTCCGGCCGCGAGTTTCGCCAAGCGCTTGATGATGCCGGTCAGCAACGACACCTTGCTACGTGTCGTCCGGCGCCGGGCGAGACAGTGCAGTGATCGTCTGACGGCGGTCGGCATCGACGACTTCGCATTCCGCCCGAGCCACCGTTACGGCTCGATCCTCTGCGACCTCGATCGGCGGCGGATTGTCAAACTGCTGCCTGACCGGGAGATCGCCACAGTCGCGGCATGGCTCGCCGATCACCGCGAGATCCGGATCGTCTCTCGCGATCGGGGTGGCGGGTATGGTGAGGCCGCAACGCTCGCGTTGCCGGAGGTCGTTCATGTCGCGGACAGATGGCACCTGATGGAGAATGCCAGCTCGGCTTTTCTCGACGCGGCGAGGACATCGATGCAGCCGATCCGCGCCGCGCTCGGAGCGATGACGGTCGACCCGAAGCTCCTGACTTCGGCCGAGCGGATCCAGTACGAAGGTTACCTGCGGCGGGAAGAGACGAACCGGGTGGTCGCCGGTCTTGCGGCCGACGGCCTCGCGATCAAGGAGATCGTACGGCGAACGGGGCGGAGCCGGAAGCTGGTTCGCCAGATCATCCGGGGCGAGCGCACCGATGTGTTCCGGACGCGGCAGGGGTCACTCGACCCGCACCTTCCCTATCTCGACGCTCAATGGGAAGCAGGCTGCCGGAACAGCGCCGAACTCTGGCGTCGTCTCCGAAGCCAGGGGTTCATGGGATCGCTCCGCGTCATCGGCGAATGGGCCACGCGGCGCAGGCGATCGGAGCAGATCTCGGGATCCGATCTTCGTAAGATTCCATCCGCAAGGACCATTGCGCGTCTGATGACGCTGAAGCGAGATCATATGTCGAAAGCGGAGACGGTCATGATCGCCGCGATCGAAGCCGGAGTGCCCACTCTGGCCGAGGCGAGAGAGCTGATCGACCGGTTTCATTCCATGATCCGCAGCCGAGCAGTCGATGATCTCGCGTCTTGGATCCAGGATGCCGAGTCGACACTGCTGGTCTCATTTGCTCGCGGCATACCAAGGGACGCATCCGCGGTTCGGGGCGCGATCTCTGAGCCTTGGTCAAACGGCCAGACGGAGGGCCAAGTGAACAAGCTGAAGCTGGTGAAGCGGCAAATGTACGGGCGCGCAAAGCTCGATCGCCTCGAAGCACGCCTCCTCGGGGCCGCCTGATCGTCATCGCAAGTGCGTCAGACCCAGATTTGGAAGCCGTTTGACACCATGGATTCGCTCCTCCCGAAGTTCGCCCCGCTCCTCGCCGCAGCCACTGCTTCCGACATCACCTCGGATCCCACGCTGAGCGGGCGCCTGGTCCTTGAAACCGCCGGCCCCATTCAGGTCAGCTACGCGCCGTTCGATCACCTCAATCCCGCAGCGCGCATCGTGCTGGTCGGCCTCACGCCCGGCCGCCAGCAGGCGGTAAACGCATTGGTCGAAGCCTCCCGGCAGCTCAAGCCGGGAGCGCCGATCGAAGTGGCCGACAAGGCCGCGAAGGAGACAGCGTCCTTCTCGGGTCTGATGCGATCGAACCTCGTCGACATACTCGACCATGTCGGCGTCGCGAAGTGGCTCGGGATCACGTCCTGCAGCGACCTATTCGTCCGAGCGGCATCGCTGGTGCACTACACCTCGGCCCTCAGATACCCGGTGTTCGTCTCCGGCCAGAACTACTCGGGTTCGCCCGCCTTGAAGTCGACCCCAATCCTTGCGGGGATGGTGACGCGGTATCTGGCCGAGGAGGCCAGAAGCCTGCCCGGGGCCGTGTGGGTTCCTCTTGGCCCGGCCGCCACCTCGGCCGTGCAGATGCTGGTCGACCGCAAGGCGCTCGACGGCAGAAGGGTACTCGACGGTCTTCCCCATCCTTCCGGTGCCAACGGCGAGCGCATCGCTTACTTCCTCGGCCGCAAGGAAAAGGCGGCACTGTCGACGAAGACCAATGCTGGCCTTCTTGATGTGGCGCGAACGGAGATCCTGAGACGCATGGGGAACATGGCCTGATGGCTTCTTTGCTTCCGAGGGCATCGGGCGTTTCACCCGACGCCCTCAAAACCTGACGACCGCCCTTAACGGGCAGTGGTCCGACACCGCCAACAGAGGATCCAGATGGTTTTGGTCCGCAGGAAGGCTGCGCCCGCGCTTACCGAGCGGAACCTTGTTGGCGCCGTCGGACAAGACACCGGAGCCGACTAGGATATGGTCGAGGCCAATCGGGTTTCGGCAACCCAGGTTTTCCCAGCGGCGCAAGATTGCCTCGTCATCCCTCGACTTCGCGGTCTTCAGGCGGGCGCACGCGGCCTCTGCATCTGGCGTCACTGGGCAGTGGGCCTCAAGAAGGGTCAGGTCGGCTGCGGCGGGTTCGCCGTCGTCGACCTCCCCGATTCGGCTCGCCACCTTGACCCCTGACGGGTGCGGCGAAGCTGGGTCAGAACCGTCAGACCGAACTTGGTCGCCCGCCGCAATCTCGTGCGGCAGGTTCCTGTTGAAGTCGCCCAAGACTACGATGGCAGCAGCGCCGGCCGCCTTCCTCTCGATCCAGGCTTCCAGGGGCGCGACTTGTTGCTGGAGGACCTGACAGGCTGGATCCTGTCCGGCCAAGGCACCCCGGCCATCGGGACCTTCGGCCCCGAGAGGCGACACGCAGGACGACTTCAGGTGCACGGACAGGAAGCGAACAAGCTTGCCGTCGACTTTCAGGCCCAATGACAACCCCGGCCGGACACGGTCCTTGTCCGGCACTTCGGGAAGGCTCAAGGCATCGTCCGGCTCGCAGGTCTCCACGGCATCGCCGAGCGACTTCCGCCAAGCGAAACCAAGACGCTGGACCTTGTAGCCGCTGAAGGAACAGACGTTCCAATCGCCGTCGTCGCCGGGAAGAACCTCGCGGATTGCTCCCGCGCCGCTGACCTCCTGGAAGGCGATCACATCTGGATCGATGCCGTCCTTGATGATCGAGGCAATCTGCACCGCCCGCTTGTCGTAGGCGGCGGTGGTCACCGCAACGGTGTCAAACGAACCGTCCTTGTAGACATCGCACGGTGGCCGGGCGGAGATGGCCCATTCGATGCGGGCGTCGCGGCCCCACTTGAGCGCCCAACCCGGTGTTCCCGTGGAAGCAGGCCGCCAGATGCCGTCGGGACCCTCCTCGAATGGAGCGTCGCATCGGGCGATCCAGTCCGCGGCTTCCGCCTTTGAGACGTGCCAGCCGAGGTTCCAGGTGGCGACCTTAAGATCAAACGCGGAAGCGACGCCGCTTGTGGCAACCACCACAAGAGGAGCTATGACAGCCCGTAGCATAAGCCCCCCCTTGCGAGTTCGTCGGAGAGTTTGTATGATTAACTGAGACATCACAGTAGTTTTGTCTGGATATACGAGAACCAATAAACTGGATCAAAGCAACCTAGATAGTCGAAACGGCTTTGAAGTTAAGGTTATTTCCAAATCTTCAGGCTAAAGGCCCGTGGAATGCATACGCGCCCAGCCCCAAGAACACCGCCAGCCAGATTGCGCAACCCATACCCCGCGTGGTCCGGTTATAGACCCGATTGTATGCCGCCCTTTTCGGGTTCGTGACCCACGCCCAGCCCTTGGGTGCCTTCAGGCCAAGGTTGTGCCGAATTACCCGCTTCACGGAGGTGCGGGCCGCGATACGCTTTTTTAGGCTAGGCTTTCGAAGCCCAAACTTCATGCTAAGCCCCGGTAGCAAGGCTGTGCGTCGCAACCTATGTTCGCGCCGTTTTTCGCTTCGTCAAGTTGGTCGGTTGCGGCGCCTTTCAATCCCGGATGGCGAGGCGAGTTCGTCGGTTCATCGCTGTTGAAAGGCTGCATGGCAGTCGAGATGCGCAACTGCGGCCCCTTGATCCATCTCCACAAGGCGGGGCAAGTTCCAGGTGCAACCCGACCGCAATGCCCGCTGAGCAATCATTTCCACATAACGGAGCGCTCGATGTCCAATCCCTTCGAACAGCAGCCTTTCGGCGGAGCTGAGTTCGTCGACAATCCCGAACCCCGGTGCCCCTGCTTGCTGCTGTTGGACGTGTCTGGCTCAATGAAGGGCAATCCAATTCGCGAGTTGAATGAAGGCCTAGCTCTGTTCCGTGACGAGCTTTACGCGGACTCCCTGGCCGCAAAGCGAGTGGAGGTCGGCATCGTTACCTTCGGTCCCGTCCAGGTGCTCTCCGACTTCACGGGCGTCCAGTCGTGGGTGCCGCCGACCCTCACCGACCAGGGCGACACGCCGATGGGGTCGGCGATCGAGCAGGGTCTCGCCCTGCTTTGTGACCGGAAGAACGTCTATAAGTCCAACGGCATCTCTTACTACCGCCCCTGGATCTTCCTCATCACTGACGGAGGGCCGACGGATTCCTGGTCGAACGCCGCGGCCCAGGTGAAGCAGGGCGAAGCCGAAAAGGCATTCAGCTTCTTCGCGATCGGCGTCGAAGGCGCCCGGATGGACATCCTTACGCAGATCTCCACACGGCAACCGCTGGCGCTCAAGGAACTCCGCTTCCGGGATCTCTTCGCCTGGCTCTCGTCGTCGCTCAGGTCGGTATCGCGGTCCAACCCCGGTGATGCTGTCCCGCTCGCGAATCCGACGACACCGGACGGTTGGGCTTCCGTCTGATGCTCAATACCTGGCGCTGGACACTCGCGAGGTCGATCGGGACCTCACACGTCAAGTCCGGGCTTCCGTGCCAGGACTTTGCCCTCTGCATGGAACTGGAGGCCGCGTCCGGCAACGTGCTGGCGGCGGTGGTTTCCGACGGAGCAGGCACTGCCAGCCACGCAGAAGCCGGCGCTCGAATGGTGTGCACCGGATTCCTCCGTGCCGCCTCCGTGCATTTCGGGTCCGGGAGAAGTATCGATCAGATTGGCGAGGAGGAGGTCCTCGACTGGCTCGATGGCATTCGCGAGCGGGTGAACACATTTGCTGGACGGGCTCGGGTACGGCCGCGAGACTGCGCCGCAACTCTCGTCGGCGTTCTGGCTGGACCGTGGGGCGCCGTTATCGTTCACGTCGGTGACGGCGCCGCCGTCGTCAGGGAAGAGGGAACGGTCGACTGGATCGTTCCTTCCTGGCCGTTCCACGGGGAGTACGCGTCGACCACAATCTTCGTGACTGATGATCCGATGCCCGCGATCTCGATCGTGCCGCTCCCTATTCGCCTCGACCGCGTTGCCGTGTTTTCAGACGGGATCGAGAGACTGGTCCTTGATCACACAAAGCGTACCGCTCACGGACCATTCTTTGACCGGATGTCAGCTCCCGTGGCTCAGTCGATCGTCAGTGGCCATGATGCCTCGCTCTCCAAGCCGTTGCGCGATTACTTAGACGGAAAGACCGTCTGCGATCGAACCGACGACGATAAGTCCCTGATACTCGGGGTACGGCGGTGAGAGATTATCGAACGGGCGCGGGCCGCCAGATCCGAGTCACCTCGGTTCTCGGGAAGGGCGGCGAGGGGACCGTGTTCCACGTTGACGGCGATACAGGCATAGCCGCCAAAGTCTACACAGACGGGAAGCACCTGGAGCGGCGCGAGAAGATCTCAACGATGGTGGCGAGCGAACTGCACAAGCGCTCCACCCTGGTCGCCTTCCCTATGGAAACGCTGCTCGGAGACCGAGGCGAGTTCGTCGGCTTCACGATGCGCAAGGTCGGTGGGGTCAAGCCCGTCCACGAACTCTACGCGCCCGGCAGCCGAAAGATCGAATTTCCGAAGGTGGACTTCCGGTTCCTCGCGCGAACGGCCACGAACGTTGCCAGGGCCATCGGGAGCGTACACCAGACCGGATGCGTCATCGGCGACATAAACCACAGCGGCATCCTTGTCAGCGACCAGGCGACCGTCACGCTCATCGACGCCGACTCTTTCCAAGTCCGGTCGAGCACGATGGTCTACAGGTGCCGCGTCGGCGTCGGCGAATACACGCCCCCTGAACTTCAGGGCGCGGTACTGGATAAGGTCGACCGCGAGCCGTCTCACGACGGGTTCGGGCTTGCCGTGATCGCCTTCCAACTCCTGTTCATGGGACGGCATCCGTTCGCCGGGCGGTACGGCGGCCAGGGTGACATGCCGATCGAGAAGGCGATCAGGGAGGGGCGCTTCGCGTACAGCATCCAGAGGAAGGCGGAGACGCGGATGGACCCGCCTCCGTTCGCGCCCACGCTCGGCGACTTGACGCCTGACCTCGCGTCCATGTTCGAAGTTGCCTTCCAGTCGAACCCGAGCCTCTACCGCAGCAGACCCTCTGCTACCGACTGGATCGGCGCCCTGAGCCGCTTCGAAGCCGAGTTGATCCCCTGCAGGGCGAATCCTGCCCACCATCACCCGAAGAATGCTCCGGGGTGTCCATGGTGCCGCCTCGAAAACGGGATGGGCGTCACGCTCTTCACTGCATCTGGGTCGTCCACAGCCGCGCCTTCGCTGGGCAACTTCGACCTGACGGCGGCGATCGCGGCCATTGACCGTGTTCTCGGACCGGGGAATTCGCCCGATCCGGCACAGGTGATACCCATGCCTTCCGGGATGGCCAAGTCGCGGACTGCAAAGGAAGTCCAGCAGAGGCGCAACATCCGACGCCTTGGCGGAGTGCTTGTCGCCGGACTGTCGATAGCGCTTATCGCAGGTGGACTGCCCTTTGCTTTTGTTGGCCTCTTCGTCGCCGCATACCTGTTTTTCGGCGGGGGAGGTGAAATCCAGCAGCTTCAGGCAACCAAAGCTCGTACAGAAAGCGATTGGACGGCCGCGCGGCGCGAGTGGGATCTGGAGACGGGACCCATGCAGTTCGAGCAGAAAAAATCCCTTCTCAGGACGTTTGCCGGAGAACACAGAGAGCTTCCGGCGCTTGAGAAGTCGCGTCTGGACGATTTGGACCGCCGTCGCCGTGAGATACAGCTTCAGCGATTCTTAGAGGGACACCTGATCGCCCGAGCGAAGATCAGTGGTATCGGTGGCGGCCGAAAGGAAATTCTGTCGTCTTACGGAATCGAGGACGCCTTCGACGTCACCTATCAGAAGGTCCGTGCGGTCCCCAGCTTCGGCGACGCCACCACGCGGAAGCTCGTCGACTGGCGGGAAAGCATCGAGCGCAAGTTCGTGTTCAACCCTTCGGCCGGAACGGATCCAGCCGCCATCCGGCAGGTCAGGGACGGCATCGCCCGCCGACGCGCCGAGATCGAGCAGGCACTGGCCCGCGGCCCGATCGAACTGGAACAACTCAGGAGCCATGCGCTCACTGCCAGAAGTCGGCCGACGCAGAAACTGATCGAGGCTTTCCGAGCTATGAAGCAGGCGGAGATCGACCTGAACTGACCGCCAGCGTGGCGTAGGGGTTCTGGCAAGTTTCCGATCCGGCCAAGAAGGCACTTATCGCGCTGCACTCAGATGTTGTGGAAACCCACTTGCGCACCCTTGACGCCGAGATCGCGCCAGCGTTGTATGTGCTCCGGCTAAACCAACGCTTCCCGTGCACTATGTCCAGGTTCAAGATCGCGTTCGCAGTCCTCGCCGCGACCGCCTTGTCAGGTTGCGTGACCGTTGAGAAGACGAGCTTCGCGACGCGAGCCGGGCAGCAGGTCGTGGTCCGCTCCGGCACGGAGGCGGTCCTCTCCCAGGTGGGCTCCACTCAGGTCATCATTGCTCCCGCCTCACGCGCCCAGGAGCTACCGCGGCCTGCCTTCGTGGCGCTGATCCGCAACGTCGGTCGCGCCCCCGTCACGTTCCGGTACGCCGACATCTCCGTCACCCAGGCTGACACCGGAAAGCCCCTGAAGGTGCTGAACGTTGACGAACTGCAGGCCGAGGCGCGCCGCCAGGCGATCGCGCTCGCCATCATCGGCGGCGTGGCCGGGGCCGCAGGCGGCTACTACGCCGGGTCCGTCAACGTAAACGGCAACAACTACAATTACTCGGGATACAATTCGGGCGTCGGGGCAGCCCTCGCATCGTCGAACATCAATGCCGCGACGACGGCGGGCGAACTCAACGTCGCCGCGCTCGAGAACACCATGCTGATGGACAACACGATCCTGCCCGGAGAGAGCTACGGCGGCTTGTTCCAGTTCGACCCGGCCAAGGTCGCCAAGCTGACGGATCCAAAGAACTACATCGTGAACTTCCGCGTCGGTCGGGACCTGCACCAGATCAGGCTGACGATGAAGCGCGAGAAGGTGCAGTAGGCGGAAGGAGGGCGCGTGAAGGAACCACTCGCGCCGTCACGAGTCTGCTGCGATGCACGGATACTCCATTCCGCAAGATGCGGATCCGCCGTTGCCGCCAGACCTCTACCGGTCTCATGATGCCATGCTCCCGCGCGTCTAGCGCGGGCAAGCCCCCGGCGACGGAGCGGTAGCAATGCAGAGCACATCTGTTCCTGTGGCCGACGTCTTCCAGCCAGTGCTTGATGCCGCCCTCACGCGGCTCCGCTACCTGCATCCTGGCTGGGGTTTCGAAGCCGCCGACGGAGGCATCCTGGTCTCCATCCCAGATGGCCAAGGGGCCTCCGACGTGGAGCGCGAGATCGCATACGCGCTCTACCGTGAGCGTATCCTCTCCGAGACCATGGACATGCGGCGCAGCCTCCTGGACCTGGTTGGCGGGCGATGACGGTCTGGCCCCTGAAGTTCCGCGATCTGGCGAACGGAACGGTGCTCGCCGACGACGCCGGAGGGTGGTTCGTCGCTGACCGGGCGTTCGTGGACCGGTATGGCCAGGGATGCCTGACGGACGACGATCTCGCATTTCTGAAGGATGGCGGACATGCCTACGAGCGGGAGGGAGACCTCCCGCATCTCGCCTTCGCCTGGCGCTGGTCAGCCCGTCAGGCGTCAGCCGGAAAGCTCGCCTACGTCATCCTCGTACCAACCCTCCGCTGTGACCTCGCCTGTGGCTACTGTCAGGTCTCGCGGGCACCGGAGACCGCCCGCGGCTTCGACTGGACCGACGAGACCCTCGCCTCGACCCTTCGGTTCCTGGATGCGCTCCCGACCGACGACATCAAGATCGAGTTCCAGGGCGGCGAACCGACGCTGAGGCTCGACCTCATGCATGCGGTCCGGGACTTCGCCCGGAAGCGCTTCGCCAAGGTGGAGTTCGTGGTCTGCACCAACCTCCAGCGCCTCGACGCCCAGCAGTGGGCTTTCCTGGATGCGCCGGACACGTTCGTCAGCACCTCGCTCGATGGGGACTTCGAAACCCATGAACGCCAGAGAACGTCGGACCCCGACCTAACGCAGCGGTTCTTCTCCAACCTTGAGGAAGCGGCTGCACGGCTCGGCCCCGGCCGCATCTCCGCCCTGCCCACGATCGATCCCTTCCGGCCGCCGGACTTCGCCGCGCTCGTGGACCGCTACGAGAGCCTCGGCATCCGGTCGATCTACCTGCGGCCCATCAACCACCAGGGTTTCGCCCGGCGGCGCGGGATGAGGGACGGCGAGATCGAGGCGTGGAACGCGCTCCATTCCGACTTCATCGAGATGCTGATCCGGCGCAACGCTGAGAGGCAGCATGTGGTCGAGGAATACTACTTCACCCATGCGCTGCGCCGCGTCCTCGCCTCCGGCCTCGACCATCACGTCGACATCCGGAACCCCAACTTGTTGGCGACGGACTACGTGGTCGTGGACCACGATGGGCGGCTGTACCCGACCGACGAAGCCCGGATGCTGTCACGGATCGGGCAGGTCGACCTCTCGGTCGGCCACGTTGCCACCGGGATCGACGCCGATCGCAGGGCCGCCTTGAACACATCCTCGATGAACAACTTCGATCCAGACTGCATCCACTGCCCCTACCAAGCCTTCTGCGGGACCGACGTGGTCGACGACCTTTCACGGTATGGCCGCGTGGACGTGCCCCGGCTGGACACCTGGTTCTGCCGTCGGCACATGGCGCTCTTCGACAAGGTGTTCGAATTGGTGACCAGGGACGACGACGCGACGCGGTGGTCGCTCGCGAAGTGGGCGGGCGTCTCCGAATGGCCGAGGACGCTCGTCCGGAGGGCGCCATGATCCCGTTGCGACTGCCGATCCGCGCACCGGGACGAAGCGACCCGTTCGTGGTTCGCCTGAACGCCGACGCAGGCCTTCGGGAGACGCCGTTCGACATCTACCTCGAGGAGGCGGGAGACGAACTGGTCTTCGACGGCCCCGGGGGCCGGGTGTCGGTTTCGGGCGTTTCACCCGACGAGGCCGACGGAGACGTCCTCCTCGTGCTGCCGGGCCGGAACCTTGGCCATCGCCTGATCCGGGCGTCCTCGGCTCACAACACGCTCCTCGTCACCGAACGCTGCGACCAGCTCTGCGTCATGTGCTCCCAGCCGCCGAAGGCCAAGCACGTCGACATGTTCGCGCACCTCGAAACGGCTGCGCTGTTGGCTCCCTCGAACGCGACGATCGGCATCTCGGGGGGCGAGCCGACGCTGTTCAAGGACCAACTCCTTGTAATGCTCGAGCGCGTGACGGCCGCTCGGCCGGACCTGTCATTCCACGTCCTCTCGAACGCCCAGCACTTCACGGCGGACGACATCGATGCGTTGCGAACCGTGCGGAGTGCCGTCACCTGGGGGGTGCCGATCTATTCGACCGATCCAGCGACCCACGACGGGATCGTCGGCAAGATCGGTGCGTTCGGTGCCTTGCTGGACGGCCTAGCTCTCCTCTGCCGGGCGGGTGCGGCCGTAGAACTGCGGACCGTGGTCATGAGGCGCAACCTCTTTGACCTGCCGCGGCTCGCGCGTTTCGTGACGACCCACATCCCCTTCGCGGTCCGCTGGGCGATCATGCATCTGGAGAACATCGGCTACGCCCGGCGGGATTGGCCGGACCTCTTCGCCGACACGAGCGTTGCCTTCGCGGACGTCGCCGAAGCGCTGGACCTCGCCCGTGCGCGGGGCATCCAGGCAGTGCTCTACAACTTCCCGCTCTGCACGGTGCCGGAACCCTACCGATACCTCGCCCCGTCTTCGATCAGCGACTGGAAGCGGAAGTACCTCAAGGAATGCTCCGCCTGCACTGCACGCGACCGTTGCGGCGGCTTCTTCGAGTGGTATCCTGAGGGCCGGGGGTTTTCGGGGGTTCATCCGTTATGAGGCGTCGGTTCGCCATCACGTCCCTGCTGGCGGCAGGGCTGATCCCGCCGCAGACAGCGTCCGCCCTTCCTGTCCTGCATAAACCGGACCTCGAACTCGAGCGGAAGCCCAGCCTGTTCGACCTCTTCCGGCTGAACCACAAATTCACCCTCGCCGGGCACAGGTCACACTCATCCCACTCATCCCACAGCAGCCACAGCTCGCACAGCAGCCATAGCTCCTCGTCGGGTGGGGGCTATTCGACCTATTCGCCTCCGGCTCCCGTCTACTCGGATCCCACACCGAGCTACACGCCTCCTGCCCCGGTCTATACGCAGCCGGCGCCCACCTACACGCCTCCCGCTGCCTTGGCGGCGCTCCCGGCCCTCCCAGGCAACACGGACAAGTTCAAGCGGATCGTGATGCAGGTGCAGACCGCCCTGCTGGCCTATGGCTACTACGGCGGCGCGATCGACGGGAAGGTCGGCCCGGGCACCCGGGACGCCATCAAGAAGATGCAGACCGACTACGGCCTGAAGGTCACGGGCACGATCACGCCCCAGGTTCTCGATTCCCTTCGCATCGTCGCCGAATGACGTTCTCCTCCGACGGCCCAGCGGTTCGCTGGCCGTTCCTTGGGTGTCGCATGTTCCGAGTGTTCGCCCATCTTTCCTTCGTCGTCTTCGCGGTCGTTGCGACCTTGTCCGAACCCGCCCAGGCGGAATCCTTCGATCCACCGCCGGGCAAGCGCTGGGTGACGATCGCGAGTTCGACCGACCTCGACGAGGCGATCGGCATCGCCCGGCGCTATGGCGGCGAGGCGCGCGTCGTCCGGGCGGCGAACGGCTGGTACGCCGCCGTTTTGGAGCCGCGATCCGGGACCTTGGACAAGATCCGAAGCGACCTGTGGATGTCGCTCCCGAAGGACACCGTCCTCTCGAGGGGCAAGACCTACATCGAGACCGTGTGGCGGATGCCGCCTCAGCCGGGCGTGACGGCGACCGTGAAGAAGGACAAGCCGAGCGTCGCACGCATCGGCGCCTTCGAAGTCAAGCTGACCCGGGACCGGACGAAGGACGGCTGGACGGCTCGTGTGGTCGGCACGGAGGGCGGCAAGACCCTCTTCGACCTGAAGCATCGGTTCGAGGAAGCCGCCGACTACGACTCTAACCTCCGCCTCGTCGAACTCGACCGCGGCAACGGACATCCCGAAGTGATGTTCGACGCCTTCTCGGGCGGTGCCCATTGCTGCACGACAACCGTCGTGTTGTCCGAAGCAAGCCCGGGCGTCTGGACGATGGCCGACCTCGGCCAGGCGGACAGCGAACCCGTTCCCGACGACGTCGATGGTGACGGGATCGCCGAGTTGGTCAGCGGCGACGACAGCTTCTCCTACCTGTTCGCCTCCTACGCGGAATCGGTCCGGCCGCCCCTGATCCAGAAGTTCGGTTCCGGCCGCCTCCGGAACGTGACCAAGGACCCGGCTTTCCGCAGGAGGGTTGTCCAGGACCTTAGATCCTTGGAGTTCGAGGCAAGGCAAGACCCTGAGGTCTGGCGCAACAACGGCTACCTCGCAGGGTGGGTGGCCACGAAGCAGCTTCTTGGAGAGGGCGGCGAGGCCTGGGCCAGGATGCTTCCTCTCTACGACCGCTCTTCAGACTGGAAGGTCGAGATCTGCAGCGACGGCCGCAAGGTCGAGAACTGCCCGGAGGCAAGTCGCCGGAAGCTCGACTTCCCGGACGCACTCCGGCGGCATCTCGTCGCGAACGGCTACGGGGCGCCGGAAGGGACCGCCTCCAACAGCACGGCCGCTGCCATGCCCTCCTTCGAGGATGCCAAGGCTGCCTTCCTCGCGTTGCCGATCGATCGCCGCCGCGACATTCAGGTCCTACTGGCGGCAACGGGACAGTGGCCGAACGTTGCCGTGGACGGCTTTGGCGAGAAGCTCTTCGCGGCCATCAAGGCGTTCCAGGCATCCGTCGGAAGGTCGGCGACCGGGGTGCTGACCGACGGCGATCAGGAGGCGCTCCGGCGGGAGGCTTCTCCGCTGCTCCGGCGGTGGGGCCTTTCCAGGGTGACCGATCTCGCGACCGGAGCCTCATTGTGGGTCCCGAAGGGCGTTGCCTCGTCCACGTCGCCCATTGAGAACGGCATGCAATACGGAGCGCCGCCCGACCCGGCGGTGGTGTTCTTCGTCGGCTACCAGGGATTCTCCGTCGATGCGGCCTTCCCGATCATTCTCGGGAACCTCAAGGACATGACCATCGACTTCAAGGTCCTGAAGCCGGGGTTCTTCGTCATCTCCTCGCACGACGGTGCCTCCAGTCAGTACAGCCGTTTTTCGGCCGTTCCGGGCGGCGTGGCGGGCTTCACCATCATCTGGTCCAGTGCCTCCGACATTCGGGGGGAGCGCCTCGCCACCGTGATGTCCGACCTCTTCCGGGCCGACAACGAACTCGGCATCCGCCGCTCGCCGCCGCTTCCCCTGACTGAGGTCGCGATCGCGCCGGCGGCACCGAATACCGCCCGGCCACCAGACTCGGGATCGCAGGGATCGTCCGGGGGGGCGTCCAGCGGCACCGGGTTCTTCGTGGCCCAGGACGCGGTGGTCACGAACCAACACGTCGTCGATGGCTGCTCCTCCGTCACCGTGTCCGTAGACGGGCAGCCGAAGCCGGGCACGGTCATCGCCAGCGACGAGACCAATGACCTCGCCCTCGTGAAGACGGAGGCGCGCTCGAAGGCCGTCGCACACCTTCGGATGGGTGTCCGCCTCGGGGAGGACGTCGCCGCCTTCGGCTTCCCGCTCAGCGGACTGCTCGCCTCCGGCAACTTCACCAGGGGATCGGTGGCGGCGACGGCGGGCCTCCGCGACGACACCCGGCACCTCCAGATCTCAGCACCCGTGCAGCCCGGCAACAGCGGGGGACCGCTGCTCGACGAAAGCGGCAACGTGGTTGGGGTGGTCCATTCCAAGATCAACGCCGTCGCCGTTGCCATGGTGACGAACGACATACCCCAGAATGTGAACTTCGCCATCAAGGCCGCCATTCTGGCCAGCTTCCTCGAGGCCAAGGGGATCGAGTACCAGGTCGGAAGCCCGGGCGAGCCGCTCAAGGGCGCCGACCTTGCCGAGCGTGCCCAGTCGATCGCGGCCGCCATCGAGTGCCGCCGATGAGGCGTCGCGCGGCGGCCGTACTCACGGCGATAGGATGCCTCATGTCCCCGGCGGCAGGAGCCGCCGCCGTCCGCGTCATCGATGGCGACACGATCGAGGTCGACGGCGTCGTTCACAGGATCTGGGGCGTCGATGCGCCCGAGGCCGGGCAGAAGTGCAGGCGCGCATCCGGCAGCGAATGGGCGTGCGGCAAGGCCGCCATCAAGGCCATGGACGGCCTCGTCCTCGGCCACGAGGTCACATGTGACGACCGTGGGCCGGATGCCTACGGACGGACCCTGTCGGTCTGCATGGCCGATGGCCTCGACGTGGGCCGGGCCATGGTGACGGCCGGGTTGGCGTGGGCTTTCCGGAAGTACGCCCACGACTACGACGCCGCCGAAGACGAAGCCCACGGCCGGGGCGTCGGCATCTGGCAGGCTGAGACCGAGACCGCCTGGGAGTACCGCCAGCACCGGTGGGACGGCGCGGTCCAGGCCGTGCCGGGCGGATGCCCGATCAAGGGCAACGTCAACGCCGACGGGGTGCGCATCTACCACGCCCCGTGGTCGCCCTGGTACGGCAGGACGTCGGTCGATCCGGCGCACGGCGAACGCTGGTTCTGCAGCGAGGGCGACGCGCTGAAGGCGGGGTGGCGGGCGCCATACTGGGGAGGAAAGTAGCGCACATGAGAACGCCGATCCTTACGCTCGCGCTCGTAGCCGTGATCTGCCCCGTCGCGGCTTCCGCCCATCCGGGCGGACTGAACGCCCAAGGCTGCCACAACGACCGGAAACGCGGCGGATACCACTGCCACAGGACGCAGGCGGCTCCGGAGCCGTCGTCAAGGCTCTTGGACCTTGTCGGGGGCGGAGAGGGAGCGGTTTCCTTCCCGAGCTGCAAGGCGGCACGGGCTGCGGGCTATTCGAGAATGAGGATCGGGCAGCCCGGCTACTCGCCGAAGCTCGACCGCGACGGCGACGGGATCGCCTGTGAGTAGGAGGTCGTGATCGAAATGAGCGGTTCTCCGTGTCGGCAGCACGTCGACATCCCTGGTCCCAGGGCGGTAGTGGTGGTGACTTCGACCATGTCCGGCAAACGTGGAAGGCCGCTGGGCCAGATCGCTTCGGGTGCTCTGGCGGCTGCTGTCTGCGTGGGCTGCCTCCCGGTCGCGAACGCCTACGATCGAACCGAGGCCGGATATGTTACGGCCTCGAAGAACAAGGCTGTCCTCGATTACGTGGTCTGCCTCGAGCAGGAGGTAGGCAATGCTCCGAGGCGCCTGTCCATCCCCGAGGCCCTCGATCGTGCAGAGCGATCCTGCAAACGCCTCGCGCGCAAGCTCCCGAAGGACGGCTCCGAACCCACTGCCTTCGATCTCAGGATGGGAATCATGGAATGCGGGTTCGAACCCGGGGACGCCAGTCCCGATATGGACTGCTCCCAGTAGCGAGTATCCTATAGCGGCGATCCGGCTGGGCACCCGCCACGGCCTTCGAGGCGAGGGGTTCGATTGACCAGAACTCGATACATGGTCAGGGCGGTCATCAAGCCGGGTTTCGCTGCGCTGACGTCGTTCGAGCGAGGGACGGCAGATCGATCGGGCTTGGAGAGCGCCTTGCGCGAGCTGGCGGCGACCGTGCTGGTTTCGGGCGCAATGCCCGATGCATTGATCGCGCCTATTCGTGCCGTCCATGACTTCCTGCTGTCCTCCCCGGCGTTCCGGGAGATCGAGTGGGGTCCGGTTCGGCCTCCTGAGGTCGAAATCGTAAGTCGACGGACCGGGCCGGAGCCGCCTCGACCCTTGCCGACCGGTCCCGTTGGTGAGCGCAGACACATGCTCATCGCCAACTCGTGGGAGCGAAGTGCCCTGGGCCGGCGCCTCCTAGGTCGTGTTGACAAAGGGTATTCCCAAATCGGCTTCGGTCTGCTTCAAGGCCGCTCTTTGTTGGAGAGCGGTCGTGGTTCGTGGGCTGATGACGGATGAGGAGTGGGCGATCTTCGCGCCGTTTCTGGTGCGGGAGGGCGCGCGGAGCGGCAGGCGTCCGCAGGATCATCGAGCGATCCTCGACGCCGTCTTCTGGTCGATTGGCAGTAATGGAAGTCCTGCCGCGACCAGGGGCGCCCATGAACTCCATCATAGACAATGCTGGCACCCTTCATGCAGGATGAACTAGCAACCCGTATGGGCTCTATAAGAGCAAGAGATGATTGCATGACACTCGCAAAGGCTGTGCGGTACGTACAAATTGAGAAAGAGCATGCCGACGGGGTGACCAACGCGGCCATCGCGGCAAAGCACGATATTTCACCTACTCGGGTTGCTCAGATTCTGCAGAAGCAGGAATGCAACCGTCGTCGCATAGCTCGCCGCCTTGCGGCACCGCTCACCCGGTGCACGTAACGGTCGGCTCCTCCTACCCCGTGAATCCTTGCTGCTGATTTAGAGGCTGCAACGGCACGCGAGGAACGTCCCGACCATGCCATCCGGAGGCCAACGCGCGCAGCGCAGGGCAAGGAAGCCGAAGACACCGCCAGCGGCGGCACCGCAGTGTCCTTGCCGGAAGCGAGTAAGTTGGCACCCTTCTGGCTATGGCGGGTTTTCTTGCCCTCAGCCGTCGGCCGTTGTTGTGGAAGGGGGGTTGCAGCTTCCCTTTCCTGCCTTGTAAATTGCGGGCTTTCGCTATATATAGAACATGCGCGTGGCGAGCGTCTACATATGGTATGATCGCGTTGTTCGGGCAGAGAAGCAGGCTTCTATGTTGGAGCACGAGTACACTGTTTTGGGCGGCTTGAGCCGCGCCAAAGTTGGACGTTATCTAAGCTTGATATCTGCGGCTGTGTCCGCGGCTATTATTCTCGCCCTTCTTTGGGGCGTGGACATGGCCAAGCGATTCGGCGTGGTGGCAAATCTGCCGCCCTCAGTGCTTTCACTGGTCGGAGCCGGTGCCGTCTTCGCTGTGCTTTACTGGTTGCTTGACCGCTATGCGTGGCGATGGACCGTGATCGGCAAGCTCCTGAAGGTGCCAGACCTTAATGGCAACTGGTCTTGCAAAGGCAAGACAGTCAAGACGGACACTAATCCTGGCTATGAGTGGGACGCATATATCACAATCGTTCAATCCTGGGATAAAATTCGTGTCCGCTTGAAAACAGCGCAGTCTGGCTCAAATAGTGTTAGCGCCGCTCTAGTCTGTGACGAGGCGGATGGTTACCGACTTTTCTATAGTTATAAGAACGATCCACATATTGGCGAGACGGAACTACGCAGTCATAGAGGATTTGCAGAAATTGTATTTGCGAAGGACCTACAGACGGGGGACGGAGAATACTTCAACGGATACGGGCGGTATACGTTTGGAACTATGAAGCTGCAAAGGCTATGAGATCATGGCAAGGGATATCAACAAGCGGCTTAATCAGCTTCGCATTCGTCGCCTTGGCACCGATCGCTTGGGGCAGTTGAATGAAACGGCGCGCGACGAGGTAATCGCTAAAAGCTATCTTGAAGAAGAATACCAGAAGCGTGCAGAAAATCAGCCGTACACGCGCTATGCACTCGGGGCGATGCAGGAGGTCGACAAAGATTATACGCGCATCAGCATCGAAACCGCGCAGCGCGTTGGGAACCAGCTTGAGAATGGCCTGACCTCTAAGGGCTTCTCAGTAGAGTTCCGGCTGCAAGGCTCGGTACCGCTCAACGTTCATATCCGTGGCGTTAGCGATGTCGACCTACTCAACCTCGACACCAGTTTTTATACATATCACACCCAAGGTGCCCGAAGCCGGGCAGGGCTTTATACGACACCAACTTCCAAGACCTCGATCGGCGTGCTTTCCGCCTTACGGAGCGAGGCTGAGAAAATTCTTGAGGCTAGGTTCCCAACAGCGACTGTCGATAAGTCCGGCGGGAAAGCCATTTCTATTTCTGGAGGCTCGCTTGCCCGGCCCGTCGATGTCGTGCCTTCGCACTGGTACGACACCCTTGAATATCAATCTTCCAATCAGGAGCGCGATCGCGGCGTCACCATTCTCAACAAGAAAGTGCCGGTTACGATTGATAACCTGCCGTTCGTCCATATCCACCGTGTCCATACCAGAGATGACCAGACTCTGGGTGGCTTGAAAAAAGCTATTCGCCTTTGCAAGAACGTCAAAAATGATGCAATTGAAGAAGGTAAAACTATCGTATTCCCGAGCTTCGATATTGCAGCCACGATGTATCACGCCAACCTCGACGCTTTGCGAGCCAGTTACATTAATGAGCTAGGTGTTCTTGCGGAAACGCAGAGATTTCTCGACGAGCTTTATCATGACGGCGAAAAGGCTAAGAGCTTGATGGTGCCGGACGGGTCGCGCAGGATCTTCGACACGGACGAAAAGTACCAAGGGATGAGAGTCCTTTCCTTGGAAATGGACGATCTGGCGCGCGAAGTCGCCAAGGAGCAGGACATTCTGCTCTCCCGGCGACCGGAATTCTCTCTGTCCGACGGTCGTATTGTTCTTTCTAAGGCCTACGTGCCCGCTGCACGGAATTGAAGACTTTGGAGCATCTACCGCTTGGTGGGAGGGAATGTCCGGTAAGCGCCCGCATCTCTGCCATGCGAACTGGTTCGAAAAATGTTTGCAAGCGGACGTCGCCCGCGCATCGGGTGAGCGACCTTAACGAGCACGGTTCGAGCTTCAAATGTATCTTTTAGAGTCGTGAGGAAACCGGTAGCATTGATAACCCGCTGAGCCGCAAACAGCGAAGCGACCACAAAAAGAATGAGGCCGTCTGCCAGACATGCCTGAGTACGACTTCCACCAGCTATCTTCGCACGATCTAGAGGTCCTCACTCGCGATCTGTTACAGGTGCATTGGGGCTTCGACATAGAAAGCTTCAAGGCAGGCCGTGATGGCGGCATAGACCTGCGTTATGCTGTCGGGCCGTCAAAGACCATCATCCAGGTCAAGCATTACCTTCGCACTGGCCTAACGGGCCTGATGCGCGATCTGGAGCTAGAGGCCGTCAAGGTCCGTCGATTGGCCCCCTCGCGGTACGTCCTTGTAACATCCGTTCCGCTGTCGCCGGCGAATAAGGACGCAATTTCCGGGATCATCGGCACAGAGTATTTGAAACCGCAGGATATCATCGGAGCAGAAGGTCTCAATAACCTAATCGGCCAGCATCCCGATGTAGAGGGTCGCCACTATAAGCTTTGGCTGGCAAGCCGAGGCGTCCTTGATCGGGTCATTCACAATGCGGCGCGGACCCGCAGCGAGTTCAAGGCGCGCCAAGTCTATGAGCAAGTGCGCCGGTATGTCGCGAGTGATGCCTATACAAGAGCCTTGGAGATGCTTGCGGATCAACGAGTCGTTATCATTGCCGGACCGCCAGGCGTTGGCAAGACCACACTTGCAGATCTGCTGCTCTACGCGCACCTTGAGCAGGGGTATCAGGCCGTCCTTATTCAGCGCGACGTCGAAGAAGGCGAGAAGCTATTCCAGCCTGGCTTACGGCAGGTTTTCTATTTCGATGATTTCATGGGCGCAACCTTCGCTGGGGACCGCGTTCACAGCTCCAACGACCGTGCGCTGCTCCACTTTATTGCGATGGTCAGGGCGACGCCCGACGCGCGACTTGTGCTGACCACCCGCGAGCATGTTTTCGCCCAAGCGCTGGGCCGCTCCGAGCGGCTGCGCCATGCCGGGCTGGATGATCTGCGTGTCATATTGAACATGCCGAACTACACGACGAGGCAGCGCGCCCACATTCTTTACAACCATCTTTACTTCAGTGACCTGCCCGAAGTCTACCTCGAAGAGCTATTGCGCGGTGAATTTTACATGCGAATTGTCAAGCATGAGAAGTTCAACCCGCGTCTAATCGAGTGGCTGTCATCTTACCGCCGACTGACGCAGGTGCCGGTTGAGCGCTATCGCGGCTTCGTCGATAATCTGTTGCGCGATCCATCCGAAATTTGGCACCACGCCTACGAGCAGGAAATCTCTGAGGCGGGCCGCTCGGTGCTGCTCGCCATGCGCACTCTCGGCGGTCAGTGTGGTGGGCGTGTGCTCGAAGACGCCTTCGGTCCGCTCCACGCGCATCGCGCGGCGCGTTACAGATTCTCGACACGGCCCGACGATTTCAGGGCAGGCATTCGTGAAGTGGTGAATAGCTTCATCAAGCCTTGGGGTCAGCAGGGGTTCGAGATCATCGATCCGTCTGTGCTCGATCTGCTCAACGCCGTAGCGCGGGGCGCACCGGACAACGCCGTCGACATGATCGAGGGGGCGACGCACTTCGGTCAGATCGAACAAATCTGGAGTCTGGCGAAGGCCGAGCAAGGCGGTAACATCTTAGCTGCGCTGAAACGCGAATCCCACCGGATTGCCGGATCAATCGCTCGGTTGGCGCGCCACCGTCGGCGGGTTGCCTTAGAGGGCGGAGGTTTCGTCTATTTTGGCCCGACCTTTGAACAACGACTCGCGATCATCGTCGAGATGGCGGAGCGGCTCGGTGCGCCTGCGATCACCGCGTTGATCCCATTGGGCTATGAGCGGCTGATTGAGGAGTGGGGCACCGAGCGGCCGGAGATCAACGACGCGATTAAGCTGATCCGCGCGATGGACGCGGCGGTGTCGCTGCCGGCTGATAGCGTTACACCGATGCGGAACGCGGTTCTTGGCGCGGTCTTGGAAGAAGCGCGTACTGGCTGCCGATCGGACGAGCTGCGCGAACTTTTGGGCGTGGTCGACACACGGGACGCGGGGCGTGAGGTAGTGATCGCCAGGGAGAGCTTCGCCACGTATCAACGGCGGTACTTCTCCGAAGAACTGAGCGAATGCCGCTCGCGCGAGCAGTATTCTGGTCTGATCGAGGATCTGGAACTGTTCCGTGATGAGCTCGGCGTTGATGTTGATACGATGATTCAGCGGGTCGAAGAAGAAAGCGCCAATTTCGAGGAATATGAAGATCAATACGCTGACCATATGCAGGACGAATGGAAGGAGCGGTCGCGCATGGAGCGGGATGATGATCGGAGTATTTCGGATATGTTTGAGTCACTTAGGCGCGATCAGGCTTAGCGGGCGAAGCAAAGGGCAACCCAGCTCGCCAATGGCAGCTAACCTATTTTTCGCCCTAAAAGCCGCCAGTCTGGATACGGCCCAAAGCGAACGAGACTTGGTCGCGCATAATTCAAGAGTTATGCACCGTTCTCGGCTGCGGTGGTCTATCCAGTATGTCAACTAAACGCCAGAGCAGTGCCCACTCCCTTTGGCCGATGTAGTCTACAAAGCCGCATGTAAGCTCCTTATATTTACCACGGCATTCAATAATAAAATATTTACCTTTAAGGCCGCCAGCATCCCCAAAACCACGACGTAAGCTGCATTCGGTATGTATCTTATCAGCTAGGGCGCCATCCGCGTGAATGCGATGGATACGGTATACGCTTCCATCAATGGCGGATGCGGGCTGTTCACCGTCAGCGACCTGGAATCTGATCGTATCGCCTGCAATCGTGCCAGCGGCAGCAGCGAGACCGTCATCATTTTCCATGATGAAGTCATCGTGCATAGCCTGCCCAATCTGGATCACGCGGATGCTGTAGCGCCGGCCAAAGTACATTTTTGGACGCCGATAAATTTTAATTTCTTCTGCCTTAGTAAGCTCATTAATAGTATCGACTGCGGCTGGAATGGGGATGACGGGGCAGTTTTCCGGCATCAGATAGTCCTCCGGCCTGATCCGGAGGAGACAACAAATCGCCATAGCCGTTTCGTATGACACAGTTATGCTGCGCTCTGCACGTTGAATGCTAGAAAGGCTAAGGCCAATGCCGACCATATCTTCTTGAGTTAGATCAGCAGCTTCGCGCGCTTCCTGCAAGCGCTTCCCATAGAATCGGGCACTCCGCTTCGGCCCACGAGTCTTCTTCTGCTTCGTGCTGACTGGTTGCTGCATGGTTGGTGCGGGGTTGGTGCTGCTGTTTTTGAGCATGTGAGATGCCAGAACACTAGTGCGACGCGTCGTTCCCGCAACTCATAACGAGTTTCCGTCATGAAAAGAGCCCTGGTACCCCGCATATCGTCCCACCTCCAAGTGTCTTTGACGCTGAAAGGTCTATTTATCCGGGCTGAAGGCAAACTGGCCATCTTGGCGGCGGTGGCTGTGCTGGTGTTGGTCGCAGTCTTGCATTGAGCAGCGCCGAGGCCGGGGCACCAGAAATGATGCCCTGGCCCGACGTGGAACGGCCTCTGACCGGGTGCAAAAAATCAAGACTTATGAGCTGGTAGGGGTGTCTCCAAGATAGCGGTAGAGGGTCGCCTTTGACACACCAAAGCGCGCGGCGACTTCTTTTGATGGCAAGGAGCCCGTGAAGTTGACCCGGTCAGACCGGACACTCGGCGGGCTTCGACATGGCTCTGATGAACTCGCGCGGCGAGCGGTATCCGAGCCGGCTATGGGGATGGACGTCGTTGTAGTCGTCCATCCAGGTTGGGATCGCCGCGATCGCGTGGGCGGCGGTGGGGATCGGGTTCACGCGGACGTAGTCGCGCTTGAAGGTCTTCACGAAGGCCTCGGCCATGCCGTTGCTCTCGGGGCTTTCGACCGGAGTGAAGCAGGGATCGAGATTGAGGGCGAGCGCGATGTCGATGGTCTTGGCTGCCACGTAGATCGAGCCATTGTCGCTGAGCCACTGCACGCGATGGGGTGCACGTGGTGCCCCGAAGCGGGTCTCCACGCTTTGCACCATCATGTCCCGGATCATCTCGCCGGAGAGACCGGCGGTCGTCGCGGTCCAGCCGATGATCTCCCGGTCGTGGCAGTCGAGGACGAAGGCGACGCGGACCACCTCTCCGTTCCAGCACGTGAACTCCAGCCCATCGGAACACCACCGCACGTTCGAACGGAGCGTCGCCACCTGGCCATCGTGCTCCCGGGCGCGACGGCGGCCGGTGTGCCGGGCCAGGAGAAGGCCGAGTTTCTTCATGAGCCGATAAACCCGTTTGGCATTGACGGTCGGCAGTCCGGCGGCGGCGCGCTCGCGCCTGAGAAGAGCGGCGATCCGCCGATAGCCGTAGGTCGGCCGGGCATCGACGAGGCGCCGAATCTCGGCACAGAGTTCCAGGTCGCCGTCTCGGGTCTGTGGTCCTCGCTTGGGCCGCGATCGTCTCACCCGTTCGGCAACATTCGACCGGGCTACGCCCAGCGCGTCCGTGACGGCCTTCATCGGGAACCGTCCTTCAGCACAGAGCTCGACAGCGAGATCGCTTTTTTTGCCCGTGCGAGGTCGAGCGCCTCCTTGAGGATCTCGACCTCCAAGGTCTTGCGGCCGAGCATGCGTTCGAGGTCGCGGACGCGCTCCTCGAGCCGGCGGACCTCGCTGGCACCGACGACATCGTCGTCGACACGAACGGCTTCCTGCCCGCCTTCGCTCATCAGCCGCCTCCATCGAAACACGAGGCTGGGCGACAGCCCATGACGACGGGCAACATAGCTGATCGACATGCCGGGCTGCATCGTCTCGGCCACGACCGCGAGCTTCTGCTCGGTCGTGAAGCGCCGACGACGGGCAACTCCGGTGATCACTTCCACCTTCGAGAAGGTCTCGGACATAGGCGTATGCCTAGGACTGTGCCTAGGTCCTCCGGCGTGGGCCGGTGTCCGGTCGAAACAGGGTGCACTTCAGCCCGTTGCCAGCAGAGCTTTTGCGGCAGACACGTCTTTTGCTGTCATCCTGCGTGGCCTTCCCCCGATTTTGCCCTTCCGTCTGGCCTCGTCCAACCCCGCAAACGTGCGCTCCTTTATTAAGGAGCGCTCGAATTCGGCAATAGCGCCGAGCATGTGAAAGACCAACATGCCGCCGGGGGATGAGGTGTCGATTGCGTCGGTTATGGAAATGAGCCCTATGCCTCGTTGCTTGAGATCGTCGGCAGTCTGAATCAATTGCTTGAGTGACCGGGCGAGCCGATCCAATTTCCAGATGACCAACGTATCACCAGCCCGCAACATGTCATTGAGCAAGCGGCTCAGTTCTGGCCGATCAGCATTCGCGCCGGATGCCTTTTCCACGACGATACGCTCGCACCCCGCCGCCCTCAGTTTATCGGTCTGAAGGTCAGGGTTCTGGTCGTGTGTGGACACGCGAGCGTAGCCAATGCGCATGGTTCAGTCTCAATTCTCGTTGTAAGCCTGCCATGATGAGACTAGCGTTTCAAGACTTATTACGAGACTCGACAACCATGAGATTTGCTGTAGTTTGTAAACGTATCACAGCCGCCTCAAAAAAGGTAGTTTTTGAGACGGTTGCAGCGTATCACAAATGGAACGGGCCGAGGCCCTCTTGCGGACCTACGCAAATACTACTTTTTCGAAGTATAGCTGGAGTCCTAAAGTAATATAGGATATCTAGCCGGAATTTTGTTGAAGTATCGTGAATAAATCCCATCAGGAAGGGGGTGGTATCATGAGAATTCCTATCGAGACGGTAACAACGACAGAATCCACGAGAAACCCAGAAGACATAGACGTTGGAGAAACGTTCATTCCCGCCGGTGATGGCCCAAAGACCGCAGTAACTGTTGTTGTGACCGTCAGAGTTAGGGTGAGCGCACTTGTTGACCCAGTAGACCTCGACAAGGAAAAGCGCGATAAGTTGATTGCCCAGCTGAAAGAGCTTGATGACTGAGCCGCTCACACCACCTCTTGTGGACGACATGTTCTTATCGTGCGTCTCGAAGAGATACACAGAAGCTTACGTTTCTGGATCGTTGTGCAACCTTGTGCACAACGATCCCTACCGATTTGCGTTTTTGGAAGATTTTTGGGATGCAAATTTTTACTCAAATATCATCTCTAATGCGTCTCCCGCACTTCGCAATCGATATTCGCCAGGCGGTGAGTCTAATACAGATGTTTTCTTCGAGCCGTTTGACTACATCGAGTTCACGAAGCTCGTCTACGGAAAGGTTTTTCGGCGATTCTTGGCCACATTAGTTGGGTGTGTAAATTTCACGCGTCCAGCTGATGGGTATCCGCAACTTCGTACCATGAAGGGGGGCGGCGGGCTGTCGATACACAGTGATGTCGACGCGCCATACAATGGCGTTGCGTTCTTTAATATCAACGATAATTGGGATCGCGGGTTTGGCGGTGAACTTGTGATCTGGGAAAAACTAGATCAAGGCGGTTTTAGGAAACGGTACGAGTTCGCACCTCGTGGGAATTCTATCTCTGTTATGATGTTTAGTGATAACTCATATCATTCCGTGAATCGTACATCTGGCAATTGGCTACGCTCCAACATACTTATTGAAGGAAATTTTCATTATACATAAGTATGCATGAATTCTAATCGAGACTTATGAGCATTTCCCTTGCCCTTGGTTCGCCAAAGGCTTAGAGTGCTCATAAGTTATGTACGAAACACCACTCACAAAGCCGCCCCTCGGATACGCCCGTGTCAGCACCGCAGGGCAGACGCTCGACGCGCAGCTGGAGCAGCTACGCGCCGCCGGATGCGGCCGCATCTATCAAGACACAGCAAGCGGTGCCTGGGCCGACCGCAAGCAACTCATGCGGATGGTCAAGGAGCTGGAGGCGGGCGACGTGGTGACGGTCACGCGCATCGACCGTCTGGCCCGCTCCACCTTCGACCTGTTCGCCATCGTCAAGCAGATCACTGACAAGGGCGCACAGTTCCGGTCCCTGGCGGAGCCATGGGCCGACACCGCCACCAGCACCGGGCGCCTCATGCTGGCCGTCCTTGGGGGCCTGGCAGACGTGGAGCGCGATCTCATCCGCACCCGCACGGCCGAGGGCCGCGAGCGGGCGAAGAAGCGCGGGCAGCACATGGGTCGACCACCCCGACTTACCCCCACGCAGCAGGCCGAAGCCCGCGAACGCCTGGCCGCAGGCGAAGCCCCGGCCGAAATCGCCCGCTCCTATGCCGTCTCCCGGATGACAATTGCTAGGCTCCGGTCATGAAGCCTGTGATGATCGATCTGGCGGAGTGGATCTGGATGTAGCAGATGCGTTCCGTCCTTTCGTCTGAATGCGCGTGAGTGGATTTCATCGCTAGACCGTTGCACCTCGGTGTCGAAGAGAACGTGCGGGCAGGGATGCTATCGTCCGGCCACACCAAGGGGCGCGGCGCGACCGCTGTACCGCTGCAACTTCGAGAATATGTGGGATAGCATCAAAAAGTTGCATTCCCTCCCTTGACGGTTTTGCATCGCGTCGGCTTATCTCCCTACCAATCGCATTCACCGAGGGTATGTGACGTGGGTGCGATCGGTGGTGGGCATTGTAAGGCGGGGTGATGGAATGATCCTTTTCCGCACAAGGCAAGTTCAGACGTCATCCCAGACACTGCGTGAACATGTACCCCTAAGTGGCGAAGCCGTGCTTCGCGCCATCGTTTTATTGCGCAAGCTTATATGGTTCGTTGCAATCATACTGTGCAGTGTACAAGGCGCTTCGGCTGAGAAGTGGGAGGCATTTGCAAACGGGACCAGAAAAACCTTCGATTCGGCTTGCGCAGCAGCGTCATGGCAAGCGAACGAAATATATGGGCCGCCGCACTACTGCCAGGACAACTGGGCGTTCGAACCGATCAATCTCAGGGGTTGGGCGACAGTCGTTTGCGAGGCCGCACTGGGGGAATTCCCTCTTCCCGGAGAGGGATGCGCTACGCGTCTTCCGAATAGCCCGGGCTCGTGCGAGGGCAATCCCGTCGATGTCATCAACGGGATCAAGTTGGAGGACGTGACCGATTTTGAAATCGGCACCGATCATCCCCTGACCTTGAGGAGGATCTATGCCGGGGATGCGGCGAGTCCACGGCGCGTGTTGGAGAGATCGGGGCTCGGATATGGCTGGCGCTACGATTTCGACGTCCGCGCGGTATTCGAATCGGGCAAACTCCTCATCTCCATGCCGGATGGGAGGAAGATCGGGTTCCGCAAGAGTTCCGATGGTACCGGCTATGTACCGGGGAGTTGGGGTGCCAACGGGTGGTTCGACTACGACTACCCGCGGCAGGAGACGGTGGTCGACAGCGGAAACGACGTCGCTCTCACCGACGTCGACGGAAGTGTCTATGTTATCTACAACCTTGACCCGATCCCGACGAACGCTAACAAAGTCAGCGATTTTAGGGGATACACTAAATCCGTCAAACGGCCGGATGGCTATACGATCGCCGTCGGCCTCGCGCAATCGACCGGCGTCACGAGTGTCCAGTACATCCAGGACAGCCTCGGGCGTAGGATCGATTTTCAGTATTCGACCAACTACGTCGGGCGCTTGGTTGCTGCTTCCGTCGGCGGTACCATTGTCGCCAACTACGACTACAAGAATGTCACGTCCAGTGCCGACAAAGAAGAATTCCTGACCATATTTCCCAACGGGATCCCGGCTGGCATCCTGGAGAGCGATGCCGTACTGGCGAAGGTCAGTTATACCGAAACTCCGGCGCGTTCGATCCAGTATGTCTACGAGAATACTGCCATCCCCACCGCGCTGACGGGAATCATCGACGAGCGCAACGTCCGATACGCGACGTTCAGCTACGATGCGAGCGGCTATCCGACACAGACCACCCATGCCGGCAATGTCGGCAAGGTCACGATCGCCTACGAGCGGGCGAACAACCGGGTGAGGGTCACGAACGCGCTCGGCAAGATCAAGTACATCAACTATTCGACGACGAGCGACGGCGGCTACAGGCAGAACACGGTCACCGGGGTCGCCTCCACGAACTGCCCGGCGAGCAATTCAAGCTTCACCTACGACACCAACAATTTCGTCAAATCCGTCGTGGACGAGGAAGGCCGGACGACGACCTTCGTCCGCAACAGCGTCGGCCTTCCGACGACGATCACCCGCGGCGCGGGAACGACTGCCGCCGAGACCCAGACTATCACCTGGAACACGACGCTGCGGCGCCCGACCACCGTCACGGTGGCCGGTCAGACGAAGACGACCTACACCTGGACCTCCGGCCGGCTGACCAAGGTGCAGCAGACCGATCTGACGGCGGCCGCGGATCCGGCCCGAACCTGGACGATGACCTACACGTCCGGCGGCCAACTCGCCTCCGTGGACGGCCCCCTCGCCGGAACCGACGACACCACGCTCTACGGCTGGAACACGTCTGGCTTCCTCGCGTCGGTCACCGACGAACTCGGCCACGTCACGCAGATCACCGCCTGGAACCTCCGGGGCCAGCCGACGCGCGTGGTCGATCCCAACGGCACCGTCGTCACCTACGACTACGACGGTGCGGGGCGCCTCACCAAGGTGAGCCAGGATACCGCCGGCACCCCGCTGGTCTGGAGCATCGCCTATGATCTGTCGGGCGACGTTACCCGGATCACCGATCCGACCGGCGCCTATCTCGCCTATGGCTACGACGGCGCCCGCCGCCTGTCCAAGATCACCAACGCCAAGGGCGAGACGGTCACGCTCGGCAAGAACCTCCTCGACCTGGTGACGTCGGTCACCGTGAAGGACGCGAGCGCCACGCCGCAGACGACCTACAGCGACACCCGCAGCTACGACGAGCTCGGGCGTCTCATCAAGCTCGTCTCGGGCACGAACTTCACGTCCCGGCAGTCGTGGGATCTCTCGGGCCTCCTCGAGACGCAGACCGACGCCCGTGGCGGCGTCGTGACGACGGCTTACGACGCGGTGACCCGGCTCGCGTCGCGGACGGCCGAAGACGGCGGTGTCGAGAGCCTCACCTACGACGGCGACGGCGACGTTGCCGCCTACGAGGATCCGAAGGGGCTCGACACGACCTATGTGCGCAACGGTTTCGGCGACGTCGTCCAGGAGACATCGCCCGACCGCGGGACGACGACCTACGAATACGACACGCGCGGGCTGAAGACCCGGCGGACCGATGCGAGCGGCACCGTCACGCAGTGGAGCTACGACGCCGCCGGGCGCCCGGCGACGATCACGTTCCCGGCCGCCACCGGCTACAACGTCACCTTCACGTGGGACGCCACGGCGGGTGGCAACGAAGGGATCGGCCGACTGACGGGCATGACCGACGGCGCGGGCTCCTCGTCGTGGACCTACGACGCCAAGGGGCGCGTCACCAAGGAGGTGCGCAAGATCGGCGCCTATTCCTATACGACGCTCTACGCCTTCGACACCGAGGGCCAGCTCGCCCAGGTGACTTATCCCTCGGGGCGCGTGGTGAACTACACCTACGATGCCATGGGCCTGCCCTCGGGCGTGACCACCAAGCGGACGTCAACTTCGGCCGTGCAGACGGTGTCGAACTGGGCGACCTACGAGCCGTTCGGCCCCCTCAACGGGATCGGGTTCGGCAACGGCCTCGTCTGGTACGAGTATTTCGACCTCGGCGGCTTCCCGGACTCGATCGGCCTGTCCAATCCAGACGGCACCGGGGTGCTGTTCCAGCGCTATCACCCCAACGACGGCGTCAACATCACCGGGCTCAACGACGCGCTCGACGATACGCAGGACGTCTGGATGGACGGCGCAGACGGCTACGACGCGGCCAACCGGCTGACCAAGGCCGGGCTGACGGAAGGGAGCGTCTTCAAGACCCACCGTTACACCTACGACAAGGTCGGCAACCGGCTGACCGAGAGCACGACGCCGGCCGGCGGGTCGACAACGACCGAGACCTATGCCTACACGGCGGGGACGAACCGGCTGGCGACGGTCAAGACCGGCGCGACGACGCTGCGCAGCTTCGCCTACGACGCCGAGGGCAGCGTCACCTCCGACACCCGCGCCGGGCTGGTCTACACCTATACCTACGATCCCTTGAACCGGCTGCGGATGACCCGTCAGGACGGGACGCAGGTGGGCGTCAACGTCTACGACGGGGCGAGCCGCCTTTCGACGCGAACCATCACCAATCTCGACACGGCGAACGGCACGGTCCACTACGTCCACCTGCTCGGCGGCGGCGGCGATCTCGACGCGCTGATGCCGGGGATGGGCGTCGTGATGGGCGGCCTCGGCAACCGCGTGCTGGCCGAGATCGACGGCGCCACCGGCGTGACCAGCCGGGAGTACATCTGGCTCGGCGACCGAGTGATCGCGGTCGCGCCGACCGGAGCGGCCGCCGGCACGCTCTACTGGGTGACGACCGACCACCTGGCGCGTCCGGTGCAGATGACGAGCGGGTCGAAGGCGGTGGTGTGGCGGGTGAAATACGGCCCGTTCGGCGAGCTGATCGAGAAGACGGGTTCCGCCGGCCTCAACGCTCGCTTCCCCGGGCAGTGGTTCCAGCTGGAGAACGGGTTGTCGTGGAACTGGCATCGGCACTACGACGCCTCGCTGGGGCGGTATGTGCAGCCGGATCCGCTGGGGCTCGTGGACGGGCCGAGCGTCTATGGGTACGTTCGGCAGAACCCGATGGGAGGAGTGGATCCGGAGGGATTGATTGTCCTGCCACCAGACCCCGAAGGGCTACCGCCTGATTGGGTTCCAGATCCTAATCACAAGGATCCAAATGGAACGCGCTGGCGCAACCCCGAGGGTGGATGTTTGGAATTCAATCAAGGGCGCCCCGGTCTTTCTGGTTGGAAGGGCCAGGATCATTGGCATGATTGTACCGACAAAAAGCGCCGTGATAGGCATTGGAAGCCTGGCGAGGACTGTCCACAACCAGGAGATCAAGTCTCTGATGGATTAAATCAAGATCCGTTCATCAGAAACGATAATATAGATCCAAGAATACCGTGGTGGATATTCTTAATTATATTCGGCGGATCACTGGCTCCAGGGTATTAAAAATGATCATTATAAATGAATTTATTGATAGTAACTCGCAATTACATGATTGTGAGCTAGTTAATTGTAGTTACTTGCTTGCAAGCAGGGAAATATCAATTGTTATCAGAATTCCAAATGAGGACGGGTATACCTTGTCTGGAAAAGTAGTTCGCGTTGTCGCCAGGAATGTTGATGGTATATTCTTAGATATGGACTATTCTGAAAATTACTATATTTCTTTTGTAGAGTGCAAAGTAAAGTGGAGCCCTATGAGGGAGAAAGTATATATTATCTCCGTATACCTCAGTGAAGGTGGAGGCATGTTAACAAGGGTGGCTCCTGCTTTGAATTTCCTTTCAAAGGACATTGAAATTGAAATTGAGCCTTAGACTTCTACTGAAAAAGGCGCTTTCCATCAGCGCGTTTGCGTGATTCCGTCCTCGGGTGAGGACGGGGGCGGTTCGATGCGCGGAACGGACGAGAGAGCGGGGTCCACTCGAAGCACCCGCTGCGGGCGATCCGCACGATCGTGAGCTAGGAGTTGTCGGCACTCGATGCCGACTTCGCCGGGCTCTATTCCCGGATCGGCCGTCCCTCGATCCCGCTAGATAGCGGGCAGTGTATACCAGACAATTCAGGTCGCTTCTTGTTTATGAAATCACCTATGGCATCTTGCCAACTCGGATTATCTCTAGCTCTTACGTGAAAATGTTCAGAAGCAATTGCGGTGCTGGCAGCAGTTATAAAAATAGGAAGGGCTAAGAACTTCAACATAATGCTCTCCATGAGCCAAAAACGTTGGTCAGGGCCATTCAAGCGCCGCCTAGAGGTACTCACCACCTCTCTTTTTAATTGAAGTGAATAGAAAGTGTGTGTCAAGATCGCAGTAGGCGGGCAAGCAGGGAATCGCTCTAACAATTCTTACTAGTTCAGCTGTATGAATGGCTCCAACGATCGATTTTTTGTTTAGATATCTGGGTATACAGAGATTATAACCGCCTGGCAGTGGCAAATGTATTACGGATTATTCCGCATTCTTTCTTGTTTTTGCACTCTAGGAAGCTAGAATATCTCCTTTTGACTTGTATTTTGTTATTGAATACATTTGCTAGGTGTGGCCGTTCATGCTGAGATCCGATAAAAGCCTGCCCGACGTGCCCAAGTCCTACGAGCCAGATGGAACCCAGCAAGAATACCTCGTGAAACGCTGGGGCGTCAGGCTGACCCCCAGATCGACACGTCGACGGGGAGCCCGTCAGCGATGCCACGGACGCGATCGAAGGCGTAGCCGACGGGCATTGCACCTGCGGCGATGCCCGTCAGAGGATCATCGCTGACGGGCGCCTCGACTACGACGACGACCCGCCCGCACACCAGTTTGGGCAGCCTCACCCGGAACAAGTTCGCAGCTCGTGCAGGAGGGACCACAACCAGAACAGATTCTAGTTATGAATGAGGGCACGAGAGGTGCAAGGTCAGCGGCAGCGCGCTGGTGCCATCGATCAGGTGGGGCCCCCGCGGAGGTGGTCACGCTGACGAAGCAGGGCGGCGTAGCGTTCATGGAACTGCGCCTCTTCGTCGCCATGCAACGGAACCCTGTCTATTGAAAATGTTCGGCCCCGGATGACATCGAGGATGCGCAGCTCGCCGTGCGGCACGTCAGGGAGTGCCTGACCAAGAAGCCACAAGGCGAATCGGGCGGCTTCGTCGCTAAGCGGTGGTTCGGGTGCAAAATATGGGTAGACGTAATGCTCCACTCCGTCGGCGTCGCGCACCGACATGATGCTATCGATCTTCACCACTGCATCAAGGGCTGGAATGCCGTGGCGCGCTCGAAGAACGCGCCCCGGCTGAAACGGCTGATTAGTCCACCGCCGGCGCTGGTTCCACCAAAGCAGAAAGCCATCACGAAGGAGTGGATAGAGCTTTGCCCGTCGCCCATTGCTAGCGATCCGATCGGCTACAAGATCACGCAGGTCTCCTTCGCCGAAGGCATGTGCCTTGGCGTCAGCCCAGAATGGTGCGTAGAAGTCTCCCCCACCTTCGTCGTTTTGGTCGGGCGCTTCCCGGGCTCGCTCCTCGCGTATGTCAGTGCGTAACGCCGACTGCTGCGCTCGGGCTGGCAGAAACATTATCTTCAGCAGCTTGCGCAGCGACATGTTCTGCAGCGGCATTGCCTGTCGTCCTGTTTTTGTGGCTCGCACCAGCCAAAATCGGTTCCCATCCGTTGGCACCATTGCCCGTAAAGAGGATAGTGACAGAAATATGCATTCTGATGAGCGCAAAACACAACATTGGTAACAGTACGTTCGAGACCTCCGACCCGGGCCAGCGATGCTGTCGGCGCTCGGGCGGTCTCGATCGACCCCATCCGTCAGTTAGCGCCATCTTGGCCTTTGCCCTCCCTTATTATCAATGATAACATCCTTTATCACGTGTAATAGGAGGCAGCATGGAGCGAGTGCCGATCGAGGTGGTGACGAAGGGGTTGGAGACGACCTCGGACAAGATCCGTGCGCTCGCCCATGCCGGTTACCTCCGCACCGAGATCGCCCAGCTGCTCGACATCCGCTACCAGCATGTCCGCAAGGTGCTGGTCGATGCCGGTATCGACGCCGGGCTCCAGCGCACTGTCGAGCTGACCCGCTCCACAGACATCATCGAAGCGCCCGCGAGCGATCGCGAGCCGACTCCACCGGCGGTGCTGCTCGAAGCCGGGTTTTCCCGGGTAGGGGAATGGACGCTCGACGGTGACCGTCTGACCCTCAGCGGCCGTGCTCCGGCGGAGGTGGGGGTCTACGCCTTCATCCTGGATGACGAGGTGGTCTATGTCGGCGTGACGCAGAACGGCCTGCAGGTGCGGATGGAGCAGTACCGGCGCGGGCACGCCGGCCAAAAGACGAACGCTCGCGTCAACGCGCTGATCCGCGAGGGCTTGGCCGCTGGGCATCGCGTCTCGGCTATGACCGCCGTTCCTGCTTCCTTCGACTGGAATGGTCTGCCGGTTGATGGCGCAGCCGGGCTGGAGGCGGGTCTCATCCGGCTCATCCAACCGCGCTGGAATATGCGGGGGCGATCATGAACCTCCCCGCCAATCTTGCGACCTCGGCAGTACTTCCAGCCCTTGTCTCCGCGGCCGACGAGCGCGCCCGCTTCCGCTTCCTCGAATTTTTCACCGCCCAGATCCGCAACCCGAACACCCGCCGCGCCTACGGCCGCGACGTGGCCCAGTTCCTCGACTGGTGTGCCGTGCAGGGCGTGCGGAGCCTCGGCGAGATTCACGCGTTGCACGTTGCTGCCTATGTCGAGCTGCTGACGCAGAGCCATGCGGCGCCTACCGCCAAGCGGCACCTCTCGGCGATCCGCCGCCTGTTCGACTGGCTGGTCACTGGTCAGGTGGTGCCGGCGAACCCGGCGACATCGGTGCGCGGGCCGAAGCATTCGCAGCGGGAAGGTGTGACGCCGATCTTGTCACCGGAGGAGGCGCGGCATCTTCTCGTGAGCATCGGCGATGCGACGCTGATCGACCTGCGAGACCGTGCGCTGATCGCGCTTATGGTCTACTCGTTCGCGCGCGTCGGCGCCGCGACCGGCATGAAGGTCGAAGACGTTTATATGCAGCAGCGACGCCTTTGGGTGCGCCTACACGAGAAGGGCGGCAAGCTGCACAAGATGCCCTGCCATCATTCGCTCGAGGCGTATCTCGACGCCTGGCTGGAGGCGAGCAAGCTGCGCGACGAGCCGAAGGCGCCGTTGTTCCCGACATTCCGCCGCGGCACCGGTCGGTGCGCCGGCGGCGGCGAGCTGACACGCACGGCGATGTCGCAGCCCGATGCCTTCGCCATGGTACGTCGACGGGCAAAGGCCGCCGGCATCGAGACGCCGATCGGGAATCACACTTTCCGCGGCACTGGCCTTACCGCCTACCTCTCGAACGGCGGCACGCTGGAAAAAGCGCGGGAGATGGCCAACCATGCCGATCCGCGCACCACCCAGCTATATGACAGGCGGCGCGATCAGGTGACGCTCGATGAAGTTGAGCGTGTATTGATATAGATCGCCAGCATTGCGACATGGATAATGCTGTGCGCCGTCTACTCAATTCGACGATCATATAGATTATTCCCACCGCTTGCTCTCAATTGCACGTTCTATACGCCGCAACGTGACCGGCTCAAAATCATAGTTGCGATCCAAGGATTCGCGGAAGAACGGTAAAAGCCAGATCAAGGTGCGGCGAAGAGGGGGGGTCGTAGAAAATTCTGTCGGAAAATAATTATTGAAATAAAAGTATTTCATATCAACAAAATACTCTCGTGCAAGTATTTCCATGTATGATTCCGCAATGTCGCCATATATTCCAAGATCATGATACATCCTTGTTGCGCCATCGCACTGTGCAATTATTCTACTGGGTAAGCCCCCACGTTTTAGATACCCCTTCATTTGTTCCGATAGTTCTATAGACATAGACATTTATCAATCAATCACACGACAGTGCGTCGTAAAGCTCATAGCTAGCCAAAGCGGCTCCGGCATAGGGGATTTTTCGCAGCGCCTTGGTAAGACGGTTGCGTGTGGCAAACGAATAATACCCGCGCAATGCTGCTGCATGATTCAATTGACTAAAAACTGAAGTAGACGTACCTGACGGCCCGCCACCTCCAATACCCATTCTTGGCTTTGCTATGTAAGGTCCAGCCCCACCCATTAATCCACCTGCAATACCATTTCCCATTGCGCCGATCGGTGTGTTTTTGCAAGAACAATGTGACTTTTTATAATGGTCCAAGAAATAGTCAAAAGCAAATCCACCAATTATTCCAACAGCAATAGGTACGAATAATACCTCACCAGTTGGATCAACATAGACAATAGGATTTCCATCTACATATGAATAAAGATTATAGGCTCCAGACTCTCCTAAAGAATCCCTGGAAATCCATCCACCTACTCGCGTGGAGTAGGCTCGCGTAAATGAGAGATCCAAAATCACATTAGGATCATCCAGCAAATGGGCGAAATGGAAATCTGCGGTTGCTCCAGAGATTGACAATACGTGGCCGTAAGGATCGAAGTCCATCCTGCCCACCGAAGGGCCGCCAGCCTTGCCCACGACGCCGCGCACGGAACCGATCTGGTCGATCGCGTACAGGAGGCCCTGACTGCCGGCAGCCTCTCCTTCGGCAAGGTAGCGGGTCAGGGGAGTTCCCCCACTGTCCTGCGACCGGCAGAGCTCGGTGCCGCACCAGAGATAGCGGCGGACGCCGGAGCCTGTGCCACTGATGCCGACGCGCCTTCCGAGCCCATCATAGGAATAGGTGGACAGCGGAACCGCTTGCCCGCTCGCGGTGACGGAGAGGGTCCTGTCGGCCGCGTCCCAGGCATACTCGTATTTGTCGTCCTTCAGCAGGTTGCCGTTGGCGTCGTAGCCGAACCCGACGATTTGGTTGAGTGCGTTGTAGCTGTAGGTCTGGCCCCGGAGGGAAGTGAGGTTTCCGACCTTGTCATAGGCGAAGACGAGCGGGTCGCCGCTCGACGGCGTCGCCGAGATCAGCCTGTCGGCCTTGTCGTACTTGTATTTCCAAATTTTCCCGGGAGTGCCGTCCAGCGTCTCGGTGATGCTGGTGAAATTGCCCTCCGGCGAGCTCGTGTAGCGGAACCCGACCGTGCCCTGGTTGATGATCTCCTTGAGGCGCCGGTCCTTCGCATTCGGCTCGTAGAGCCATTCCGTCGAGAAGGCGCCGTTCGAGCGCTTCGTCAGCTGCCCGCTCTCGCCGACATAGCCGTAGACGAACTTGCCGAGGCTGCTCTCGTGGGCGGACATTCGCCCCAGCTTGTCGTAGCCGAAGCGTTCCACATCGCCATCGATGGCCCGCCGGATCACCCGGCCAAGCACGTCATAGGCATAGCTGACCTGGGCATCCGGATTGTGGCTGGTCTCCGTCTTCAGCTGGAGGGCGCCGGGCACGCCCGCCGGGTAGTAGCTGTAGGTCGTGCGCGTCGCGGCATTGTCCACCGACGTCAGGCGTCCGTAGGCGGCGTCGTAGGTGAAGGCGACGTCGGCCGTGGGGGTCGGATCGTTCAGGTAGGTGATGCTCGCCAGTTGGCCGTCGAGCATGTAACCGTAGCGCGTCACCTGCTTCTTGGCGTCCGTCTTGGAGGCGAGGCGGCCGGCCTGGTCGTAGGTGTAGGTCTCCCGGGATCCGTCGGCGTAGACCTTCGCCGTGACCCGCGACTGCACGTCGATCAGCCAGGTCGTCGTATTGCCGTTGGCGTCGATCAGCGAGCGCAGCACGCCGTTCTTGTAATAGGTGAAACGGGTCTTCTGCCCGAGCGGGTCGGTCACGCTCGTCAGGTTGCGCAGGGCGTCGTAGGTGAGCCGGGTGACCCGGCCCTCGCGGTCCTTGATCCGTACCAGGTCGAGTTTGTCGTAGCCGTAGGTACGCGTCGTTCCATCGGGGAAGCGTTCGGTCGTGACCCGGTCGAGCGCGTCATACTCGTAGCGGACGGTGTACCCCTCGGAATCGGTCATGGCGACCGCGCGGCCAAGGGTGTCCCGGGTGAAGGCGACCGACGTCTTGCCATGGGCGTTGACGACACGGGCGAGATAGCCGTTGCCGTCGTAGATGTAGCTCGTCTTCTCGCCCTTCGCGTTCACCGCGACCGTGACCTGGCCACGGGTGTTGTAGGTGAAGCGCGTGCTCTGTCCCGCCGCATCCACGTAGATCTGCGGCAGGTGCCTGCCGTCATAGACGAATTGGGCGAGGGTATCGGCCGGGGCCCTGTCCTTGAGCCGCTGAACCGCTTGCAGGTCGACGCCGTCGCCATAGAGGAAATTCGTCGTCCGGCCGGCAGGGTCGACGTAGCGGGTGACGTTTCCGAGCGTATTGTATTCGAAGGACTCGAGGAGCGTCGCGCTTGCCGAAATAGCCCGCCCGACATGGAGTGGCTTGTCGAACGTGCCTTCCTGAAGATAGGTTTCACCCTGTTCGTCCTGGGACTCGTAATTCATCCAAATCCGTGCCTCCAGA
This sequence comes from Oharaeibacter diazotrophicus, assembly GCF_004362745.1. Classification (NCBI taxonomy): domain Bacteria; kingdom Pseudomonadati; phylum Pseudomonadota; class Alphaproteobacteria; order Hyphomicrobiales; family Pleomorphomonadaceae; genus Oharaeibacter; species Oharaeibacter diazotrophicus. Next base: position 37,056 of record NZ_SNXY01000008.1, on the reverse strand, counting down.
GGAGGCTTTATGCTCTCGATTGTATTGCTTCTGAAGTCGAAATTGTTCTTGTCGTGAAGCCAGTGGGTCACGCGCGCCGCGCCATAGTACTGACTATCGTCATCGCCATCTTCGAACGTATAGGCGTGCTTATCCCAATACATGGTATTGCGATAATTTAAATACTCATTGCGAACGTTCATGCCTTCCGGCGTCAAAGACTCGGAAAACGGCACGGCGGAATCGTTGAAGGACTCCAGGAGTTCCTTGTTGCCGAGCGGATCCGTAACTTCGATGTATCGCTGGGCCTCTGTCCCGTCGGCCTCGAAACTGGTCGTTCCATAGGGGGTCGTCAGTCCGACGATCTTTGCGCTGCCCTTCGCATAGGTGAAGCTCGAGGTCAGGCCGATCGTGTCGGTGATCGAGGCCAGCCGAAAGCCGCCTTTACCGAACTTCTCGTAAGTGAACACTGCCGAGCGCGCGAAGGGGTCGGTCACCTTGGTGATGAGAAGCGGGCTTTCGGCGAGACCGTATGCAAGACGCGTGACCTTGCCCGCGGCATCGGTGATCGATACCAGGCGATCGCTCGTGTCGTAGGTGAGCGTGACGGCGTTGCCGTGGGGATCCGCGATCTTGGTCAACAGGAGGAACCGCAGCGCGGCGCTTTTGCCGACCGCGCGGCTGTAGGTTTCGAGGGATCCATCGGGCAGTTTGCGCTGATAGATGCCGCGCGGGTGCGACACCACCGTCAGGATCGCACCCGTCTCCGACTCGCGGTCGAACGTGCCGCTCCCGCGCTCGAAGCCGTCGTAGGCGACCGAGCCGCCGCCGCCGACGACGCGCACCACCGATCGCCCGGCTTTGCGAGGGTCGTCGCGGATGTAGCTCAGCCAGTTGAAGGACCATTTCGGGCCGAGGTTGGAGAACGGAAAGACCGACGGCTGCGACGCCTCGCGCTGGTTGTAGGTCACGGTGAAAGGCACGGCGGGCCCGAAGGGCGGCTTGTAGCCGACAGGTCTGTCCTTGATGTTCAGGCTGACGACCGATTCCGTGAAATTGTACCCGCACATTCCCTGGCAGCCGGGATCGTTGGGCGGGCTGTCCGAATTCGAAGGGCAGCTATCGCTTCCTTGATCCGGCCCTTTCGGGCCCGAAGGCGGCTGGCAGTCCGGTTTGGTCTGATGGTCGGTCGGTTTCGTCGCCCTCGGATCGCCGTTGCTGGTCGACCCCATGCCATACACAGAGGCGACGTCTTCCTTTTTGATCTCGGCCCAGCCCTCCTGCAGCGGCGCCGGCGTCAGGAAGTGACCGCTGCTCTCCAGGTCGACGGTCTCCTTCGTCACCCACAGGCTGCTGCCGAAGGTCGGGTCGACGACATGGTAGAAGCCGTTCTCCTCCGCCACGATCGCGGCGAAGTGGTTCACCTTCCAGTGGACGACCGCCGGCGTCGGCACCGCCGTCCCCGGCTGGCGGGCGACCAGCCGATAGTTCAGCTTCGCCTGGTCGGCCAGCTCCGCGAGTTGCTTCAGCGTCGTGCCATGAGGCCCCGACCGCACGGCTTCGACGAATTTCACGCCGGCTTCGGAGTAGCCCTGCTGTAGCAGAAGAGCGCGCAGGGCCAGGGGACCGCAGAGATACGCGACACTCGGCAACTCGCGCATCTGCCGCATGCCTTCCCGGGCGCCCGCGATGCTCTCCGTGGCGCTGCCGGTGGGGGTCCGCAGGTCCGCTTCGGCGAGCAGCGCCTCGATCATGTCGGCATGGCCGAGGCGGGCGTGCATCTGCAGGAGTTCGCCGAGGGCCCGATCGGCGAGATTGCGGGCCTCTTCGGACTCCTGCCCCTTGCCGATGGCCCAGGCGCGTTCGAACGCGGAAATGGCGAGCGAGAACCGGCCGGCCTGATAGGCGGACAGGCCGAGATTGGTCAGCACCGGCAGAGTCCAGCCCGAGTCCGGATGAGCCTCGGCATACCTGTCCAGGAGCGCGAGCATCTCGCCTTCAGGGGCGGAGGATGCCTTCTGCAGCATCTCGGCCAGGGCGTCGTCGTCGGCCGATGTCGTCTTCCCCGTGGCTACGAGCGGTTCCTCGAAACCGGCTCTGTAGCTTTCGATCACGTCCCGGGCGGCGCTTGCCGCCCAGCCTTCCGGCGTCGCAAGCCGCAGGAAAATCAATGCCGTAAGCACGAGGATGGCAAATGGACGTAACCTGCGCATTGTTCGCTCCGCTCCCCAACGGCACGACCGGCGTGGCATCCCAATGCGTTAATGATTGCAGCAATGAGGAGCAGCAACAAGATGAAGTTGCATCCTTGCTTCTTTTTCACTCGTCCCGCCGCGTGGGCACCGTGGCCACGCGGCGGAGAAGCCTATGAATTTATGGATGGAAGCGCCGTGGACGGCCGACGGCAACTCTGCCAGGCGTGAGGAGCATCAGCTCCGAACCTGATCGTTCCCTCGACGGTAATCGTCCCGCATGCCGTCTTCGCGCGAAGAACGCCCAGGGCGCTCGCCTGGCTCGCTATCGCTGCAGATCCAGAAAGGTCGGGCAGTGATTGCTTACATTCGATGTCACGTCGATCTTCGGAATCTCGGCACGCACGGCCTTCTGCCAGAGCGATTTCGTCGTGATGACATAGTCTATCGATTTCTCGGGTTTGCTGGAGTGTCCGTTGCACGTGATCTCTTGTTTGTAGGGCACCATGAACAGATCGAGACCGGCCGGTGTCCCGTCGTCCAGATCGGCGAATAGGACTTCGTTCGCCCGGTCGAAAACACGGTTGAAGTCGCCCAGCAGGACGACCTCACCTTCGGTGGTGCCCAGCCGGGTGTCCCACTGGCGGACATTGAGACGGCGGTCACGCAGGATGCGCATGGCCGCGCAGGAGAAACCACAGGATGCAGGCGACGGAAATCAGATTGAACGGAAACAGGCCGAGCGTGTAGTGCCCGCACCACAGTTCGCTAACCTTCGTCGGCACCCCGCCGTCGCGGAGCTTTCGCACGAACCGGCGGGAAGCCGGCGGTGGAACGACCGTGTCGAAGATGCCGGTGATAAGATAGATTTGTGATCCGTTCTCTCGAATGGCATCGATGTAGGATTCCGGGCTGATCACGGCCCAGACCCTGCGCAGCTCCTCCAGGGTGACATGATCGTCCAACGCGGCTCGGATATGCCGGGTGGCGCGTCCCAGCCAGACCGTTTCACCGAAATCGCCGGCGCTCAGAACCAGGACGTAGCGCGTCACCCGGCGCTCGACGGCGCCCACCAGGCCCGCGATGCAGGAACCGAGACTGACCCCCACGATGACCACCTCCGGACCTCCGGCCGCCGTAAGCCAAGCAACGAGCGCCCGCACTTCGGCGACCGCCTGCCGGACGGAGGATACCGTCGCGTCAAGGTCCGCGTTGAGGAAACGGTTCGCCACGCGCGCTCCTGGCACGCCGCGGGTGCCATGATGCGGCATGGTGACGACGTAGGTCGTGATCCCGCACCGACACAGGATGGCCGCCAACCGATCATAGCCGCCGTCCGTGGCGTTCCAGTGGGGCACGACGATGCAGCGCAGACGCTCCCTTCTGGCGGCGTAGATGCGGACCGGCAGGTGCTGAACGCCCTCTTCGCCCATCGTGTCCAGAACGAAATCGATCGGGCCGCCGCTCGCGCGAACGGGCGCTGCGGCGGGAAAGGTTGCGCGAAGGCCAGCCGAAGTATCTTCCGTCACGCTAGGCGGTGCGGCCAGGCGGCTGGGCGCGTACAGGCCCGCCACCTTGAACGGGTCGTCGACGGCTGCGAGACGCTCCTCCAGGCTGTGGATCGCCCACGCATAGGGGTTCATCTCACTCTCCCTGTCCTGTGGGTACCAGCCCGCTGACGAGCGTGAAACCGATCAGCAGCAACGAACCGACAATCGGATCGAGGTACGCGTCGAACGGGGGCCCGATAGCGATTGCCCAGACGGCGAAGGCGGCGGTGGAGACGATCGTCTGGATCCGCGGCGCGATGCCGCTCGGAGAGGCTGCCTGCCGCCAGGTCCAGATCGCGGTGAACACCGTTCCAAAGGCGAAGCACGCCCAGAGGATGGGTTCCCTGTTCTCACCGGCACCCGCCTTGACGAGACCGAGGACAGCCGTCCAGGCGGCGATGACGTCTGCCGGTACATACTTGACCACCTTGTCGACATACGTATCCAGTTGCGCCCCGCCGGGGGAGTTTAATTGAATATCGATGATGCGGCGGCCCATGATTCACCCCAGTTTTTGGGAAATTTTGTTAATGGGAATACCCTCACCCGCAACGCCGAAAGCTTTCGTGCGCATCGCATGATGAAGAGCGACGACATTCCACTGATCGTCGAAGCAGGGGGCGCCGCTGGAGCCGACCTGTGCGTTGCAGATGTACTGCGTGCGATTGGAACCGAGCCAGGTGATCCCTGACGGACTGATGTCCAGCTGCATCGCTATGCCGCGCGGATGATGGAGGATGTTGATGCTGCCTCCCCGGCCGAGGGGCGATTCGGAAATTGGCAGAACGAATTTGTTGAAATCCCCGACTTCGATACGGAGCATGATGTAATCGTCAATATCTATTGCGCTGGCAGACAGTATTTCAGCCCCGGCGAGTGGAATGTACTGGACTGTATCATTTGAAGTATCTGTGCTGATAGCGCCGAACTGCAGGCGAGACAGAGAGATGTTGCGGCGTACTTCTAAATCATCGCGCCCGAAGACATGATAACAGGTTGCGATGATGTCGGGCCGAATCAGGAAACCGGTTCCGACCGCCCCGCGATCGCCGATCTCGATACGGCAGATGGAGCGTGATGCGCGCGCGGCGCAGGTGAGAAAGCCCACGTCGATACCGATCGCATTGGGACGCAGAATGGCCTGCAACTGCTCGTACTCGGCGTCGCCCTGCCACGTGAAATCTGGACCGTGGCTGGCATTGTTCTCCGCCACCGGCGCCGGGACGGACCGCACTGCGACGACGGGGATGGTGAAGCGCCGACGCAGTTCCGCCTCGTCTTCGGCGACGACAAAGTCGTAGGCGATCAACAACGCTGCGATCCAGGTGGCATTATCGAAGGAAAGATCCCCGAGCACGGGAAGAAGAAGCGAGGCGAGGGTCGCTTGCTTCGTGTTTCGGGGATTCTTGCCTTGGCTGATCGCCCATGACACGAAGTTCGAAGATGCCATGGGCCCGTCGAAGCGACCGACGCTGATGTGCCTAAAGCGAGGCGGAATATTGGCGCGAATCAACAAATCATCGAAATATTGCTTCGGACGTCCGGAATTCAATGCCGTATCAGCAAGTATTTCTGCAAGATATAGCAAGTCAGAATGCTTTATTTCGGCTCGCATGATCGTTTCCACACTATCAGGATGGTCTTTTGATTCGGAGTAATTGAAAATTATATTGCAAGTCGTTAATCGAATACCATCTAACAGAGGCTTGTCCATTAGTTGATTGTTGGCGGCGATCTGGTACAGCGAGCAGCCGATATCGGCACCCACCAGCCCGACGACGACGACGATCAGAAATCCGAGTACGCTGGCTCTTTCGCCCGGCACGGTTCCCTGCTGCGACGCAAGGTCCAGTAGATCGGATATTTTGTGCTGCGCCGTCTTCAGTCGGTCCTGGATGTTTGATTTTATTTCTTCTGGGATGCTAGCATCCCGGACAATCATGTCGATGATTTCAGGGCTGTTCGTATTTGCGAATTTAGACAGGATTCCGAGCAGGGCGGCTCGATCTCCCTGTCTTAAGGATGTCGGCCTGTGCGCGATGCGCAGGCTGGGTGTCGGCTCATCGTGAACGGTTTTCAGGGCGAGGAGGGCGAAAGCCAAGGACAGGACGAAGAGCGATCCGATGTCAGCCCAAACGATGGCAAGGCACAGGCACGCGATTGACGCCGTCATCCAGGCGTATTTCGGCAGGAAGGCGCGCAGGAAGGTCTGGCCGCGGATCGCGTCCACGAGCGTCTTATCGTAGCCGAGGTGGGCGGAGCGGCGCCAGTCGGCGTCTCCGATACGCTGGAGATAGTAGGATCTGGAGTCTGCCGATGCCGACCAGATCATCGAAACCGACAGGCCGGCGACGAGCAGCGTGTAGACGGCAACGCCAAGGCTCGTGCCGGCGGAGTAGTTCGACTTCTGCGACGGGGCCACGCCGTCACCGGTAGGGAAGAACTCCGAGAACATAAAGTATTTGATATGAGTGTAGTTCGAGCCGAGGTAGAGGGACTGTAGCCTCATGGCATACGCTGCACACAGCCCAAGGATCGTGATGAAGAATATGTATCGTACAAGCTTGTAGAATTCCGTGGATAGCCCCGTGGTATGGTAGATGAGTCTGAACATGCCATCATGTTGTGCAGTCGTTCGCAAAAATGAAGCGAACAGAGCGACGTAATACAGAAGTGCTAGGAATATAAACAACACGATTGCCATGTATAGATAGCATGCCGATGTATATGCAAAAACTCCTATGTATTCTTTCGGGTGAGGCGGTGGAGGAATGTAGTGGAAATTTCCCCAGTCGGGCGGAGAGTTCGGGGGACTTCCGGTCACGAAGGGGAGGTAACTCTCATGATACCACTGAAACCCGGATGAGGCGGCGACGCCGACGAGTAGGAACGCGAAGATGGGTCCGGACGCTTCCAGCCGCTGGAGCCAGGCCGTCTCGACGACGTCCAGGGTCGTGCGCACCCCCCGCGGCCCCGTGATGAGGCCTTCTTCGACCATATAGGCCGTCATGCTGGCCCGGGACGTTGCTATCACGGAGAAGCAGTAGAGATAGAGCGGGAATAAAACCATGTAAACGAAAGTCCAGTTCGGCGCAAAAAGCATGCCGATCTGTTTATTTCCGAGAACTTCGTACGAGACATCGTGCCCGCCAATGGACGTGCTGAAGAGGCACAGCAAAAAGCCGGCCGTCAGACTGCCGACCACGAGAGAAGGTGCGGACAGTTGAAGCAGGGTGGTTTCTATGATACGTGGAATAGCTTTCGTAACGCCCATTCCAAACGAAATCCTTGCGTGTATTGGCGCGCTTAGAAGAGAACAAGCACAACGAAACCGATATCGCTGCCGACCATCAGCGAGACAACGGCGACCGATATTGCCCTACAATAGGAGGAAAAATATCCACCCCCGCTAGCACCTGTTGCAGTATGTATCTTCTCCTTTGGATTGCAAGCGTGACGATTGGGCGTACCGTGCCGTTTCTGGCGCCACGGCGCGTCCACCGCTTCCTCTCAGCCGAAACCAAGCTTAGCGGCCTGTCCGGATTTCCGGGACCACCTCAGTCTGACCTTGCGGCCTTGCGGCCTTGAGGACGTTAAGTGCGAGCTTTCGGATGACGGCGAGGTTTTCGGGGCCGTGATCCTTGCGGGCGCGGGTGTCGTCTTCGCGGAAGGCGGTGTCGAGAACTCAGTAGAGGCCGTTCTCGATGACCCGATGTCCTCGGACGGCCTTGGCGAAGGCCGCTGCGGGGAGGCGGGCGGAGGAGAGATGGTAGCGGGTCGACGTCGTGGTCCTGCCGTCGCGTTCGACGGTCGCGACGACCCGGCCGATGGTGGCTCGGCAATCAGCCTCCGTGCAGGCCAGCAGCCTAATGGAAGAAATACATGATTTGATCGCTTATTGAAGCGCTCCCCGCTTCGGTAGGACCTGGCTGCGGCGAACGTTCTGGCCCACTGGCGCACGGAGTATCACGAAATGCAGACGCCGAGCTGCTCAGTAGTTCGGACCGAAGGATATCGTTCGTCAGGATTCGCACTTTTAACGAACCGTCGATCAGGCCGTCCGCGACTGAGGCCGAGTCTTTTTCGCCAAAGCCCTGAGACTGCGATTTCAAGAACGCTCACTCGACAGTCAGCACCGCCTTTTCAATCAAATTTGACGCTTATGTAGATTCCGTCATCCTTCTTCTGGAAGACGTATTTGAGGTATGACTCGCCACCGGCATTCAGCGACACACGGCCACGGCACCGGACCAAATTCGGTGAAGAGTCCTCCGTCGCTTGGCTGCCGAGCCACTGGACGATCCGCCGCCCCCTATACAGACCCACGGATTCGTCTTCCACAGTCCGCTCCACCATTTTCCGGGCCTCGGGGCTGTCGCACTTCGGCAGGCCGGACAGGAAGAGCTCGGGGTACTCGGCGTTCACATAGGCGAAGACGAGGAAGCCGGCGACCGCGACGCCCGTCCATTTCAGAACGCGCCTGAACCGGGATTTGGGCTTTCGCTCGACCGCTGGGGCGGCCGGAGAATTGAGCACCTTCGCCTTCTGTGTCGCGAATTCCGCGTCGTTCAGGGCGCCGGATCGGTGGAGGGCGGCGAGCCGCTCGAGTTCGTCGGTGGCGCTCAGATGCGGGTTGGTCATCGAATTCGGTCTCCGGGATGGCTGTCGGAATTCAGTCGAGAGAGCCCGGCGGGTTGGCGAGGGCCGAAACGACGACCGCCAAAGGGTAGGCGACGAACAGGATCAGGACCGCAGTCGTTGCGACGGCGCGCGCGACTGGCGGCCCCAAACCACGGCCGTCGACGCGGGTGAGGATTTGGTCGGACGGGACAGAGCGGTCCCCGATCAAGCGCCGGAATCGGCGGTACAGCAGGTAATTGCCGAAAGAGCCGAAGCCGACGCTCGCCAAGAATGGCCCGAGCAGCACGAGTTGCGGGATCGGCCAAGGCGATACGAGCAGGTAGAAAAGGGTGTTCAAGACCGCAGCTGCGGCGGGCACTGCATAGAGAACGCCGAGCGCAACGTAGAATCCCCGGTAGGCGAGCCAAATTGGTGTCAGGAGCAGCGCCGCGAAGTTGGCGTGGAACATGGCGCCCTCGCGGGCCATGCGAACGAACACCGGCCGATAGTAGTCGACGTTCGTGCGGAGGAAGGCTCGCAACACGTCGTCCAGCGGCACTCCTTGAACGTTCACGTCTCTGCGCCTTTCGGATTTGAAGCGGCGCAGCGGGCGCGGCGCCGGATATGGACTTTAATCCATAGGGGCGCGCTGTGAAGTGCCTTTTCGTGCTGGCCATGGATATCCAGCAGCGCGTTGGCCAGAACATAAAGAGTGCGCGAACGGCCGCTGGGCTGTCGCAGTGGCAGCTTGTGGCCCGAATCGAAGCGCTCGCCGAAGACACCGGGGTCGACCAGTCCTATCTGAGCGGACTTGAGGCCGGCCGGCGGAACCCGACTCTTCAAACGTTGTGGCTGGTTGCGCAGGCGCTTGGGGTGCCGCTGACGCAGATCACCGACGACGGGGCGATTCAGGCACCCGGTTAGAGCGGCTTAAGTGCGGCGGGATGGCGGGGGGGGGGGGCGAGTAGCGCCGAAACGGCACGTGCCTTGACGTTGGCGTGCATTCCGTTCCGACCGGAATTCCGTGGTTGCTACTTGGTAGCTACCGCAACAAGCCTCGAAAAGCCCATTCCGCTAAGTGCTTGATTCCATTGAGAAAGTTGGCGCGCCCGAAGAGATTCGAACTCCTGACCCCCAGATTCGTAGTCTGGTGCTCTATCCAGCTGAGCTACGGGCGCCTGCCATGTCGTCGCGGGCTCGGCCCGCCGCGCCGGGTGGCCCCCGGGCGTGAGGGGGTATCTATAGCCTCGCCGGACGGATTGCAAGGGGTTTCGCGCGGCGGCCCGACGGTTGGGTGGGATAGTCGGAAACTGACTTGAATTCAGCGGGTTGGGCGGCGCCGGCGGTCAGGCGCGGGAGCGGCGGACGTCGGCGAGGGCGACGGGGCGGTCGGGAATCTCGATCTCGAACACGGCGCCGGGGCCGTCGTCGAGGAGGGCGATCGAGCCGCCGTGGGCGCGCACCAGTTCGGCGGCGATGGCGAGGCCGAGGCCGGTGCCGCCGCGGCGGACCGAGCCCTGGAACGGCTTGAACAGGTGCTCGCGGGCGCGGTCCGGCACGCCCGGTCCGGTGTCGGCGACGCGGATGCGCACCACGGTGCCGACCCGCTCGCCGGCGACGACGAGCCGGCGCACCGCCGATTCGTCGGCGGCCTGCTCGAGCGCCTGGGCGGCGTTGCGCACGAGGTTGAGCAGGACGCGGAACAGCTGGTCGCCGTCGGCGTCGACCTCGAGGTCGGCCGGCACGTCGACGGCCCACTCGATCGTCGCGTGATGGGCGACGCCGGTGATGTCGCCGACCTCGGCCGCGAGGCGCGCGAGCTTGAGCAGACGGCGCGCCGGCGGCGCCTCCTGCGCCTTGCCGTAGGCGAGCACGGCCTCGGCGTAGGAGATGGCGCGGTCGAGCGCGCCGATCAGCTTGGGCGCGAAGCGCTGCACCGTCGGGTCGGGGATCGCGGTCAGGCGGTCGGAGACGAGCTGGGCCGAGGCGAGCAGGTTGCGGAGGTCGTGGTTGATCTTGGAGACCGCGAGGCCGAGGTCGGCGAGGCGGCGCTGCTGCTTCAGCACCTCCTGGACGTGGGCCTGCATGTCGGCGAGCTGCTCCTCGGCGAGGCCGAACTCGTCGCGCCGGTTGGTCGGCACCAGGATCCGGTTCGGATCCTCCGGATCCTCGGCCCAGCGCGCGAGCGCCAGCCCGATGCGCTGCATCGGCCGCACGAACAGCCGGCGCAGACTGAGGTAGACGAGGACGGCGGAGAAGGTGGAGATGACGACCGAGAGCAGCAGGATGTTGCGCGAATAGAGCAGCATCGCCTCGCGCAGGCCGGCTTCGGAGAACACGATCTCGATCTCGCCGTCGCCGTCGAAGGCGCCGGTGGCGCGGATCATGCGGTCGCCGCCGTAGACCAGCGTGTCGAAGGCCGAGCGAATCGCGATCATCGGCGTCTGCGTGCGCATCTGGACGTCGCGCTCGACCGAGCCGGGCATCTCGTCGGCCATCGCGACGAGGCGTTTCATGCCGTGCTGGCGCACCGCGATGGCCGAGACGTCGAGGTCGCGCAGCAGCGTCGTCTGCAGCTGCGGCGTCGTCGCTCCGGGCTCGAGGGCCGACATCGCGTGGGCGGCGATGGTGGCGGAGTGCAGACGGTCCTCGATCTCGGTCTTCTGGAAGTTGGCGATCGAGGGGACGTAGATCATCACCTCCGCCAGCATGACGAAGAGCACGGTGAGGACGAGCAGCTTGAACGACAGCCCGACGGGCTGCCGCCCTCCCGCGCCGTCGAGTTCGTCCGGTCCGACCGCCGAATCGCCTTCGTCCATCTCTCCCTCGTCGACCATGCAGCGGCCCCGTCTCCATATAGGCCGGGGGCGCGACCTTTGGAACCGCCGCGCGCCGCCCGCACCCCTCGGCGCGGGGGGCGTTTTCACCCCCGTCCCTGAAGACGCACCAGGAGGCGCATCAGTCCGCCGACCAGGGGATCGGCGAGCTTTTCGGCATAGGCGCCGAGCGCGGCGCGGCGCACCGCCTCGGCCAGCGTCGGATAGGGCGCGACCATCCCGGCGAGCGCGCCGACGCCGATCCGGCCGGCGATCGCCAGCGCCACCAGGGCCGCGGTCTCGCCGGCGCCGGGGCCGACGAGGTCGGCGCCGAGCACCCGGCCGCGCGGGCCGAGTACGAGGCGGACGAAGCCCTCGGTGTCGCCGTCGGCGACCGCGCGGTCGTTGCCCGAGAAGTCGGCGCGGACCACGCGGACGCGATCGCCGTGGCGCGCCCGCGCCTCCGCCTCGCGAAGGCCGACGTGGGCGATCTCGGGATCGGTGTAGGTCGCCCACGGCAGGGCGTCGCGATTCTCCCGGTGCGGCCAGCGCGTCAGGATCGTGCGGATCGCCAGGCCCGCCTGGTGGCCGGCCCAGTGGGTGAAGCGCGGCGTCCCGGCGACGACGTCGCCGATCGCGAACACGCGGCGATTGGAGGTTCGGAGCGCGGCGTCGACGACGATGCCGTCGGCCGTCGCCGCGATCCCGCCGGCCGCGAGGTCGAGGTCGTCGACGGCCGGACGCCGGCCGGTGGCGACCAGCAGCCGCTCGGCGCGGACCGGGCCGGCGGTGGTGTCGACCTCGACGCCGCCGGGGGCGGCGCGGACGGCGAGGGCCGGGGTCTCCTCGCGGAGATCCACGCCCTCGCGGCGGAGCCGGGCGGCGACGATCGCGGCCGCCTCGCGGTCGTCGCGCGGCAGCGCCCGACCGGAGGTCGCCACCGTCACCGCGACGCCGAGACGGCTGAACGCCTGGGCGAGTTCGAGGCCGACCGGCCCGCCGCCGAGCACCACCAGCGAGGCGGGCAGGGCGGAAAGGTCGAAGACGTCCTCGTTGTTGAGGAAGGGGACGGAGGAAAGGCCCGGCAGGTCCGGCACCGCCGGACGGGAGCCGGTGGCGACGATCACGCGGCGCGGCGCGATCCGGATGTCCCCGACCGCGAGCGTGCGCGGGTCGAGGAAGCGGGCGGTGCCGGCGAGCACGGTGGCGCCGAGGGCGCGGAAGCGCTCGGCGCTGTCGTGGGGCGCGATGGTCGCGATCGCGCCGTGGACGTGGGCGAAGACGCGGGGGGCGTCGACCGTGGGCGGACCGGCGTCGACGCCGAAGGCGGCGGCGCGGCGCACCGCCTCGGCGTGGCGGGCGGCGGCGATCAGCGCCTTCGAGGGCACGCAGCCGGTGTTGAGGCATTCCCCGCCCATGCGGTCGCGCTCGACCAGCACGACCGAGAGGCCGACGGCGCGGGCCGCGGCGGTGGCGGTGAGGCCGGCCGAGCCGGCGCCTATCACGCAGAGATGGGGGCGGAGCGGCGCGCTCACCCGCAGCGCCCCCGCCGGGCCCGCCAGCGGCGGAAGACGACGGGAACGAGCGACAGCACGCCGAGGGCGGCGAGGGCGGCGACGAGGTCCGGCGTCACCAGGGCCTTCGGGTGCAGCGAGACGGTGCAGGTGCCGGCGGCGAGGCAGGCGGCATTGGCGGCCTCCTGGGCGGCGACGACGCTGTCGAGACCCGAGCCGAGGGCGGCGAACACGAAGGTGGCCGGCAGGATGCCGAGGGCGGTGGCGAGCACGTAGGCCCGGGTCGGGACGCCGAGGATCGCCGGTGCGAGGTTGACCAACCAGAACGGCGCGATCGGCACGAGGCGTAGGAACAGGACGTAGTGGAAGGCGTCGCGGCAAAAGCCGCAGGCGATCTTCTCGATCCGCGGTCCGGCCCGGGCGCGCAGGCCCTCGCCGATCGAGGAACGGGCGGCGAGGAAGATCGCGGTAGCGCCGAGCGTGGCGGCGAGCGCCGAGGCGAGGCCGCCGACCACCGGTCCGAACAGGAAGCCGGAGGCCATGGTGAGCGCGAGCCCGCAGGGGACCGACAGCGCCACGACCACCACGTAGACCGCGAACAACGTCGCCAGCGCCGCGACGTAGTGGGCGGCGACGAAGTCGACAACGACGGCACGGTTGGCGATGAACGCGTCGAGTCCGAGGAGATGGTGCAGATCGAAGGACCATGCCGCCGCGCCTGCCACGGCGATCGCCAGGATCGGCCACGCCCGCCGCACCCGCCGCCACGGCGACGGCGCCGCGACGTCGGCCGAATTCCGGACTTCGCCGGGAAGGGGGTGGCTGGTGGCGCTCATGACGATCCTGAGGTGGCATGCGGGACCGTGCGGGGCAAGCGCCTCGCGGCGGTCTCACGCCGTCTTGATGCCGCGCGAGGGGGCAGCAAGCGGCGCGCCGGCGGCGAAGTGGCGGGGCGCGCGCCGATCGGATAGAAGCGAGGAATCCCACCCGACCGGATCCGCGAACCCGATGGTGCCGACCCCGCGCGTCTTCCCCGAACCGACGACGGCCCGGCGGGCCGGCACAGCCCGGCGCGCCCCGCGCGCGGCCGGGGCGTGAGCGCGACCATGGCCGCACCACTCGTCGCCAACCCCGCCGTCGACGTCGTCCCGACACCGGACGGCGAAGCACTGGCGATCTCCGCCCGTTCGGCCGTCCGCGGCTTCCTGCGCACCGTGCTCGACCCCGGCGCCCCCGGATACGGCGCCGCGACCGCGGCGGCTGCGGGCCGGCCGGCGGATTCGGCGGGACTTCCCGCCGACGACGTCGCGGCGCTGTGGGCCGCCGGCCTCCTGGTGCTGCCGGCCGAGCGGCCGGACGCCTCCGCCGCCCCGGATGTCGCGGCCGCCGCGACGGCGTTCCGCGTCCGCGGCTTCGCGACGATCCCCGCCTGCATCGACCGGGCGACGGTCGACGCGCTCGTCGGCCACTACCGGGCCGCGGTCGCGCGCGGCGCCGCGCCCGTGACGAGCACGATCGACCGCAACGCCATGCACGACGACCCGGCCGGCCGCGTCGTGCTGCGCGCGCTGCTGCCGGCGATCGAGGCGATCGCCGGGGTGCCGCTGAAGCCGAGCTATTCCTACGCCTCGCTCTATCGGCCGGGGGCGTCGATGCCGATGCACCGCGACCGCGCCCAGTGCGCCTACACGCTGGCGCTGGCGATCGACCATCGGCCGACGCCGGCCGACGGCGTCTCGCCCTGGCCGCTGACGGTCGATCCGGGCGACGGCACGCCGCCGGTCGACCACCTGCTGCCGATCGGCGGCGGCGTGATGTTCCGCGGCACCCGGCTGCTGCACGGCCGCGGTCCGCTCGCCCCCGGGGAGACCTGCTGGACGCTGCTGCTGCACTACGTCGACCGCGACTTCGACGGGCCGCTGGGGTGAGCCGCCGGGCGGCGCGGGCGGACCTGCTGACCCGCTGCGGCTTTCCCTTCGTGCCGTTTCCGGCACGAACGCCGCTGCGGCGTCTGCGCCATCTCTGCCGCCGGGAGATGTTCGGCTCGAGGCCGCTCTGGCAGCGCGTGCCGCTGCGCGCCGCCGTCGTGGCGGTCTGGCCGGTCGCGGCGCTCGCCGCGACGATCCGGTGCCTGCGCGCCCTGCCGGCCGACGAGCGGCCCACGGGCGTTCGCGGATGGGTCGCCCGCGCCGTCGACGTGATGCGGCGCGCCCTCCTCGACGACGTGCCGCCCGACGCCTACGCGATCTACCGCCTGCACGAGCCGGGGCGGGCCGCCTTCGTCGCCGACGCGCTGTTCGGGCCCGAGCCGCAATGGCTCGCCGGCCGGCTGGCGCGGCTCGGCGGTGCGGACGAGGCCGACGTCGCCGACAAGGCGCGCTTCGCCGACCTCTGCCGGCGGCACGGGCTCGCCGTCGTCCCGACCCTCGCGGTCTACCGCGACGGCGCGCGAGACGGACCGCAGACTCCCTTTTCGCCCGATCACGTCGCGCTCTGGGTCAAGGACCTGCGCGGCAGCCGCGGCGCGGGGGCGGCGTGCTGGCGCCGTGACGCCGCGGGCTGGCGCGAGGCCGACGGTGGCCCCGTCCTGTCCGAATCCGACCTCGAGGAGCGATGGTGCCGCGGCGACCGGCTGGTCCAGCCGCTCGTGATCGCCCACCCTGTCCTCGCGGCGCTGTCGGCGGGGGCGGCGGTGCCCGACGTCCGCGTCGTCACCGGCATCGGCCGCGACGGCGACGTCGCGGTGGTCGGCGCGCAGGCGCGCCTCGGTGTCGGCGGTCGCCCCGGCACGCGCCGGATCGTCGCCGCCGTCGCCGACGACGGTCGGCTCGGGACGGCGCTCCTCGCCGGCCGCCGGCCGGTCGAGCGCCATCCGGTCACCGGCGCCGACCTTCGCGGCGTCGAGATCCCGTGCTGGCCGGAGGCGCTGGCGCTGGTGCGGCGGGCCCACGCCACGGTGCCGGAGTTCGCCCGCTTCCCGTTCCTCGGCTGGGACGTCGCGATCACCGCCGACGGCCCGCTGCTGATCGAGGCCAACGTCTCCTGGGACGGGCTCCTGCTGCAGGCCGGCGACCGGCCGCTCGGCCGGACGGCCCTGCCGGCGATCGCGCTCGACCGTCTCGACGGAGATGGCGGCGCGAGCGCGGGCTTCCGTTGACGCGGGCGGGCCGCTCCCGTATAAGCCCGCATCGATTGGGCAGGGCCGGCGGCTCTTCCCCGTGGCCGCTCGGCCCCGGGGGGCGAGACGGCGGCACGCCCGGACCAGAACGAGACCCGCCCCGCCGACCGCCGGTCCCCCCGGATCGCGGCCGGGGCCACGAAGACGAGGCCGCCCGGCGGGCGGAGATCAAGATGAAGCGCACTTACCAGCCGTCCAAGCTCGTCCGCAAGCGCCGTCACGGCTTCCGCGCCCGCATGGCCACCGTCGGTGGCCGCAAGGTGATCGCGCGCCGCCGCGCCCAGGGCCGCAAGCGCCTGTCGGCCTGACGCCGGTTCCCCGCGCGGGGCGGAGACGATGCCTCCGGAGCACCCCGTCCGGCTGACGAAGCGCAGCGAGTATCTCGAAGTCGCCCGGGGTGCGCGAACGCCCCGGCGCGGCTTTTTGCTGCAATCGATCGCCCGTCGCGACGGACGGTCGGCCGAGCCCGACGCGGCGGCGCCGCCGCGTTTCGGCTTCACGGTGACCAAGAAGATCGGCAACGCCGTCGAACGCAACCGGATCCGCCGCCGCCTCAAGGAGGCGGTGCGGCTGGAAGGGGCGGCGGCGGCGCGGCCGGGAACGGATCATGTGCTCGTCGGCCGCCGTGCGGCGCTGACCCAGCCCTTCGCGGAACTCGTCGCCGACGTCGTCGGCGCGGTGCGCGACCCGGGCGGCGAGGGTGGCGGACGCGGCGGACGCGGTGCGAGGAAGAGACCGGTCGATGGCTGACAACCGCAACATGTTCCTGGCGATCCTGTTGTCGCTGGTGGTTCTCCTGGGCTGGCAGTATTTCGTCGCCGCCCCGCAGGTGGAGAAGGCCCGCCAGGCCGAGCAGGCGCGGCAGGCGCAGGCCTCGAACGCCCCGGCCCCGGCCGCTTCGGGCGCGGCGGCGACCTCCGGTTCGGCCGCTCCCGCCGGTGCCGCGGCGACCGCCGCCACGGCGCAGGCCGCCAGCCGCGACGAGGCGCTCGCCCGCGACGCCCGCGTGCCGATCGACACCCCGGAGATCGCCGGTTCGGTCAACCTCAAGGGCGGCCGCATCGACGACGTCGCGCTGAAGGCCTACACCGAGACGGTCGATCCGACCTCGCCGGCGGTGAAGCTCCTGAACCCGCTCGGAGGGCCGGACGCCTACTACGCCGAGTTCGGCTTCGCGGCCGCGGCCGGCGACCCGACCCCGGTGCCGAACGGCGACACCGTCTGGACCGCCCCGGCCGGCGCCAAGCTGACGCCGTCGACGCCGCTGACGCTCACCTACGACAACGGCAAGGGCCTCGTCTTCACGCGCACCATCGCGGTCGACGAGCACGCCATGTTCGAGGTGAAGGACGCCGTCGCCAACACCGGCGCGGCCGCGGCGACGCTCTATCCCTACGGCTTCGTCGTCCGCCACGGCACCCCGCACACCCAGGGCACCTACGTGCTGCACGAGGGCCTGCTCGGGGTGTTCGACGGCCACGGCGTCACCGAGGTCAAGTATTCGACGCTCGCCAGCGACGGCGCGCTGAAGCCCGACGCGGCGAAGACCGGCTGGCTGGGGATCACCGACAAATACTGGGCGGCGGCGCTGATCCCGGCCGGCGAGGCCGGCTTCCAGCCGCGCTTCCTGCATTCCAAGGCCGGCGAGACCGACGTCTATCAGGCCGACTACCTGCGCGACGCGCTGACGGTCGCGCCCGGCGCCAGCGCCGGCACCGACGTCCGGCTGTTCGCCGGCGCCAAGACCGTGGCGCGCATCGACGCCTACGAGGCCGAGTACGGCATCACCAACTTCGACCGCCTGATCGACTGGGGCTGGTTCTACTGGCTGACCAAGCCGATGTTCCGGCTGATCGACTTCCTCTACAAGGTGTTCGGCAACTTCGGCCTCGCCATCCTCGGCGTCACCGTCATCGTCAAGGCGGTCTTCTTCCCGCTCGCGAACAAGTCCTACGCGTCGATGAGCAAGATGAAGAAGGTCCAGCCGGAGATGGCCGCGCTGCGCGAGCGCTACGCCGACGACAAGATGAAGCAGCAACAGGAGTTGATGGCGCTCTACAAGAAGGAGAAGATCAATCCGCTGGCGGGTTGCCTGCCGGTGCTGATCCAGATCCCGGTGTTCTTCTCCCTCTACAAGGTGCTCTACGTCACCATCGAGATGCGCCACGCGCCGTTCTACGGCTGGATCCACGACCTCTCGGCGCCGGATCCGACCTCGCTGTTCACCCTGTTCGGCCTGATCCCGTGGACCCCGCCGCACATGCTGATGATCGGCATCTGGCCGCTGATCATGGGCGTGACCATGTTCGTGCAGATGAAGCTCAATCCGGCGCCGCCGGACCCGACCCAGGCCGCGATCTTCACCTGGATGCCGGTGATCTTCACCTTCATGCTCGGCTCGTTCCCGGCCGGACTGGTGATCTACTGGGCCTGGAACAACACGCTGTCGATCCTGCAGCAGTCGCTGATCATGAAGCGCCACGGCGTCAAGATCGAACTGTTCGACAACCTGAAGAGCACCTTCGCGAAGAAACCGGCGGGCGGCTGACGCCGCCTCCGGAGGGGGCGAGACGGGCCGGGACCGTGCCGCCGACCGGCGGCGCCGCCGCGCGAGGGACCCTGGACCGAGAGCCGCCCGTCGTGACCGACACCGCCCCGACCCACCCCGATCCCTCGGCCCGCCATCCGGTGGCGGGCCATCCGCGCGTGGTGTTCCTGAAGGCGGTGGTCGACCGGGCGAACATCACGGTCGGCGACTTCTCCTACTATGACGACCCGGTGGCGCCGGAGCGGTTCCAGGACACCTGCGTCCTCCACCACTACGACTTCCTCGGCGACCGGCTGGTGATCGGGCGCTACGTCGCGATCGCGAGCGGTGTCCGCTTCGTTATGAACGGCGCCAACCACGCCATGACCGGGTTCTCGACCTTCCCGTTCCAGATCTTCGGCCACGGCTGGGAGCGCGACTTCGACTTCGGCACCATCGTGGCCGGCCTGCGCGGCGACACGGTGGTCGAGGACGACGTCTGGATCGGCATGGAGGCGGTGGTGATGCCGGGCGTGCGCATCGGCGCGGGAGCGATCGTGGCGGCCCGCGCGGTCGTGACCGCCGACGTGCCGCCCTACGCCATCGTGGCCGGCAACCCGGCCCGGGTGGTGCGCCGCCGGTTCCCCGACGCGGTGATCGACGAGTTGCTCGCGATCGCATGGTGGAACTGGCCGGTGGAACGGGTTACCAGCAACCTCGAGGCCATCAGGGGAGCCGACCTCGACGCACTGCGTCGGGCGGCCGGAGAGCCAGCGTGAGCGACATCGACGGCGGCCCCGGGCCGCGGAATCCCGAGCCTTCCGAAGCCGTGCGCCTCTTGTTCGCGCGGCCGTGGACCTTCGTGCGCGGCATGAGCCGCGTCGACGACCTGCCGCCGGTGGCCGGCACGGTCGAGGTCGCCTTCGCCGGGCGCTCCAACGTCGGCAAGTCCAGCCTGATCAACGCGCTGACCGGCCAGGGCGGCCTCGCGCGCACGTCCAACACCCCGGGCCGGACGCAGGAACTCAACCTGTTCAAGCCCGAGCGCGACAGCGGCGTCTTCCTGGTCGACATGCCCGGCTACGGCTATGCCGAGGCGCCGAAGGAGAAGGTCGACGTCTGGAACCGGCTGATTCGCGACTATCTGCGCGGACGGCCGAATCTCCGCCGCGTCTTCGTGCTGATCGACGGCCGCCACGGCCTGAAGAAGAACGACGAGGAGGTGCTCGACCTCCTCGACAAGGCGGCGGTGTCCTATCAGGTCGTGCTCACCAAGGCCGACAAGCTGAAGCCCGGCGGCATCGCCAAGCTCGCCGCCGAGACCCTCGAGCGCATCCGCAAGCGCCCCGCCGCCCACCCGGAGGTGCTGACCACCTCGTCCGAGAAGGGCGCCGGCATCGACGAACTCCGTGCCGCCATCGCCGCCCTGATCGGGTGAGGCCCTCCGTCGCCCTAGCGCTCAGGCCGGCGGGGCGTCCTTGCCGCGCTTGCCGCGCAGGGCTTTGAGGAGGACGGTGGCGAGCGGGACGATCAGACCCGGCAGCGCCGAATCGAACGGGTTGCGGACGAAGCCGGCGAGGCCGCGGATGTCGGCCTCGGCGCCGCGCAGGTCGGCGGCGAGGGCGTCGAGCGCGGCGGCCTCGAGGTCGAGGGCGACGGCGTGGTCGCGGCCCGGCTCGGACGAGCCGGCTACCAGCATCAGCACGGCGGCGAAGGCGAGGGCGGCGGCTCCGAGGGCGACGGCGGCCCAGATCGGACCGATCACCGTCTCGAGCGCGAGGAAGCCGGCGTAGCCGAGCAGCGTCAGGCCGATCACGGCGAACAGGCCCGCGGTGACGACGAGGCCGGCGCGGGTCGCCGCCCGGCGCAGGCGGATGTCGGCGAGGATCCGCTCGGCGCGGACCAGCACCTTGAGATTGCGCAACAGGCCGTCGACGTTCATCGCCCCCTCCAGATCCGGCCGACCACGACGCCGACCAGGAACGCCGCCGCCGTCACCGCCAGCGGGTGCTCCTCGGCGAAGGCCTCGATCTCGGCCGCGCCCTCTTCGACCCGCTCGCGGGCGGCGGCGATCAGGGCGGCGACCTCGTCGGGGAGCGGCGCGGCGTCCGGCGCGGAACCGGCGACGTCCGGGCCGGGCGCGACCGCCGCCGCGGCGGCCGCGAGTTCCGCCCGCAAGGCCGCGATTTCCTGGAGAATCCGGTTCGTCCGCGCCATCGCCGCCCTCCGCGGGGCCATCATGGAACGGGCACAATCCTCCCGCAAAGGGATTCGTCCCGCCTTGACCGGTGTCAATCCGGCGGTGGCGCGACCTGTGGCGCGGCCCTATGGTGCGTCCGCAGAAAACCTGATGTCGACAACGACGGGGGCGCTGCGCAACGCGGCGTCCCGTGCCTGCCGAAGACCCCGGAGCCCGCCCTTGTTCGTCTCCTTCTTCCCGCGCCCCAAGCCGTTCTTCATCTCCGCGCTGGTGTGGATGATCCTGGTGACGGCGAGTTGGTACGCGGGGGGCGACGAGATCGGGACGCTGCTCGGCTTCCTCGCGCCGCCCAAGGACGCCGCAGAGACCGGAGCCGCCTTCTTCCTGACCGGCGACTTCCTGTGGTTCTACATCTACTACGCCGTCGCCACCCTGCTGTTCGCCGGCGCGTGGCAGTTGATCGCGCCGCATCCGTGGTGGAAATGGTCGGTGCTCGGCTCCGCCCTGATCGTCTTCACGACCTATTTCCAGGTGCAGGTCTCGGTCGCGATCAACAATTGGTACGGCCCGTTCTACGACCTGATCCAGGCCGCGCTCGCGAAGACGCGACCCGTGGAACTGGCCGAGTTCTACGCCGAGATCCTCACCTTCGCGGAGATCGCCTTCATCGCGGTGACCGTCGGCGTGGCGACCCGCTTCTTCGTCAGCCATTACATCTTCCGCTGGCGCACGGCGATGAACGACTACTACCTCGCCAACTGGGACAGGCTGCGCCAAGTGGAAGGCGCATCACAGCGCGTCCAGGAGGACACCATGCGCTTCTCCACGACGGTGGAGGGCCTCGGGGTCAGTCTGATCGACAGCGTCATGACGCTGATCGCCTTCCTGCCGGTGTTGCTCCGCCTCTCCGCCAACGTCACCGAACTCCCGATCGTCGGCACCGTCCCGTATCCGTTGATGGTGGTCGCGATCCTGTGGTCGATCTTCGGCACGGCCTTCCTGGCTCTGGTCGGCATCAAGCTTCCGGGCCTGGAATTCCGCAACCAGCGCACCGAGGCCGCCTTCCGCAAGGAACTGGTCTACGGCGAGGACGATCCCGATCGCGCCCGCCCGCCGACGATCAACGAGCTGTTCGACGCGGTACGTAGAAACTATTTCCGGCTCTACTTCCACTACACATACTTCAATGTCGCCCGCATTTTCTACCTGCAGACCGACAACATATTTCCCTACATCGTGTTGGCGCCGACGATCGTCGCCGGAAAGATCACGCTCGGCGCGATGAACCAGATCCTGAACGCCTTCGGGCAGGTGCGTTCGTCCTTCCAGTATCTCGTGAGTTCCTGGTCGACGATCGTCGAGTTGCTGTCGATCTACCAGCGCCTGCGCACCTTCGAGGCCGTTATCCACCGGGGTGCATTGCCGGTGACGGAGCTGAAGTACCAGGAGAAGGCGGACTGAGCGGCTGGCGACCATCCCGATCGCCCCGCCCGGCGTTGAGCCGGGCGCGCCTTTCGGCTATAGGGGCGCCGACTTCCGCGAACCGTCCAACACGAGGGCCGAGCCCATGTCCGCCAACGGCGACGTCGCCACCACGCTGAGCGAGGAGGCCATGGTCTCCCGGGCCCGGGTGATCTCCGAGGCGCTGCCCTACATGCAGCGCTACGACGACAAGACGGTCGTGGTGAAATACGGCGGCCACGCCATGGGCGACGAGGCGCTGGCGCGCGCCTTCGCCCGCGACATCGTGCTCCTGAAGCAGTCGGGCATGAAGCCGATCGTGGTGCACGGCGGCGGGCCGCAGATCGGCGCCATGCTCGACAAGCTCGGCATCAAGTCGGAGTTCCGCGCCGGCCTGCGCGTCACCGACAAGGCCACGGTCGAGATCGTCGAGATGGTCCTCGCCGGCTCGATCAACAAGAACATCGTCTCGGCGATCAACGCCGAGGGCGGCCGCGCCATCGGCCTGTGCGGCAAGGACGGCAACCTCGTCGTCGTCGAGCGGGCGACGCGCACCATGCGCGACCCCGATAGCAACATCGAGCGGATCGTCGACCTCGGCTTCGTCGGCGAGCCGAAGACGGTGAACCCGGCCGTGCTCGACATGGTGGCCAAGGAGGAACTGATCCCCGTGGTCGCCCCGGTCGCCCCGGGCGAGGACGGCGAGACCTACAACGTCAACGCCGACACCTTCGCCGGCGCCATCGCCGGTGCCATGCACGCGACGCGGCTCCTGTTCCTCACCGACGTGCCGGGCGTGCTCGACAAGCAGGGCCGGCTGATCAAGGAACTGTCGGTGACCGACGCCCGCGCCCTGATCGCCGACGGCACCATCTCCGGCGGCATGATCCCCAAGGTCGAGACCTGCATCGACGCGCTGGCGCGCGGCGTCGAGGGCGTCGTGATCGTCAACGGCAAGACGCCGCACGCGGTGCTGCTCGAGATCTTCACCGAGACCGGGGCGGGCACGCTGATCACGCCCTGACCGGCGGCACGTCCGGTCGCCCGTCGGCTCCAACAGGAGGACACGTCCATGACCGCACGGCGCATCGCCTTCCTCGGCATCGGCCTGATGGGCGCCCGGCAGGCCGCGCGGCTCCTCGCCGCCGGCCACGCCGTCCGCGTCTGGAACCGCACGGCGGAGAAGACCGAGCCGCTGGTGGCGCTCGGCGCCACCGCCTTCGCCGACGCCGGCGACGCGGTCGAGGACGCCGAGGTGGTGATCACGATGCTCGCCAAGGGCGCGACGGTCGCCGAGGTGCTGTTCGGCGGCGACGTCGCCGACCGGATCCCGGCCGGCGCCGTGGTGGTCGACATGAGTTCGATCGCCCCCGCCGAGGCGCGCGCCCATGCCGCCCGCCTCGCCGCCCGCGGCGTCCACCATCTCGACGCGCCCGTCTCCGGCGGCACCAAGGGCGCGGCCGAGGGCACGCTGGCGATCATGGCCGGCGGCGATCCGGCGGTGTTCGAGGCGGTCCGGCCGGTGCTGGAGGCGATGGGCCGGCCGACGCTGGTCGGCCCCGCCGGCGCGGGGCAGGTCGCCAAGCTCGCCAACCAGATGATCGTGGCGGTGACGATCGGCGCGGTCGCCGAGGCGCTGGTGCTGGCCGAGCGGGCCGGCGCCGACCCGGCCGCGGTGCGCGACGCCCTGCGCGGCGGCTTCGCCGAGAGCCGGATCCTGGACCTGCACGGCGCGCGGATGATCGCGCAGGACTTCGTGCCGGGCGGGCGGACGTCGCTGCAGATCAAGGATCTCGAGAACGCGCTCGCGACCGCGGCCGAATCGGGCGCGCCGTCGCCCTTCTCGGGCCTCGCCCTCGAGCTCTTCCGCGACACCTTCGCCGCCTTCGGCGACGTCGACCACGCCGGCCTCTGGCTGACCCTGCACGAGCCGAAGCAGTAGACACCCCCGCGAATCGGATCGGCCGCGCGGCAATCGCGCGAAGCTGCCATTCATCCTTCCCCTTAGGGGAAGGTGGCCCGATGGGCCGGAAGGGGTCGTCTTTGTGGGGAGACCAAGCGCGTTTTGGTCGAGCTGAGCCTCGTTCCGATCCAAAACGGGCAGGTGGACGGGAAAAAGGGCGACCCTTTCCCCTCGCTCCGCTCGGACCCTCCCCTCGAGGGGAGGGATGAACCGCGGCTTCGAGCGATCGCCCTGACGAATCACCCGAGTGGCGCGACTTCGAGCCGGCGGCGGGCGACGGCCTCGCGCCATCCGGTCGCCGGTGCGCCGGTGGGGCGGAGCGGTGCCGGCGCCGGTGCGACGGTGACGGCGAGGGCCGGCGATTCGGGCGGCGACGCGGTCTCGTCGGCGGCGCCGCCCTCGCGCCGTCGCAGCGGCAGCGTGGTGAGATAGACCGACGCGAAGGCGAGCGAGAGGTCGAGCGTCTTGGTCGAGATGCCGTTGGCGCCGGCGTTGACCGCCATCAGGAAGGCGAGCGGGATCACCGCGGGCCGGCCGACGAGCCGGACGATCTCGGCGAGGAACAGCGCCAAGCCGACGAAGAACAGTCCGCTGACCAGCAGGCCGTAATAGGCCGGGAAGGCGACGACGAAGCTCTCGATCGCCGTGGTGATGTCGAGCCGTCTCTGGGCGGCGGCGATGTCGGCGGGGTCGGGGGCGAGGACGAAGGCCTCCGGCGTGATCCGGTCGAACACGTGCAGCATGGCGACGCGGGTGGCGGCGCTGCCGGCGTCGTTCTGGAACCGGCCGAGGAAGCGGTCGAGCGCGCCGTGCTCGACCAGGACCACGCCGGCGAGCACCGCGACGGTGGCGATCGCCGCGGCGGCGGACGCGGTCGTGCGGGCGGTGCGCGCGCCGCCGAGTCCGACCAGCGCGCCGCTGCCAAGGCGCAGCAGCAGCACGCCGATCGACAGGATGGTGGCGGTGCGCCCGCCGAAGCAGGTCATGGCGCCGAGCTGGAACAGCACCAAGAGGATCCTGAGCCTCGGGTCGAACACCCGGCCGGCCGGGCCGGACAGCAGCACCAGATAGAGCCCGGTCTGGGCGGCGTTGACGAGCGGGTGACCGAGCAGCGCGGTCGAACGCCACTCGAAGGTGACGAGCTCGTTGCCGAGATAGGTCGGCAGCAGCCGGAAAGAGGTCACCTGCTCGAGATAGGCGATGCCGGAATTCACCGTGAAGAACACGTGGACCGCCACCATCATCAGCCGCCGGTCGCGCTCGGTGGTGGAGGTCAGCGCCACGAAGGTCAGCGCCGAGGTCAGGAAGGTGTCGATCAGCGGCGTGACCGGCTTGTGCTGCACCACCACCGCCTGGAACATCAGCACCGCGATCGCGACCACGTAGACCATGAGGCCCGGATGGTCGTGCCACAGCCGCGCGATCGTCGGCACCGGCCGGCGCGCCATCAGGAAACAGACGACGGCGCCGAGCGCGAGGAAGGACGCCGGGTGGATCTTGGCGAGCTGCGGCCCGCCCGGCGAGCCGTAGGGCAGGCCCATCGCGAGCAGCAGCGCCGGCGACATCGTGAACATCGCGACCAGCGCGCCGAAGGTCAGCAGCCGCGCCAGCAGGAACAGCAGAGCGCGCGTCGGCGGCAGGGGGGCGGTCTCGGCGGTGGACACGGGATCGGCGCTCGCGGTTGCGGGGCCCAGCCATCCTGCGCCCGGCGTGGTTGACGGGCGGTGCATCAGCGAAAGCCGATTCGCGACCGCCCGCCGGGCGTGACGACCTCGCCGGCGACGGGGCCGTCGCCGACGAGCCGAATCACCTTCTCGGTGCCGGGGGCGAGGGCGAACCAGTCGTCGTCCGGCCGGAGCGCGCCGGCGTCGACGTGCACGATCGGCGCGTAGGCGTCGGTGGCGACGACGAGGCGGGCGCCGGCGGCGTCGGTCTCGACCCGGGCCGACAGCGTCGGCCGCGGGAAGGCGTGACCGAGGCCGAGCGGATGGTGGAACGCCTCCGCGAGCACCGCGCCGTCGGCGCCGACGAGGCGGGCGACGGTGACGTCGTGGCCGGGCGGGCCGAATCGGTAGGCGTAGGAGACGTCGAAGAAGGCGCCGATCAGCTCGAAGGCCGAGATCTCGGTGGCGGAATGCGGCGCCAGGATCACCGCGCGCTCGCGCGTCACCACCGCCGTGCGGCCGTCCTTGAGGCAGGCGAGCGTCAGCGTCGCCGCGACCGGTTCCGGGCGGTCGTTGACGAGGTGGATCGCGAGCCCGTTGGTGCCCTCGTCGGTGAGGGCGACCTGCAGCGGACGGAAAGCCCGTTTCAGCGCGTACCAAGCCGGCTTCGGCCGTCCCGACCAATCGATCACGCCCCAGCCGGCGCCGGGCGCGAGGTCGGCGAGGGTCCAGACCAGGGCGCCGCGGGTCGGCGAGCGGCCGCGGCGCCACTCGGCGAAGGTCGCCTCCATGACGAGGCCGGTGACGGCGCGCGAGAGGTCGAGGTGGAGGGCGGGGTCCTCGCGGCGGAGCCGCGCCGGATCGACACCGAACAGCAGCGCCAGATAATGCTCGCGGACGTCCTCGAAGTCCCAGGACGCCGAGAGGTCGCGCGGCACGCCGGCCTTCCAGCGCGGATCGTGAACCGCCGGCACCGGCAGGTCGTGCGCGAGCGTCGTCGCGTCCGGCACGTTGGAGAAGGCGAGGCACTCGGCGGCGAAGGTCACCTCGGCGCGGCGGGCATCCTCGAGCGGGCGCATGTAGGCGCCGACGCCGTAGTAGTGCGCGACGCCGGCGTTCGGCACGAAGGGCAGCGGGCCGCCCGAGGGCGAATTCGGCACGTAGGGCACGTCCGGGCGGCGCTCGGCGGCGACGGCCGGCAGGATCTCGTCGTGGAGCGGTCCGGGCCAGCGTTCGGGCGGCAGGCCCATCATGGCCGCCTGCTGCAGCACCTCGCTGCCGCCGCAGAGCACGGCGAGCGAGGGGGCGGGGCCGATCTCGTCCAAGATGTCGGCCGCCTCCGCGCGAACGGCCTCGGCGAAGGCGGCGTCGGCGACGGGATAGTCGAAGTTGGCGAAGGGGAACTCCTGCCAGACCATCAGGCCGAGTTCGTCGCAGAGGTCGAAGAAGGCGCGTGATTCGGGGATCATGGTGCCGCCGACGCGGACCATGTTCATGCCTGCCTCGGCGGCGAGGCGGAGCAGCGGCGCATACGTTTCCCGAGTCGCGGCGAGGCCGGCGACGTCGGCCGAGGTCCAGCACGCGCCGCGGCAGAACACCGGCACGCCGTTGACGCGGAGGCCGAAGCCGCGGGCGTTGGGGTCGCGCTCGATCGTGCGGAAGCCGACGCGGCCGAGGTCGACCCGGCCGGCGGCGGTCTCGAGCGCGACCGCGTGGAGCACCGGCTCGCCGTGGCTCGCCGGCCACCAGCGCGCGACGCCGGGGATCGCGAGGCTGGCCTGGACGCGCTCGCCGTCGCGGGTGGCGGTGACGGCGGCGCCGGCGCAGACGAGCCGCGGTGCGTCGGTGCCGGGCAGGGTCAGCGAGACGTCGAGCCGGCCGGTGTCGCCGTCGAGGGCGGTGCGGATCGAGATCGCGCGCGGGGCGTCGGGATCGGGTGCGACCAGCGCGGCGGCGCGGCTCGGGCCGACGGCGTCGACCGCGGGCGTCCAGCCGGGCATGTGGCCGAACAGGGTGGTGCGCACGAGGCGCAGGCCCTGGTTCGGGATCATCGGCGCGCGCCAGCGGGCGCGCGGGCCGCGGGCGGCGAGCGCCGGGGCAAGGGCGCGGAAGCAGAGCGCGAGGATCGTGCCGGCAGCCGCCTCGACGGCGACCGACGCACGGCGGAACTGGTCGGCGGAGCGGGCGACGACGTCGTCGCCGACGAAGACCTCGGCGATGCCGGCGAGGCCGGAAAGGTCGAGCCGGAACGAGCCGGTCTCGGGGAGGTCGGCGACGTACCAGACGTCGCGGCCGTGGAGCGCGAGCGGCGCGCGGCCGTCCCAGAGGCCGGCGGCGCGGAGGGCGGTGGCGGCGGTGCCGGGTACGGGGGCGTCGACGAAACGGAGCCCGGGCGCAGTGCGAAGCGCCGACGGCACGGCGTGGGCGCCGGCGTCGGTGACGGCGAGGGTCCAGGCGAGGGGGACGGCGCGGTCGGTCAAGGCTGTCCTCGTCCGCGGCGACCGCGGGTCGTCTCGGGGGCGGGGAGGGCGAGGGCGCGGCGGCGCGCCACCGCGGTCCGACGCGGCGGCCCGACGGATCGGGCCGTCGCGGGAACCGGTGGTCAGCCGAAGCGGCGGTCGAGCTTGGCCATCAGGCGGTCCCAGGCCTCGGCGGCGGGTTCCATCTGGCCGGGCAGGGCGTCGGCCTTGCGGCGGGCGACGGCGCGGGCGAGCTGGAACTGCACCACCTTGGCGGTCTCGGCGATCGCGCGGGCGTCGGTCTCGGCGCCGTCGGTCTCGCCGTAACCGGCGGCGTCCAGCCACTCCAGCATCGAGGCGAGCAGCTCGAAGTTGGCGCCGAGCTGGCGCAGCGTGTTGAAGGCGTACTTGTGGAAGAACGCCGGCCGGTCGTAGAGCGCGGCCGCCTGCCCCGCGAAGCGCGCCTGGAAGGCGCGCACCGGGTTGTCGGCCGGACGGCGGGCGAGATGGCGCGACAGCGTCTCGGCGGCGCGGGCCGGCAGAGTGGCGAGGTCCGGTGCGGGGCCGAACTTCAGGAATTCCGAATAGGGCAGGAACGGCTGTTCGGCCGAGCGCTCCGCGGTGCGCCAGACGCCCTCGAAGTCGGCGCCGTCGAGGGCGAAGTAGCCGCCGTTGTGGAAATACTCCATGCGGCGGGCGGAAAGGTCGATGCGGTTGACGCCGACCGTCGTCTTGCCGTGCTCGCTGCGGTAGGAGACGCCGCGGGTGTCGGGCATGAAGAAGCTGTCGAGCTCGACCAGCGGCAGCCGGCCGCGCGCGACCTGCTCGGCGACGTGACGCTCCGGCTCGTCGAAGATCGCGAGCTCGGCGAGGCGGATGCCGGCGAGCGCCTCGAGGTCCTCGGTCGGGATCTTGAAGAAGCCGAACTGGTCGCCCTCGAAGTCCTGCGTCACCGTGAAGCCCATCAGGGCCTCCGGTGGCAGGCCGAGCGCCGCGATCACCTCGACGAAGAGGTCGACCGAGCAGTTGGTCTCGGGCCACGACCGTTCGGCCGCGTGCAGCGAGTGCGGACGGTGGCGGTCGGGCGAGAGGGCGGGGAACACGGCCGCGGGGGCGGCCGTGTCTTCGCGGGCGGCGGGGAGCGCGCTCATGCCGCGCCCCACAGCGCCTCGCGCACCGGGTCCGGCCAGACCGTGACGTCGAGGCCGTGGTGGCGGAAGAGGGCCAGCGCCACGCGCTCGAGGCCGAAGCCGACGCAGGCGGTGTGCGCGACGTCGCCGGTGGCGGTCTCGATGCCCCAGGTCTTGCCGAAGTGGTCCTGGTGGTAGTTGAACGACAGGCAGGCGGTCGGGCTCGCCTCGGAGTTCACCGGCACCAGGAGCTCGAACTTCAGCGCCTGCTCGCGCTGCGTCGCCTTCATCATCCGGCCGGCGCGGCCGAAGAAGGGGTCGTTGGCGACGTCGACGGTGAAGGGCAGGCCGATGGTGCCGATCAGCTTCTGGCCGAGGTCCATCCACTGTTCGCGGAAGTCCTGGACCTGCTCGGGGGTGCCGGCGCGGACGTATTCGCGCATGCGGAACAACTGCTGGCGCGTCGGCTCCATCGAGGGCTCGCGGCGGAAGCAGTAGGACTGCAGGTCGAACAGCACACCTTCGGCCGGCAGCGGCCCGCGGCGGGCGATCACCGGATAGAGCGGGTAGCAGGCCGCCGGCGTCAGCACGATGTCGGTCGCCTGCTGCTGGCCGGTCCAGTCCTCGCCGGCGGAAAGGCATTCGAGCAGGGCGGCGTGGTCGTGGTCGTTGCCGCAGAAGGCGTGGACCGTGCCGGCGAGGTTCGGGAAGCTCTTGAGGTAGCCCGAGCGCTCGAACCAGGCGCGCGGCATCGCCGGCGGGAAGCGGAGCACCTCGGCGTCCTGGAAGCCGCCGAGGCGGGTGATCAGGGCGTCGAAGCGGGCGATCACGTCCTCGAAGACGCCCGAGCGGCCGTAGAGGCCCTGGACGCCGGTCTCCACGAGGTGACCGGCGGCGAACAGCTTGTCGAGAAGTCCGGCTTGCACGTCCATGTGGTCACCCCAGGAGGCTGGCGTCCTGCTTCATCACGGTGATGAGGCTGGCGGTGTTCATGAGCACACGATCGTTGGAGATCATGAGCCGGGCGGAATGGGCGTCGCGCAGGTGACGGCCGAGGCTGAACGGGGTGCCGTTCTTGTAGCCGTTGATGCCGGTGATCAGCAGCGCCTTGTCGACGACCTCGAGGATCTTGGTGGAGATCGCCACCTTCAGGAGGTTGATGTCGACGGCGTAGTTGATCGCGCCGAGGATCTCCGGATTGGCCTTGGCCTCCTCGTAGCGGTCGATGGCGACGAGCAGGGCGGACTTGACCATCTGCAGCTCGGCCATCGCCTCGGCGAGATGGACCGCGCCCGGCGGGGTGACGCCCGGGTTGCGGCGCGCCTCGCCGCGCACGAAGGCGTGGGCGCGGTTCACCGCGTCGGCGGCGATGCCGTACCACAGCGCGCCCCACAGGATGTGGGCGTGGGCGAGCATCGACTGCGCCGCGATCTCGGCGAAGGGCACCGGCAGGATCTGCTCGGCGGCGCCCTCGGAGCGGAACACGAAGCCGTCGGAGCGGGTGCCGCGCATGCCGAGGGTGTCCCAGGTGTGGGTCTTCTCGAGCGTGTACTGGTCCTTCATGACCACGGTCATGACCTGGTCGCCGGACGGCGCGTCGCGGTGGGCGCGCGAGGTGACCATGATGCCGTCGCACTCGAGGGCGTAGGAGATCACCGTGGCGTTCTTCTCGAGGCGGAAGCGGTCGCCCTCGACCTCGATCGCGCAGATCGAGTTGCGCATGTTGCCGCCGATGCCGGCCTCGGTGGTGGCAGAGCCCATCAGCAGTTGCTCGGCACAGATGCGCCGCATCAGCGCGCGGTGCCAGTCGGAGCCGGCGCCGTGCTCGACGAGGCTCGACATCTTGATCTGGTGCATGGCGAAGATCATCGCCGACGCACCGCAGGACTGGCCGAGGATCGAGCAGGCGTCGGCGATCTCGGCCGTGGAGGCGCCCTCGCCGCCGAGTTCGACCGGGACCATGACGCCCATCAGCCGCTCGAGCTTCATCGCCTCGACCGCTTCCTTCGGGAAGCGGTTCTCGGCGTCGACCGCGTCGGCGAAGGTGGCCGCGACGGCGGCGACGCGCTTGGCGCGCTCGGCCAGCCGGTTCTTGGTGAAGTATCCGACGGCGTTCATCTCAGGCGGCCTTCCGATCGGAGGTGAGCTCGTCGACGCAGGCGGAGATCGCCGCGATCGACTGGAACGAACGGCGGTTGAGCATGCGGTCGGGGAACTCGATGTCGAAGGTCTCCTCGATCGCCAGCATCAGCTGCACGGACGCGAAGGACGACAGGCCGGCGGCATAGAGGTCGGCGTCGTCCGCCAGGTTCGCGACGGACACGGACAGTCCGCCGTGCTTGGCGATCAGGTCTCTCACGGTCACGGTCATCAACGCACTCCGTCTGCTCGGGATCGGACCCGACGGCCGGGTCTCTTTCGTTATGGCCGGGACGATAGTGGATGTACGTTGGGAAAACCTTAAAATCGAAATGTAAAAATCCGATTCACCAATAAGGAATCGTGTATTCGACGATTTGAATTTTCAGATGATCGATTGCGAACCCGGCGGAGACCGCGCCCCGTGCCGCGAACGGCCGCGCCGCGCGCCCGGACGGGGCGGGTGTGCCCGTGCTCGCGACAAATATCGAGTCACGCCTGATCCTGTCGAACGTTAACCTGTTCTTGGCGCTCCTCGCCTATTCTCGGTGCGGAGGTTCCGCGGCCGGCCGGGGACCGCGACGGGTGGGATGGGCGATGGCTAGACTGGCCGGCTCGAAGGCGGCGTTCGGCACCGTTCTGGTCGGCGGTGTCGTGTTCTTCCTCTGCATCCTCGCCTTCCTCGAGCAGCTGCTCGGTGCCGTCTCGGTGCAGGCCGACGCCATCGACGCCCGCCGCACTTTCGAGACCGTCGGCGCTGCCATCGCCGCCACCGAGGACAAGCTCGCCTATCTCGCCGCCGACAACGCCTATTGGGACGACGCCGTCCACCATGCCGGCGCCGCCGTGCCCGACACGGACTGGCTCTACGCCACCTGGGGCGCCGTCGCCGGGCCCGAGGGCGGCTACGATGCCGTCTACGTGGTCGACGAGGCCGGGCGCGTCGCCTGGGGCCACACCGGCGGTCGCGCGGTCACCGGTGCCGGCGCCGAACTGCTCGGAACCACCCTGGCGGCCATGGCGACGCGCCGGGCGGCGGTGACCGCCGACGACGGCGCCGAGCGCGGCGCCGCATTCGTCGCCATGCCGGACGGTCTCGCCGTCGCCGCCGCGGCGCGGATCCGGCCGAGCACCGAACGGGAGATCGAGAGCGCCGGCGGCGGGCGCGCCCTTGTGTTCGTGCGCCACGTCGACGCCGCCCTGCTCGGCGAGCTCGCCACCACCTTCCTGATCGACGATCTTCGCGTCGCCACGCCCGCCGACCGCGGCGACCGCCTCGCCCTGCGCGGACCGTCCGGCGAAGTGGTCGCGTCCGTCACCTGGGCGCGGCGCAATCCGGGCCGCGAGGCCACCGACGCGGCCTGGCCGCACGTGCGCAACACGCTGGTCCTGGTCACGGTATCGATCGCGCTGTTCGTGGCGATCGCCGGCTACGGATTGCAGCGGCTCTCGCGCGAGGAGCAGAAGGCGCGTCGGGCGGCGCTGACCGACGGCCTCTCCGGCTTGCCGAACCGCCGGGCGGTGACCGAGCACCTCGAGGAGGTGCTGAGCCGGCCGCCCGGCGAGGATGCGCAGGCGGTCATCGTGTTCGTCGACCTCGACGGCTTCAAGGACGTCAACGACACCTACGGCCACGGCACCGGCGACGTCCTGATCCGCATGGTCTCGACCGGCCTCGGCATGCTGCGCGGCGACGGCATGCTCGCCCGTCTCGGCGGCGACGAGTTCGCCGCGGTGTTCGCCTCCCGGATGGCGCGGCGCGAAGCGGTCGAATTCGCCTCCGACGTGCTGTTGCTGCTCGGCCAGCCGCTGACGATCGGCGAACGCCGCATCCAGATCGGCGCCAGCATCGGCATCGCCGTCGGCAATCCCGGCGAGTGCGACGGCACCGAGCTGTTCCGCCGCGCCGACGTCGCCATGTACGAGGCCAAGCTCAAGGGCGGCAACCGCATGGCCCAGTTCGAGGCCGAGTTCGACCACGAACGCAACATGCGCCAGACCATCGAGGAGGGCATCCGCGGCGGTCTCGACCGCGGCGAGTTCGCGGTGCACTACCAGCCGATCGTCGAGGCGGCGACCGGACGGGTCGGCGCGGTCGAGGCGCTGGTGCGCTGGCCGGGCCGCGAGGAGGGCCAGCTCGGGCCGGACGTGTTCATCGCCGTCGCGGAATCCTCGGGCCTGATCCACCAGCTCGGCCTGTTCGTGCTGCGGCGCGCCTGCGAGGACCTGCGCGACCTCCACGACCTCTCCGTCAGCGTCAACGTTTCGCCGGCGCAGTTCCGCGACCCCAACTTCGAGTACAACGTCGCCGAGGTGCTGGCGGAGGTCGACTTCCCGCCGTCGCGCCTCGAACTCGAGGTGACCGAGGGCTACCTGATCGAGCATCCCGACCGCGCCGTCGCGGCGATCGCGGCGCTGAAGCGCCAGGGCATCTCGATCACCCTCGACGACTTCGGCACCGGCTATTCGAGCATCGGCTACCTGCGCCGCTACGGCTTCGACCGCATCAAGATCGACAAGTCGCTGGCCGGCCGCGTCGGCGCCGACCCGCAGGCGACCGCGCTGGTGTCCGGCACCGTCGCGATCGCCAACGCCCTCGCCATGGCGGTGACCGCCGAGGGTGTCGAGACGGCCGACCACGCCCTCCTGCTGCGTGCCGCCGGTTGCCAGAAGCTGCAGGGCTACCACTTCGGCCGGCCGGTTCCCCTGGCCGACCTGCGCCGCGCCCTGTCGAACGTCGACCGCCCCGCCGCCGCCGCGTCCGCCGACCGCGCCGCCTGACCGCCGCGCCGGCCCGCCGCCTGCCGCCACCTGCCGTCCCGTAAGCGGATCGCGGATCGTCCCGCCCGCCGCGCTTCCCGTTCCCGGACGCGGCATCACCCGAATGGGGGGTGGGGAGGGTCCCGGACCGCGCTAGAGTGTCGCTGCCGCGGCGCGACGGTCTCCGGTCCGCAAGAGCCACCCACGGGGACGGGCCGGCCATGGGCCGGGAGACGGGCGCGACGACGGAAGAGGGGTCTGCCGGGGGGCGGGCTCCCGGCCGTCGGGGCGTCGGTCGGCAGCGACGGGGAAGCGTACGATGTCGAAACTGTTCGCCGGCCTCGGGCCGCGTTCGCGCGGGCCGCGTTGGCGCCGGCGCAGCACCTTCCGCTTCGAGCCGGAGGTGCCGCATTACAGGGCCGAGGTGATGGCCGTGTTCGGACACCTGCTCGATCCCTTCGGACTTCGGGGGGAGGACGCACAGGTGTTCCTGGACGACCAGCCGCCGATGCACTCGAGAGAGATCGATCCCCACGTCTGAACACCGCGCCCGCGGCGTGCCGGCCCTCGGCCGGGCCGTCGCGGGCGTCGGGTGCCTTGCGAACCGCCGTGCGATCAGCGCCCGCCGGCGGCGATCTCCGCCGCGAGCCGGGCGGCGACCTCTCCGACGACCGCGTGTACCGAAAGGACGTCGGCCTCGGTGGTGCCGAAGGCGCCGGCCTGGAACCGGATCGCGGCGCGGCCGTCGACCGCGGTCTGCGTCAGGTAGACCCGGCCGTCGCGATTGACCGCCTCGACGAGGTCGAGGGTGAAGCGGTCGGGATCGACGTTCGCCGGCGCGCGGTAGCGGAACGAGAACAGCGACAGCATCGGCGGCGTCACCAACTCGAAGGCGGGATCGGTGGCGATCCCGTCCGCCAGCGCCGCCGCCCAGCGGACGTGGTCGCGGATGATCGACCTCAGGCCCTCGAGGCCGTGGGCGCGGATCAGGAACCACAGCTTGAGCGCGCGGAAGCGCCGGCCGAGCGGCACGGACCATTCGCTGAAGTTGACGACGCCGTCGCGGCCGCGGGTCTTGAGATATTCCGGCCGGATCGCCAGCGTGCGCACCAGGCTCTCCGGATCGCGCAGGAAGTGGGCCGAGCACTCGAACTGGGCGCCGAGCCACTTGTGCGGGTTGACGACGACGCTGTCGGCGCGCTCGACCCCGGTCCAGAACGTCCGGAACTCCGGGCAGATCATCGCCGACCCCGCCCAGGCGGCGTCGACGTGGAGATAGAGCCCGTGGCGGGCCGCGACGTCGGCCACCGCCGCGACGTCGTCGGTGCCGCCGACGCTGGTGCCGCCGACGCAGGAGACGATGCCGGCGGGCAGCCGGCCGGCGTCGCGGTCGGCCACGATCGCCGCCTCCAGCGCCGCGGCGTCGACCGCGCGCGACGGGCCGCCGGACGGCAGCTTGACGAGGTTGTCCTCGCCGATGCCGGCGATCCACACCGCCTTGTCGACGGACGAGTGCACCTCGCGCGAGGCGTAGACGCGTAACGCCGGCCGGTCGGCGAGGCCCGTGCGGTTGCCGGTGAAGCCGAGGGCGCGCTCGCGCATGGTCAGCACGGCGGCGAGCGTCGCGGTGGAGGCGGAATCCTGCAATACGCCGGAGAACCCGTCCGGCAGGCCGAGCGCCTGCCGCAGCCAGTCGGTCACCACGACCTCGAGCTCGGTCGCGGCCGGCGACGTCTGCCACAGCATGCACTGCGCGCCCATGGCGGCGACCAGGATCTCGGCGACGACCGAAGCCGGCGCGGCATTGGCCGGAAAGTAGGCGAAGAAGCGCGGGTGCTGCCAATGGGTCATGCCCGGCACGATCACGCGCTCGAAGTCGGCGAGGATGGTCTCCATCGCCTCGCCGGTCTCCGGTGGCACCGGTGCCACTTGGCGGGCGACGGCGCCCGGCTCCAGCGGCGGCCGCACCGGACGCTCGCCGAGGCCGGCCCGGTAGTCGGCGCCCCAGCGTGCCGCGCGCTCCGCGAAATGGGACAGGTCCTTCTCGTCCATGGCAACGTCTCCGCCGCGGCCCCGCGAGGGCCGGATCGGCGCGGGCATGGACGGCGGGCGCGGCGGCGTCAATCCGATAAGACGCCACGCCCGCTCGTGCGGTGGGCGGGGATCGGCGACGGGGGAGGGGAGCGTTGTCGTGCGGGGCCGGAAGCCGCGGGTGGGGGGCGTTTCAACGACCGCCGGCGACCCGCACGACAATCGGTAGAACACCGGCCGTGGCGCTCGGTTCCACGGGCGCGGTGATTTTTTCTGCCGCCGGCACCGGCCGGGACGGCGGCTCGGAGGCGATCGGCCGGTGCGAGCGGGGTTGACAGGTCGGGCGCCGCCCCTTAAGTGACCGCTCCCACGCCGGTTCGCCGGTGTGGCGCCGCCTCCCAGGAGCGTGGCGACGGTTCCCGGCCGCGAAACGCGGCATGCGCGGGGACCACGTGGCGGAGTTTCCGCCGTTCTTTCCGGCCTGACGCCGAAGCCGTACAGAGCGGTCGCAAAAAGGGGTTGACGCGCTAGCGTAAAGCCCTTATGTGACCGCCTCCGATGCGTGACGTCAGTGTGACGGCCGGGTCGAGCTGAGATGATCGAAAGAAAATCTCGGCGATCGAATGAAAAAAGACCTTGACCTCGTCTGGTTCGGTTCTTATAAGTTCGGTCAACGGCGACGACGAAATCTTCGCCGGTTCTTCACGAAGGGGGTTGACGACGCTTCGTCGATACCTTAAGTGAAGCGCACCGAAGCGGTGGCGAGCCGCTGACGAGCTTCGAAGGCCTCGGCCTTCCGTTCTTTGACAAGTTGGATGAGAGAAGAAGGAGAAACGTGGTCGGCGGAGTGTCCGCGGGCCTGGTTTTCGGGAT